>JAQWWC010000001.1 GCA_029249645.1 Pseudomonadales bacterium
CATTGATCTGATGCCTGTGCCAATTGATCAATCGCTCGATCAACCGAACCCGGCTTGTGCAGAACCATTCCCGAGTCCATGCAACACACTTGGTCCGAGCCAATGATGATGGCGTTTGCGTTTGGCCTGCCGGCCAACTTTGAAGCAACGGAGCCCGCTTTACCTCTCGCATTGATCAAGGCGACCTCAGCAGGGGCAACGCCTGGCTGAGCCATTTCGTCAAAATCTGGTGCAATCACATCAAAGACGAGCTTGAGCCTCATCAAGATTAATCGACGGGCGCTTGATTCGGACGCCAGCACCAGCGCCGAATTCCCTTCAATTTCTTGGTTTTTCTTCATACCATTGTCTCCAAGAATGTTTTGACAGCCACAGAAGAGATGCCTAAGATGCGCTCCGTATGTTAACAGAGGCCTTACCCAAGCGTATTCGTTTCCCTCAAGCCGGAGTAGAAGAAGCTGTTTTCGAGGGTTTTCTGCCGATAAGTCGGTTGGCGCGCCTAGCAGATGCCTTGCTCGATAACGATCTGGATAACGCACGTGTGCCAGACTCCGTGATGGTAAGGTTACGATTTAGCAGTGATGGCCCAGGCAGGACCTTGGTAATAGGTGAGGCGCACTTTGAGCAGCAATGGCGTTGTCAACGCTGTCTAGAGCCTGTTTCTTTGCGTAGCGGCTGTGAGATAGAGATGATCTTGGCGGGCCATAAAAAGGTAATCGAACAACTACGAAGTGATCAGGACAGTTTATTAACCGATGGCGACCTAGTTGATACCGCGGACATTATTGAAGATCAACTGCTACTGGCGCTGCCAATGTCACCAAAACATGAGGACTGTAACCCTGCTTTTGAAATACCCGAGCTTGTAGAGGTTGCACCGAATTCAAATCAGGCTGAGGGTGACGTTGACGAAGAAATTGAAGACGAGATTGAAGAAGGGCGTCAACGCCCCTTTGCTGGACTAAAACGTTTAACCGAAAAAGATTAACTGACTAGGAGCCAATTATGGCCGTTCAACAAGACAAAGTATCGCGCTCAAAGCGAGGCATGCGCCGCGCTCACGATAGCCTCAAGGGACCAACTCTATCTGAGGATTCGACCACTGGGGAAACCCATCGTCGTCATCACGTTACCGCTGATGGTTTTTATCGCGGCAAGAAAGTGATCCATACGACATCAGACGAAGATTAATCTGCTGGGGCAGGGGCTTAGATTGGCTTGATCCCGCCCGTTACAGCTTTGATTAAGAGATCAAATCGATGAAAACCGCTTTTTTGTTCCCCGGCCAAGGGTCGCAGGCGCAGGGAATGCTCAGCGAAAGTGCTGATGCTGTCTCTCAAACGTTTGTAGAAGCTTCCGAAGCCCTTGGCTATGACTTGTGGGATTTAGTTCAGCAGGGTCCGCTCGAGCAACTCAACCAGACAGAGTTCACCCAGCCTGCTTTACTAACCGCGAGTATCGCCCTGTGGCGACTGTGGGCTGAAGCCGGCGGTAGCGCCGATTTCGTCGCTGGCCATAGTTTGGGGGAATATAGTGCATTGGTTGCCAGTGGCGTCTTAACGCTCAAAGATGCCGTTTGTGTTGTCCAAAAAAGAGGCCAATTAATGCAGGCCGCGGTCCCATTGGGAGCAGGTGGGATGGCCGCGGTGATGGGATTGGACGATGACAAAATCTTAATCGCCTGTCGCCAGGCAACCCTCGAGGTCGAATCTGGCAGTGTTCAGCCAGCCAATTTGAATGCCCCAGGTCAAGTCGTGATATCGGGCACCCAAGCAGCTCTTGATAGGGCGATTGCGCTCTGCCAAACGGCCGGCGCTAAGCGTGCGATCGCCTTAAATGTTAGCGCGCCATTTCACAGTGAGCTCATGCGTCCAGCAGCCGACGATTTGCGAGCCACCCTCGATGACGTAAAATTCATGCCGCCCACAATCGACGTAGTTCAGAATGTCTTGGCCGAGCCTTGCAGCGATATCGACTCGATCAAATCGAATCTCGTAACCCAACTCTATAGCGCCGTCCGCTGGACCGAATCAATTCAATATTTATCGGAAGCGGGTGTCACTCAGGTTGTTGAGTGTGGCCCAGGTAAAGTGCTCACAGGCTTGAACAAGCGCATCGAAAGAACGATGACGGCAGCCAATCTTGATAGCGTAGCGAGTATTGCAGCACTTCGAGCTTCACAATCATGAGGGCGACAGCGGTCGTCACCGGCGCATCCCGGGGCATTGGCCTTGCGATTGCTGAGACCTTGGTACACGCGGGTTATTATGTCGTAGGCACAGCAACCACAGAGGCCGGCGCGGAGCAATTTAGTCAGCGAATGGCGGGTCAGGGGCAAGGTTACGTGCTCAATTTAGGCGACCAATCATCGATTGATGCTTTTACAACTGCGCTCAAAGCCGATCACGACGCACCGCTCATCCTCGTTAACAATGCCGGCATCACTCAAGACAACCTAGCAATGCGCATGAAGCCAGCAGAATGGAATGCTGTGATCAACACCAATTTGAACGGCGTTTTTCATCTGACGCAGTCCTTTATGCGAGGCATGATGAAAGCGAAATTCGGCCGTATTATTAATATCAGCTCAGTCGTTGGGCGAATGGGGAATCCAGGGCAAGTAAATTACGCAGCTGCTAAAGCTGGGCTAGAGGGCTTCACCCGCGCCCTTGGCGCAGAGCTTGCGAGTCGCAACATCACTGTTAACGCCATTGCGCCGGGTTTCATTGCGACCGATATGACCGACGCGCTGTCGCCTGATCAACAAACGAAAATGCTTGAACGAATCCCTGCAGCTCGACTTGGCCAACCAAAAGAGGTGGCGGCCTTGGTGCAATTTTTGAGTAGCGATGCAGCCGGCTACATCACTGGCGAGACGATCGCAATCAACGGCGGTTTGTATATGGGCTGACACCCCACGGCATGGAAGAGCCTTCAGCGCAGACGGCAAATAAGCCTTTAAAGCCGTCTTTCGTTTCATTAAACTATCGCAGCACTGCTGCATAATCTTAGGAGAGTACCAAAGCATGAGCACGATCGTAGAACGCGTTACTAAGCTGGTTTGTGAGCAATTAGGTGTCAAGGAGAACGAAGTCACTCTGGAAGCATCGTTTGTAGAAGACCTGGGTGCAGATTCTCTCGATACCGTTGAACTGGTAATGGCTCTGGAAGAAGAGTTCGAGACAGAGATTCCTGATGAAGAAGCCGAGAAAATCACAACCGTTAAGGAAGCGGTCAACTATATCGAAGCCCACACCTAAATCCCCTACCTGGCACGCAGTTGGTCGGGCGAATGCCGCATCAGCTGCGCTGATATTCCCATGCATAAAGATTACAGCGCTTACGCGATGAGCGATCTCTATGACTAGGCGCGTCGTCGTAACAGGCCTCGGCGTGCTCAGTCCCCTTGGCGTGACAGCTACGTCGAGCTGGGAGGCCATTACGGCCGGGATGAGCGGCATCGGCTCAATAGAAAGCTTTAACACAGAGGGCTTTGCCGTTCGATTTGGCGGTAATGTCCCTGAGTTTGATCTTGAGCCCTATATCCCAAGGAAAGAAGCTCGCCGTATGGATGGCTTTATTCAATACGGATTGGTCGCAGGCATCCAAGCTGTCGCGGATGCGGGGCTAGACCCAGACCGTCTTAACCTCGAACGCATCGGCGTCGCGGTAGGCTCAGGGATTGGCGGTATTGTCACCATCGAGACCTGCCATGAAGTGCTTCAAGCAAAAGGGCCCCAAAAAGTTTCGCCTTTCTTCGTGCCATCCTCGATTATCAATATGGTCGCTGGGCACCTATCTATAAAGTATGGCTTTCTTGGGCCGAATATCGCGGTCACCACGGCCTGCACGACCGGGACCCACAACATTGGGCTGGCCGCTCGAATGATCCAATACGGCGATGCCGATGTGATGCTCGCAGGGGGCGCAGAACGGGCAACCTCGCCAACGACGATGGCCGGCTTTGCCTCGATGAAAGCCTTGAGCACCCGAAATGATGCGCCAGAGGCGGCAAGCCGTCCCTGGGATCGAGACCGTGATGGTTTTGTCTTGAGCGATGGCGCCGCCGTTATCGTGCTAGAAGCGTTCGAGCATGCTAAAGCGCGCGGGGCAAAAATCTATTGTGAGCTGGCAGGCTTTGGTATGAGTGCGGATGCTGCGCACATGACGCAACCTGCTGAAAATGGCGCTGGCGCCGCACGCGCAATGACAACGGCATTAAACGATGCAGGTCTCGCCCCGAGTGCAATCGATTACATCAATGCCCATGGGACCTCGACGCCCTTGGGCGACATTGCCGAAACACAGGCCATCAAAACAGTCTTTAAAGACCACGCTTTCAAATTATGTGTCAGCTCAACCAAGTCCATGATCGGCCACGCCTTGGGTGCAGCCGGCGCAATCGAAGCGGTGCTTGCGATCAAGGCGCTCGAAACCAATATTGCGCCACCAACTATTAACTTGGATCATCCAGATCCCGAATGTGATCTAAACTATGTCCCTAAAATTGCCCAACAACGTCCCATTAATGCGGTACTGAGCAATTCTTTTGGGTTTGGTGGCACCAATGGCACCGTCATTTTTAAAACCTTTGACCAGTAGTTTAAGGCATCCACGGGCCAACGGCTTGTGGATCATGGCGGCAAAATGATCGGTAAACCCCTCTGGACAATCCCGCTTTTAGGGATCGGTATTGTACTGAGCTTTTTTTGGCTCGAGCGCTTGAGCGAACAAAGGCTATCGATTAACGAGCCCACGCTTATTATGGTTGAGCCCGGGAGCAATATTATCCGGCTTGGACAACAGCTCATTAAGGCGGGCCAGTTAAAGCAACCTCTGTGGCAACTTCGTTTACTCGACCGCTTTTTTGGCAGCGACGCCCCAATTAAAGCTGGCGAATACCAAGTAAAACCGGGCGCCAAGGTCCTCGCGTTCTTTGAGCAACTCCGCTCAGGACAAGCTTATACCCGCAAGCTGACTTTTCCAGAAGGTTGGACCCTTGCGCAATGGCGAACCCAACTGGAGGCGGCGGAAGGATTAAGGCCCGTCACAAACAGGATGACTGAAACTGAATTGGCGGTTGCCGTCACCGGCACCGCGAACCCTTTGGAGGGATGGTTATTGCCCGAAACCTACCTCTACACGCGCGGAGATAGTGATCTTAAAATTCTTAAACAAGCCTACCGGGCCATGCAAAAACAATTAGACCTGCTTTGGAAAACGCACTCACACC
>JAQWWC010000002.1 GCA_029249645.1 Pseudomonadales bacterium
ACCGTACCGCCAAAGGTGAACCGATTCGAATCAATCAGGCGAAGAACCGCCGGGTTGTGGTTTTCATTAAACCCGTAACGCCATAACGAGTAACTTCACGTTAAGATGGCGATCTCTCCGGATCCTGAGCACCCTTGTGAAGGGTCAGTTTTCAAGTGCAGACATTTTATAAGACGTTTGCTGAGCGACTCACTCAGGCATTGCAGGGTGCCTCCAATGCCGACGGTGGGTGCATCGGTCTGGCGTTGTGTTGGGGTGTGCTGCTGACCTTAAGAGCGCGTTCTGAACCAAGATGCCCGGTGACGTTTTCCCAGGCTAAGAAGCATTTTGATGACGAATTGCGGGATTAAGGCGCACGTCAGGTGCAACGATTCTCTGGGTTTTCATGCAGTTTGATATCGGTTCGCTTAGGGCTTTCGGCGCTGCTGCGGACATGGGATGACTAGATTGCTCAGCAGTGGTGCTGCTCCGAGGCGGCTCGGGTAGCCTATCAAGCGCAAGTCCGAATCGGTTAGAAGCCTTATGAGGCTGATTGAGGTTTCGCCCAGCAGTTCTTGAGCATAGATCAGTGCTGCGGCGATGCTTGAACTCGCGATGACTTAGGGGCAATGACAGATTAAGCCAGTGGCTTTTTCGGTACACTGAGAATGATTGAAGCTTTTTGATCGTGTTTTAATCCGCCAGTGACTGGCTCCCTGGGCCGATATTGGCTTGCGATGTTTAAAGTGCTTGCTATTGATTTTCGACCCTTGCTCTAACAATTTGCACGTTCGGCAGGTGTCGTCTATACACAGTTATGAGGCGCGCGTGCTGGGCAGTTTGAAAATCAAGCGCGCCCGCCATTGCTAATTTTTAGGCGAAGGTTAGGATGCTCTACATGACCATAGAACTGTGTTTCGCATTCAGTGACAAGCGCGTGGCAAGGCAAGCTGCGCAAAGCTACGGCGGTTGTTTGTATGAGGACGTTAAGGATCGGCTGCATCATCAGCCCTTTGCCTCGCTGCTCTGCACAACTCATTCGGATTTAACGGCTCTTTTGTCGGTTGCGGATGTTGGTGCGTACCGAGTGGATCGACGTGTGATGAAGGCAAGAGATACTTTGATACCTGTTGGGCCACAGCCCGGCGCAATAGGGGTTTTTACCATGGTGGCAAACCCGCAGTTAGGTCATGATGCGGCTGACGAACATTGGCGCGATGAGCATGCGCC
This sequence comes from Pseudomonadales bacterium, assembly GCA_029249645.1. Classification (GTDB taxonomy): domain Bacteria; phylum Pseudomonadota; class Gammaproteobacteria; order Pseudomonadales; family Azotimanducaceae; genus UBA9926. Next base: position 1,210 of record JAQWWC010000002.1, read on the forward strand.
CCTGGCATTATCGATCCATCTGGCGATGAGTAATTACGCGCAGTTGAGTGTGCTGCACCGGTTTAAGGGACCTGCTTGGGACGGCTTTGCGCTGTGCGGTTTTGAGTCGATTGAGGATCTTGAAACTCGGTTTTTTGCATCAAAGGCCGGTGCCCGATTGATCGCCGAGGACGTCAATCGATTTGCTGATACGCAGGCCAGCCCGCGTCGCGTCGTTGTTCTTGAAACCCGCTATAAGACTTAAGCAAAGCTTGGGATGCAAGCTGACTAGGTCGATATTCAGTCCGAGCCACAGGTTCTGATTTGATTGCCGTCGCGCTTCCGATGCGATCCAGCGATCGATTTAGCCCGCACGCAAGGGCCTTGGTCGCGGCCCACGGCCAAAACAACGTTATGAAACTGCCGAATGAGAAAAGCTTCTTGCAATGCCGTCTCGATCTTTTACGGCCTCGTTTAATCTTGAGCATCCCCGTATAATCAGCGATCGCTTTGCGAGGTCTATTGAATTGGCGATGGATCTCAGATTGGACGGTTGCCTCAGGTCGGGGTGGATTCTGCAAGGCGTAGGCAATCCCCTGATCCGCACCGATATGGGGGCGTCGCGCCTAAATATAGGCTTGCGTGATGACGTGTCGCTGAAACCGCTGCCTGCGACTGGCGAACCAGAAGCTTAGTTTGATAGGGTGCGGGAGCGACTAGAGCGCGTCTGCTGCCCTTATTTACGCCCCTAAGTATTTTGAGCGTCGTGAAAGTCTAGCCAACGGTGCAAGCGTTTCGCACTAACTGGTGACCTTAAATTCGAAGATTAGATCGTTTGAAGCAGGAGTACAGAATGCAAACATATCAACTTATAGTAAACGGCGAGTCGCACACGACGACGTCGGAGCCCGATAAACCGCTGTTATGGATCTTGAGAGATCAATTAAAGTTGAAAGGTACGAAGTACGGCTGCGGCATTGCGCAGTGCGGCGCTTGCACTGTTCACATTAACGGTGTGGCAATTCGATCATGCGTTTTGCCCGTCAGCGCGGTCAGTGGTCCGATTACAACGATCGAAGGTTTGGCTAAGAACGGATTGTTACACCCCCTGCAGTCTGCTTGGGTTGAAGAGGATGTCCCCCAATGCGGTTATTGCCAGGCCGGTCAAATTATGAGCGCAGCTGCGATGCTGGCAGTGAACCCAACGCCGACGGATGCCGACATCGATACAGCAATGGCGGGCAACTATTGTCGCTGTGGCACTTACGTTCGTATTCGGCGCGCGATACACGCGGCTGCGGGAAACAGCGCTGTTGAAGGGGAGGCTGAGGCATGAATAACCTGTTAACGCGAAGACATTTCTTAAAAGCCTCGGCGCTTACATCGGGCGGCTTAATGCTTGAAATAACGCTTAGCGGAACGGCGCTAGCAGAAGAGCTCGGAACCTTGGTTGGATCGAAAGAACTCAATGCCTGGGTGCAAATTTCATCCTCTGGGGAGATTACGATCTACTCCTCGGTGCCTGAGATGGGTCAAGGTATCAAAACCGCGCTACCGATGATTATCGCTGAAGAAATGGGCGCGAGTTGGGATGATATTACCGTTCTGACCGCGGATGTCGATTCGGCGCGTTATGGCCTGCAAGGGGCGGGCGGCTCAACCTCGATCCCAAGAAATTTTGATTCGATGCGGACGATGGGGGCCTCGGCAAGAGAGATGTTGATTGGGGCGGCATCTGAGGCCTTAGAGGTAGATCGCGCCGAACTCGAGGCCAAAGACAGTCAAGTGATCCATCTGTCGGGCGAGCGTTTGAGTTTTGGTGCGTTGGCCGCGCTGGCAGTGCGCCAGCCAGTACCGGACCCGGCGACGCTGTCCTTTAAAGATCCCAAAGCGTACACCATTATCGGCACGGCCGTGGGAGGTGTTGATAACCTCGGGATTGTGCTCGGGCAGTCGCAATTTGGAATTGATGTCGACGTGCCAAATATGCGCTACGCGGCCTACGCGCGGTGTCCGCGATTGGGCGGGACTGCGATCAAGTTTAATGAGCAAGCGATTAGAGCTCTGCCGGGTGTCATAGACGCCTTCATCCTGGCGCCGGATGCGCGCACCGGGCAATCCAGTATGTCGTTTTTGGATGGCCTCGCCGCATTGCAAGGGGGTGTTGCAATTGTGGGTGAAGACACATGGTCTGTGCTGAACGCCAAGTCCCAGCTTTTGGTTGATTGGGATGAGTCTGAGGCGTCGACCGACAGCTGGCCAGAGATGAAAATCGAGGCGCGAAGGCTTGCAGGAACCTCAGGGGGTGAGGTTAAACGAGATCACCCGGTTGAGACGCCTATGGCTGACCCCAATAACAAGGTGCTAGAAGCCTTCTATGAATTTCCCTATGTCGCGCACGTCTGCATGGAACCGATGAATTGTACGGTTCACTACAGCGCTGGCACGACAAGCGATGCGCCGCGAATGGAAGTTTGGGTGCCGAGTCAGTTTCCGGGACAGGTTAAAGAGATTGCAAAAAACTTGTTGGGCCTGTCTGAAGAGCAAGTCACGGTTAACATGACCCGAATGGGCGGGGGCTTTGGCCGGCGCGCGGTCCATGATTTTGTGGCAGAGGCGATGGCGATCGCGGCGCGGACCGAGGGTCCTGTAAAGCTGACCTGGACTCGAACGGACGATATCCATCAAGACTTCTTTCGAGTGGGTGGCTTTGAAAACATGAAGGCGGCGGTCAGTCCTGAAGGCAAATTGGTTGCGTGGGATCAACACTACATTGGCTTCGCCCATCAGGGGAAAGCCGTTATCGGTTCGGGTTTGTGGGGCAACGAGTTCTCTATGACCGCATTGCCCAATGCCCGGGTCACACAAAGCTTGATTGATATTAAGACGCATTGTGGGGCCTGGCGTGCGCCGGGTGCGAATACGAACGCGTTCGTTGAGCAAAGTTTCTTGCATGAACTTTCGGTGCTGGCGGGGCGAGACCATGTCGAGTTTCTGGTTGAGTTGATGGGCAAGCGCCGATGGTTGAGCGATGGCAATATTAATGCCTTAAATACAGGCCGCGCGATTGACGTGATTCAGCTCGCTGCGACAAAGGCAGGCTGGGGTAAGCCGATGCCGGCAGGCTGGGGTCAGGGCATCGCTTTCTATTTTTGTCATGCTGCGCACAT
>JAQWWC010000003.1 GCA_029249645.1 Pseudomonadales bacterium
TGTTTGGTAGAAATACCGCCCTCGAGATTTTGGGCGACCCATCTATTGTGATCTACCGGGTGCACCTAGCACACTCGAACCGTCCTGGGCCTGCCATCAATGAGATTCTTTCAATGTGCGAGCAGCGCTCGATTCCCATTAAAATGCACGACAAGCAGGCGCTCTCTCGCATCTCCAAAAATGGTCGCCAAGATCAGGGCATTGCACTCGACGTTGCAACCCCCCATCACCAACAACTGGATGCGTTTCTAGCCGATACCGAGCATAATTTGGCGGCAACAGACTGTGAACTGTTGCTGCTAGATGGAATTACCAACCCTCAGAACCTCGGCATGATCATTCGCAGCCTTGCCGCCTCCACCATGCAAGGTCTGGTGCTACCCCAAAAAGGCTGCGCCCGTTTAGATCCATTGGTTTATAAGGCCAGCGCCGGTTGTATATCGAAAGCCAGGATCCTCAGCTGTGCCACCGTTGAGGATGCGATTAGATCGCTTAAAAGCGCTCAGTTCAAACTTTTAGGCCTTACCGGTCGAGGGCTAAAGACCGTGTCCTGCGCTGACGAGTTTCATCGTAAGGTCTTTTTACTCGGTAACGAAAGCGAAGGCTTGTCGAATGCGGCTTTAGATGCCTGTGACCAGCAGATCATGATTCCGATGCAAAACGGCGTCGAGTCTTTAAACGTTGCCGTCACGGCTGGCATCATCGCATTTAGAGCGCGGAGTTAGCCCCACAAAGCTGCGCTTTCGGTTAGAATACTCCTAGCAGCTGTTAAACTTTTCTTATAATCAACCGTCATCTCAGGATAATCCCCACGCTATGAAACGCACGCTCTTTTTGACCGCCTACCTAGCCTGTTTTTTTGTGATAACCGGTTGTGGCGAAGACCCCGGCTATGACAAGTTCGCGCCTAGCCCATCTGGCGCCATCCGCTATGTCAATGCGGTAACCGATGCACCTTCCTTGATCGTTGAGTTTGGCACTCAATCCATCGGCAATACGCCGTTTGGCCAGTTCAGTAGCATCAATTCGGTAATTCCTGGCTTAGAGCGGGACACCAAGATCAGCTATGTTAACGATAATCAATTAGAGGTCATTACAACATTATCCATTTCGGTTCCTCAGGACCAACTCAAGACATTGATCCTCACAGGGACGCTTGCAAATCTTTCCGTGATTGAAGTCCTTGAGGACACCTCAGTGCCTACCGAGACGGACACCTCAACCACGCTGCGAATCGCCAACGCCGCAGGCGCCCTGAACAATGCCATTTCACTGACTATTATTGATTCAACCGCGTCCGAAACTCCAATTGCTGAACTGGTAATCGAGTCAGGCACAATCAGCGAAGCCATCACAGTGGAAAGCACCGACACCCTTTCGATTCAAGCAACTAATCCAGATGGCGATATTCTATGGACGTCTAACGAATTCCCAGTAACCACTGGAATACGCCCCATCATCATGTTGTTTGACACCTTCGGTCCGAGCACAACCCAAAGTCCGATACAGGGCCTGTACGTCACCCCTAGCGGCACCTTTGACTTCCCCAACGAAACGTTCACCGCCAGCGTGCGCATTTTAAACGCCGTGCCCGATCAAACTGCCATTGACCTGTATCAAAGATCTGCCCGCTCATCTACGCCAAGCATCGTCAGTCTAAATGCCGACGTGGCTGCTAACTCAGGCAGCTATCGTGTCTCAGTCCAGCAGCTCGCCATTCCAGAAATCTACCAAACCACAAATGGTTTTGAGGCCACCACCACGATCATTGGCACCGGAACGTTAACCATGATCAATGGGGAAACAAGCACAGAAATTTTAATTGAAGCGGCCAGCGCCAGTGTTGAAGGCATCGTAAACGCCATTAATACCGCGGACGGTGATGCAACCGCCGTCGTTATTACCGATGCTAGCGACCAGATTTTTCTGCAGATCGCGACACTCAATTACCAAGAAAGTAACCAACTGACTATTATTGTTGACGACGATGATGAGAGCGATTCTGACGCTGCAGGACTATCGCTTTTGGCCACGCCGCAGTTAAGCATAACGACTCCAGCCGCTAGCGCTCAGTTAACCGTTGATGGCAATCTATTTGAGCGGTCGTCCAACGCCATAACCGACATCGTTAGCGATGTGACGCTCTTTCTCTTAGCGACGTCGCCGGCGGACACTGAGGTTGAGATCGAGATTACGCAACAGTCTTTGGTCGCTGAGGACCTCTTGTTTTCGGATGTATCGACTTACTTCAACAGCGCAATCGGCAGCGTTGTTTTTACAGCAACGACTGCCAACGACCCCAATGCGGTACTTTATAGTGATGCGTTTACGCTAGAAAAGAATCAGTACCATATGCTCGCGGTCAGCGGCTTAGGTGATACCGTATCAGCAGCTATTGCCACGGAAGAACGCAGACCCATTGCGACCGAGTCTCGCCTATCGATCTTGCATGCAGCACCCTCAATCGCTCAAGTCGACGTCTATGTGATCAAAAGTGATGCAAATTTGGAAAACAGCAATCCGATAGGAAATAATATCGTGCCGCTGGTTACCGGGCAGTTTGGACTAGCCCAAGACACGTTCACCCTCACTATCACAGAACCCGAGAGCAAAACCGTCCTCGCCGGACCGGCCAGTATCGACTCAGAAGCGAATCGCTTTTTCCGCTATATCGTGCTCGATGCCGCGGGTGGTGGCACGCCGCTGCAATTGATCAGGCTAGCAGACTAGGCTTATCCGGCTCGAGCAACACTTTAAAAATGGCTGGTTCTTTTGCCGCTGCCAAGGCCGACTCGATCGCCGAAAACCGATAGTAAGCCAATTTAGGTGCTTGCAAATGACCCGCACCCAACCAAGCCAGCGCCTTGTCCATGGGGCCGCACCGCGAGCCTAATACCGTCAACTCCTTCCCCATGACGGGGCTCAAGTCGACCCCAGCGGCGTCGGTTAAAGTGCTCTTCAAGACCAAGATTGCTTGCGGCATGGCAGCCTGTAAAGCCGTTGTAAGCCCAGAGGACGACCCGGAGCAGTCCACAAGCCAACCAAAAGATTCCGAATCAATGCTGGTCACGACCTGAATGGTTTTATTTTGCAGGTGGGCTGCTCGCTCTAAACTGCGCACCAATACCGTAACCTCGCAATCAAAGCTTGCCAGCACTTCCGCAACTAAGAGCCCAAGCCGTCCTGCTCCAATAACGAGTACCCGACTGGGCAAGGGTTTTGGCATTTGTTCAATTATTTCGAGCGCGGCTGCCACCGGTTCAGCCAGCACAGCAAGCTCATCCCCCAAGCTATCATCCACCGGTATTAAATTTTTATCCGGTACCGACAAAAACTGCGCAAATGCACCAGCACGCTGGTGAATGCCGATGACGGCGCGCTCGGCGCAATGTCGATGCACGCCCGCTTGGCAACGCAGGCATTGACCACACCCTAAATTGATATCCGCAACAACTCGCTGCCCCGTGAGCGCGCCCGAGACAACCCGTCCAATAAACTCATGTCCGGGAATACCATTGAAATCATAATATCCTTTAGCTAACGCCAGATCGGTTCCGCAAATTCCAGCAGCCTGGACAGCAACCAATGACTCATCCAAGCCAACAACCGGATCAAGCAGGTCCGATTTGAACGCCCAGGATCCTTTTGATAGCCAAAGTCCTTGCATAGTCATCTCCTTTTTAGTTCCGTGTCGGTCTAATGTCTTTGCGGCCAGTCCACGCGGGACGACGTTGTTTCGGTAGTCTACCGCAGCGCCCAAGAATTTCCTTTACAGCCGCCTTGGTTTATTCTTGCAACTCACACGCTGAGGAACCGTCTATGACATCGCAAGCCTCTTATCCTTGGTCCACAAAACGACTCTCGGCCGCCTTGGGCGCAGAAATCACAGGGATTCGGCTCAATGCAGCCAACGCAGAAGACATTCAAAAGGTGCAAGCCCTCTTGCTCGAACATCAGGTTTTATTTTTTCCCGGACAAAACCTCTCTGTCGATGAGCATGTCACCCTAGGTCGCCATTTTGGCAAACTCGAGGACCACCCTAACCTCGGCAAGGACGAGCAAACGCCTGCTTCTATTTTTCGATTAACCGCGAGCAAAGGCGGTATCGCAGATGAATGGCACACCGACATAACGTTTCAACAACAACCTGCAAAAATGTCAGTATTGAATATGCTGCAATGCCCAGCGGTGGGCGGCGACACTATGTGGACCAATCTCTATCTCGCCTACAAGGCCCTTTCAGAACCCATGCAGACCTTGTGTCGAAGCCTGAGCGCTTTGCATGACGCTCATCCGCACAATCACCCGGAACAAACCGCCATCCACCCGGTCGTTCGGGTTCACCCTGAAACCGGACTTCCTGTACTCTATGTAAACGAACATTTCACACGACGCATTGTCGAGATGTCTGCGACAGAAAGCGACATGTTACTGAATTACTTAACGCGTTTCGTTGCGAGCCCGCGCTTTACCCTTCGCTATCAATGGCAGCCCGGCACGATTTGCATGTGGGATAACCGCTGTACGCAACATTTTGTGCTCAATGACTTTGACGGCGAACGGGTGATTGAGCGGGTCACAATCATGGGCGATGTAGTGGAACCTTTCGAACCGCCCACCCTTACCCCCTTTGCGAGAGATGGCGCGCTATCAGCCACCAGTCGACACGATCGCCAACTTTACTTTCATCTTCATCCGACGCCAACCTGACGCTAAACCGTCGACATTGGGGTGTGAGTCGGCAGCATCACGCATCGTCTGAGGTCTTTTATGCCGCCAAGGAATGGTCCAAAAATGGTCACCATTTCGTATACCAGCCCGAGCTTCGAGCTGATTTGCCAACCCAAACGCGCCCATTCGTGACTGATTCAGAACGCAGGCCAGGATTCAGCACGATCATTTCTAATTTAATTAGCCGGGATTCGTCTCGACAGATATCATATTCAAGCGTCTTTAGGCAGAATTGCCCAGTAGAGCGTTAAAAATGAAGGAAACAAGCAATGAAAGATGAATTCGACGATATTGGTGGGCACATCAGCAAAGAGACCGACAATTACACCGTCAAGGATAATTATGTTGGAGAAAACCTGCTCCTCAGTAGTACACACCTTTTCCCCGGTAAACAAACCGCCGGACACAAGCACCTTCTTCAAGATGAAATCTTTCTTTTCACCCAAGGTTCCGGTGAAATTTATCTAAGACACCCTGATGAAGGCCAAGGCGAGCAAGAAGAGCTCTACGAGGTCAATGCTCAAGATATCGTCACCGTGCAAGCCGGCGTATTTCATCGCGTGCACAATAAGGGTAAAACGAAGTTAAAATATCTACGTGTCATGAACCGCCCTTAATGGGCGCGAGGTAACCGAGCCTGGATTCGAGATAGGCAACCAACAGTAGCTTTCAGAAGACGTCCGAGGGGTACTACCCTGAGCCCCATGAGTCGCACGCAGGCTTTCTAATCACTCACTTCAGAAAGCGGGTATTCCCGCCCTCGCGCTTTATCCCACAAACCCAACTCAGTGATCTCCAATCACACCAGCGCCTTTCATTTGTTATTCGCGAGCTTTATCTACTGAACGTATTTAAGCCTACCGAGGTCGTTCAACAACACCATCCTCCTGTTGCCTATCCGACAAAAAGGCTGGGATCTTTTACTCTTCATGGTTGTTGTTGCGCTGATATTTTTAGCCTCTCCCCGTCAATTTAGGGTGCTGATGCTGGCACTACCGACCAGAGCCCCAGGGAGGACCGAACGGCCTTTGTTCATTCTCTGCACGGCCTGCCTGTCTGTTACAAGCCTTAAACGCGTTGCTGAGCCTCTAACCCGGTTCAATCCACAATAGCCTGCAACCAACGCACGTTTAGACACAATTTGTAATGCCACCGGCTAGCGCAAGGCTCATCCTAAATGCCCTGTTGAACGTGCTGCTTTCTTTGGTGACAACTTGTTCCTCTGTCGATCTGTTGACCTTGTCGTAGCCTTTGTTCAGCACAGCATGGACCCAAAATAAAATAGTCGCAAAACGTCGTATTGCCAATGTTAACCAATTCCTGTGATGGCTTTCCTAATGCTACTCACTCTCCTATTATGAGGCCTCGATTGATTTAAGGAGTACAACAGGTGGTTTCCCCTCTCGACGATATATTGGTGATTGAAATCGATAATTGGATGGCATCGCCCAGTGCCGGTGCGATTTTGGCGGACCTCGGCGCCCGTGTGATCAAGATTGAGCCTCCCAGCGGGGACCCGATGCGCAATATGGGGCGCGCTCCGAAGATTGATAGCCCCTTAAAAACCTTTGACTTCCAATTTGATGTCGATAACCGTGGTAAAGAATCGCTCGTCGTGGACCTTACACAACCCGAGGGCATCTCGGTCGTTCAGCATTTGTGTAGCAAAGCCCAGATTTTTATGTGCAACCTGCTCCTTGAACGTCAACAAAAATACCATTTAGATCCGGAGACACTGTTCGCAATTAATCCAACTTTAGTCCACGCAACCCTGACAGGGTATGGCACAACTGGACCAGATGCTTGGCGCCCAGGGTACGATGTTACTGCTTTTTTTGGCCGATCCGGTCTTTATGACGCGATGCGTGAGGGCGATGATGGCATTGTGCCTCAAGCACGACCAGCACAAGGCGATCACACCACGGGCCTTGCCTTTGTTGCAGGCATTCTCGCTGCACTAAGGCAGGCGGAGCGATCAGGGACAGGCCAGACCATCGAGACTTCGTTGTTCGAAACGGCCGTTTGGACCCAGGCCTCTGATTATGCCACAACCGCCATGGATTCGGCGCCGGTTCGGCGACGCGCCCGACCGAACATGCTGACGCCCACGGCCAATCGATATCCCTGCGGGGACGGCCAATGGGTCGTATTCAATATGCCGGGTGCAGGGCAATGGCTGGACTTCTGTCGAGCGCTAGGTCTTGAGCACTGGCTCACCGAAGAGAAATACGCAACTCCAAAGGGCCGATACGACCATATGCCCGAACTTACCCAGGGGGTTGACGAGGCTTTAGCGGCAAAAAGCCGCGATGAATGGGGCAAAATATTTGATGCTGCCGGCCTTATTTGGGGCCCCGTCTTAGGCCTCCATGAGGTCCCGCAGGATCCTCAAGCGCAAGCGATCAACCTGTTCCCGACCATTAACGACGCAGCCCACGGCGACTACACAACGGTTGGAATTCCCATGCGGTTCTCTAAAACCCCAGTCGGACCCACCCGAGCGGCGCCCTTACTCGGTCAACATTCAAAAGCAATCCTGCAAGAGTTTGATTTCGCACCGGATTTGATCGCTTCCTTGTCACAACAAGCTGTGATTCAAGCCGATGACTGAGCAGCCTATCCGGCCAGCCGCGACGGTCATTATTGCCCGAGCGGCAGCGCCGCAATACGAAATTCTAATGCTGCGCCGAACCAATGCCGCTGTTTTTGCGGGCGGTATGTATGTCTTTCCAGGCGGTAAAATTGATGCAGCTGATGCGGACCCTGAACTCATCAACTATTTCAGTCCTTTCGGCGCGCCGCAACGTCGGCAGCAAAAAGCTCTCGGAGAAGCCTGGCAATCCTGTTGGGTCGCCGGGATTCGAGAGACCTTCGAAGAATCCGGGATCTTACTGGCGTATACGCAAGATGGTGCGCTAGCAGATACCCGAGATATGGCGCTGGATCAGGCGCGGGCCGACATTCACGACGGCTCCTTGACACTCAAAGCGCTCTGCGCCCGCGAGCAGTTAACCCTTGCTATTGATCAGATCCACTATTTCAACCGTTGGGTCACGCCAGCAGGCAGACCGCGGCGATTTGACACACGATTTTTTATAACCGCAGCGCCGCTGAAACAATTGCACAGACACGATGGCGCCGAGACGACTGAAAGCCTATGGATTTCACCCGCGCAAGCGTTACAAAGAAATAGCAACGACGACTTCGGCATGATGACGGTGACAATCAAACAACTCGAAACCTTAAATCAATATCAATCTCTTAAAAGTTTGTTGAAGATGGCCAGCACTCAAACAGACTTCCCCTACTACGCGCCATCAATACCGGTCTCGCAGCCACCAAGCAGTTAATCACTGCCTTAATACTCGCTCACAGGAGCGCCATCATGATCACAACTAACACCACAACGCTCGCAGTCGAACAGCATGTTGCGTGGATTACCCTAAATCGTCCAAACAGCTTAAATGCGCTAGATCCTGAATTGCGGTGGCAACTGTCACAGCATCTAGATGACGTCGAAACCAATGATGAGATCTGGCTCGCCGTGATCACAGGTGCCGGCGACAAAGCCTTTTGTGCAGGCGCCGACCTCAAAGCTCGCGCGCTATTGAAAACCGCTTCAACTGCGCAACTAGCTGAGATCAAAGCCTTTGAAGAAGATACGCGCCATATTATTGCACGCTGGCAGTTCCCAAAACCGCTCATTGCGATGGTCAATGGCTATGCGCTGGGCGGTGGGCTGGAAGTCGCCATGGCATGCGATTTAATCATTGCCGCAGATCACGCAATGTTCGGCTTACCCGAGCCAACCCGTGGTTTGATCGCTGGCAGTGCCGGGGTTCATCGATTGCCCCGCCAGATCGGTCTAAAACCCGCCATGGGTTACCTGCTGACAGGCCGGCACTTTTCAGCGCAACGCGCTTACGAACTCGGATTAATTAACGAAGTGGTGCCCAAGGCCCAGTTACGCGAGACAGTCCAGGGCTATGTGGACGACATTCTGCGTTGCGCACCTTTGGCGGTTCGTGCAACAAAGGCCTGCGCGATGCAAGGGCTTGAGCATCCCCTGCCCGCAGCCTTTGAAAAGACTTACCCCGAAGAGCTACTCAGACGAGAGAGTGCTGATGCTTTGGAGGGGCCCCGTGCTTTTGCAGAAAAAAGAGCGCCGGTTTGGCAAGGGCGATGAGCCTAAATACCAACTGTTAGTCGTGGTGACTTGCGCTACCAGCAACACCATGGCTGTGGCCATGAGAGAGCTCATCCGCGGTCGCCGCGCGCACGGCTTGAATTTCAAGCTCAAAGGTTAAGGTTTTACCCGCATAGGGATGATTACTGTCTAGATCAACATTAAACCGACCCACCTTTACCACCACGGCATCGCGCGCACCATCTTTCGTATTTACCCGGACCAAACTGCCAGGCTGAATCCGCCTTGGCGGCTTGATTAAATACTTGATCGGCACCCGATCAACCGCTTCCTCTCGATGAGGGCCATAGGCTTGCTCTGGCGTTAAGGTTACAGAGAGCTGCTCCCCTTCGCCTTTACCACCGAGTGCAGCTTCAAGAGCCGGTAGGATATTGCGATGACCGTGGAGATACACCATGGGCTCGCCCGGCGCGTTGTGCTCTAGCACCTCGCCCGCTGCATCCAATACTCTATAATCCATGACCACAACTTGTCCGGCTTCAATCTTCATCCTGGATCTCCTTTTGCCTTCGGCTCATCGGGGTGATTTTAAATACTGCTTGTGACAATAACGGTCTAAAACTGCTGCGAATTTTTGGCGATCTTTGTTGGAAAGCGGCGCGGGTCCTTCGCTCTGAACCCCGCTTGCACGCAGAGTCTCCATAAAATCCCGCATCGTTAACCGTGCCTTAATCGTCTCAGGCGAATAAACCTCGCCCCGAGGACTGACCACCTCGGCGCCCAATCCAACCAGTTCCGCCGCTAACGGAATATCCTGGGTGACAACCAAATCTCCGGGCGCAACTTCTTGCACTAATCGATGGTCCGCAACATCAAAACCCTGAGGCACCTGAATGAAGTGAATATGATCGCCCGGCGGCACCCGCATCGGATGATTGGCAATCAAGGTTACTTTGATCCCCGTCCGCTCAGCCGCCTTAAACAGAGTTTCCTTTATGGGCACTGGGCAAGCGTCCGCATCGACCCAAATTGCAGCGCCAAGCGAAGCGGTCATCTTAAACAGGATCCGCTAAACGAAGTAACTGTTTGCCCTGATTTTGCCCTGAAAACAATCTCTGCAGAGTCGCAGGAATGGCATCAAAGCCTTCTTGCACATCTTCAAGGTGAATGATTTTTCCGGACTGGTACCAAGGGACCATGTCTGCCAGGAACTCTGCCATTCGACCCATATAATCAATTACGATGAAGCCTTCCATCCGTGACCGCGTGATCACGAGGTTCATAATGTTTTTTGGACCAGGCACTGGCGTCACCGCGTTGTAACCTGAAATGCCACCACACAGGATGACCCGCGCATTCTGAGCCAGATGATCTAACGCAGCTTCGAGAATTTCACCGCCAACGTTATCAAAGAAAATGTTGATCCGATTAGGGCATAACCTTTGAATACCCGCAGCAACCGACTCATTCTTGTAATCAATGGCCGCGTCAAACCCGGCCTCCTCGACCAACCAACGGCATTTTTCTGCCCCCCCTGCAATACCAATTACCCGAGCACCCTTGATTTTCCCGATTTGCCCAACCACTTGCCCGGTCGCACCGGCCGCACCCGACACTAAAATGGTATCCCCCGGTTTCGGATCGCTTAAATCAAGTAAGCCAAAGTACGCGGTGAGCCCCGTGGTCCCAAAAACCCCAAGGGCCTGCTGGGGCGTGATACCAGCCGGCAGCTTGCTCAGACCAATGCCCGCCTCGCTGACGAAGTATTCTTGCCAACCGCCCAGTCCTTGCACAAGATCACCGGCAGAAAAGCCATGTGTCTCCGACGACACCACTTGCCCAACTGTACCCGCCCGCATAACGTCACCTATTGCAACCGGCGGCATATAACTTTCAGTGTCATTAACCCACCCTCGTTGGGTTGGATCAAAAGACAAATACAGGTTTTTGACCAGAACTTGTCCTGCTGTGAGATCCGGTACAGCCTCCATCCCCCGCTCAAAATGTTCTGGCCCAATAAGGCCTTCTGGTCGCGACGTTAAACGCCATTGTTGGTTTTCCATAAAGCGTCCTTTGATGACTTAACGAAACGATGTGCTTTAAGAAGAAGCTGCCTGGGCCTGACAGGATCCGTCTTGATGGTGCTTGAACCGCCTGCTCGGCGCGGGCTTGATGACCCTCGAATGGCTTAGTTTGAAAACGCTGATGGTTGTTTGTGATAGCTCAAATAGTAATGCCGCCGGCAAACCGATACGTAGTTGGCATTACCCCCTATGGCAACCTGAGCACCTTCTGTTATGACATCCCCAGCCTCGTCTAATCGTAAAACCATTGTCGCTTTACGGCCACAGTGACAAATCGCTTTGAGTTCTTTGAGGTTATCCGCCCAAGCGAGCAGGTACTGGCTCCCTTCAAACGGCTCACCCTGAAAGTCTGTCCTCAATCCATAAGCAAGCACCGGGATGTCAATTTCATCGCAGACCTGCCCCAATTGATAAACCTGAGCCTTCGATAAAAATTGAGCCTCATCCACCATGACACAATGAATTACATTTTGGGTGAGCTTCTGGGTTACCAGCTCGAACAGATCCACGCCTTTTTCGAAACCCGTTGCGGGCGCAGAGATCCCAATTCTGGAGGTTATTTGGTTTTCGCCATAACGATCATCCCACGCTGGGCAGAGTAATAAAGTGTTCAGCCCTCGTTCCTGATAGTTGTAACTCGACTGCAATAAAGACGCCGACTTGCCCGCATTCATGGATGAATAATAAAAGTAAAGTTTCGCCATGGTCCCTCAAATTCTGCTGTGATCGCCCGACGCATAACAAAACGGTGCAGTGGATAGATCCCCTTCACCAAAGGGCATCAATATAACAAATCGAGCGGGCATCTCAACCAAAGATCCTTTGACCGCTGACACCATTAAACTGCGCAACCATGGCGAATCCCGCGCCAAGGATTTTTCTTAGTTTTGTGTCGGTTTCAGGTTGGCTTTGCATTCAAAGTACTGTACATTTATACAGTAACAATTGTGCAGTACCTTTTATGTCAAACATTCGCAAAGCCTCTTTCGGAAAACCTATTCCGGGCAACCTTTTTCTGACAGCATTTTTTGGAGAGCCTTTCTCTGACAGTTTTTTCGGACGACCTCTAAGAACGTCTCTGCAGTCAATGCAGGTTAATCATTCAGACATTCAAGGCTTAGCCCGAAAAGCCCAATCTGCCAGGATCAATGTCAGAGGGTCAATCTCAGAGGGTCAATCTCAGAGACTCAATCAACCTGCACTGAATGCGGTTGAACCCAATCCATAACCCAGAAAATCAACACTGAACCATTCAAGCCGCAATCACCCGAGACAATAATCTGAAACAGATGCCACCCGACGTCCATCCCTTAAGGCCCAATGCCCTACATCAATCTGCCTCGATTGACTCACCTTACGCCGGATATGCAGAACTGCATTGCTTAACGAACTTCACTTTCTTAAGAGGTGCCTCACACCCAGAGGAATTGGTTGAACGCGCCTCAGCACTGGGCTATACCGCGCTGGCAATTACCGATGAATGCTCCATGGCCGGTGTTGTCAAAGCCCACATCGCTGCTAAACGATGCCAGCTAAAACTCATTATTGGTAACGAACTAACCTTAGAAGATGGCACGAAGATCATCCTCCTCGCGAAGAACCGACAAGGCTATGGCGAACTCTGCCATATCATTACTTTAGCCCGACGACGATCTAAGAAAGGACACTACCGGGTCAGCCTGAACGACTTCAAGGCTTCAACCGCCCATCTCGTTGCAATCTGGATTCCCCAACATCGAGAACTTCTTGAAACCGGCAGTTGTCCGAGTGCCTTAAAAACCCTCTTTGGTGAGCAGCTTTGGCTTGGCGCTGTAAGGGCGCTCGACGGCTTCGACCATGTTCGAACGCAGGGTCTACAAGCCATCGCGGCCGCCCACACGCTACCGGTTGTTGCTTGTGGTGATATTCAAATGCATGCAAGCAACCGGAAACCGTTACTCGATACCCTTTGCGCGATTCGACATGGCCACTCAGTTCAATCTGCCGGTCGATTATTACAAAGCAATGCTGAGCGTTATCTCAAAACCCGCGCGGAATTGGCCGAACTCTATCCTCAGCAATGGCTGACCAATACCCGCAACATCGCGGCGACCTGCACCTTCTCACTCGATGAACTACGCTATGAATACCCTAAAGAGCTGGTGCCAGCCCATCAAACACCCGCATCTTATCTGTCGAGCTTAACCTGGTCCGGCGCGAATCAACGTTGGCCCCAAGGCATACCCGACACGGTTGCCGTACAAATCAAAAAAGAATTAGACCTGATTAACGAGCTGAATTATGAATACTACTTTCTGACGGTTTTCGACATCGTTCGGTTTGCTAAATCACGCGATATTTTATGTCAGGGTCGAGGCTCCGCCGCCAACAGTGCCGTTTGTTATTGCTTAGAAATTACCGAGGTCGACCCAGCTCAAACGAACTTATTGTTCGAACGCTTTATCTCTAAGGAGCGCGATGAGCCACCTGATATTGATGTCGACTTTGAGAATGCCCGCCGAGAAGAAGTCATTCAGTATTTATATAAAAAATACACCCGCAGTCGAGCAGCCCTTGCCGCAACCGTCGTCACCTACCGACCGAAAAGTGCCATCCGAGATGTCGGAAAGGCGCTTGGCCTCGATCAATCTTTGATTGAAAAGATTGCTAGCAAACTGTCTTGGTGGGATCAAAAAGCAAGCCTGCTTGAACGATTCGAAGAGGCTGGGGTGCACCACGACAATCCCATTATCAATCACTATATAGCCCTCGTTGAGACGCTACTTGGTTTCCCCAGACACCTCTCGCAACACGTGGGAGGGTTCGTAATTTCAAGCGGCCCTTTATCCCGCCTTGTACCGATTGAAAATGCCGCTATGCCCGATCGGACCATCATTCAGTGGGATAAAAATGACCTCGAAGCACTGGGCCTGCTAAAAATAGATATACTCGCCCTTGGGATGCTGACCGCCATCAGAAAATCAATCGATTTGATCAATCAAATTAGGCCCCAAGCCCTGACAGTTGCGAGCATTCCAAAGGAAGATAGCGCGACCTACAAAATGCTCCAACGCGGTGACAGTATTGGGGTTTTTCAAGTCGAATCCAGAGCTCAGATGGCTATGTTGCCCCGGTTGCAACCCGCCACTTATTACGACCTGGTTATTCAAGTGGCGATTGTTCGGCCCGGTCCAATCCAAGGTAAAATGGTTCATCCTTATTTAAAACGACGCCAAGGCGGTGAACCTGTTACCTATGCCAACGACGCGGTTAAATCTGTTTTAGAAAGGACATTAGGCGTGCCTATTTTCCAAGAACAGGTGATCAAACTTGCAGTCGTTGCCGCCGGCTTTACACCGGGGGAAGCCGATCAGTTACGCCGCGCGATGGCCGCCTGGAAGCGTAAAGGTGGCCTGAATCACTTTGGCGACAAACTCATTCAAGGCATGCTTAATCGAGGACACGATCTCGCATTTGCTGAACGTTTATTTGAACAAATTAAAGGATTTGGCGATTACGGTTTCCCAGAATCCCATGCTGCAAGCTTTGCATTGCTGGTTTATCTTTCTGCCTGGTTAAAATGCCATGAGCCCGCCGCCTTTTATTGCGGATTACTCAATAGCCAACCTATGGGGTTCTACAGCCCATCACAGCTCATTCAAGATGCGCGTCGTCATCAGATCGAGGTTCGGGCCGTTGACGTGCAGTCAAGTTATTGGGAGAGCACCTTAGAAAGCGCGCCAACCTTATCGGCAGCCGATCAACCCGCTATCCGCCTAGGGCTCCAAAATATTAAAGGCCTGAGCCAAGCCGGCGCTGAGCGCTTGATCCAGAGCCGTGAAGCAGGGTCCTGGACGAGTCTCGGTGCCTTAAAACAAAAGGCTCAGCTTGACCAAAAAGATCTGGACCGCCTGGTCGATTCCGGCGCCTGCTTAAGGCTCTCAGGGCATCGCCATCAAAGCCATTGGCAAGCCACCGGGTTTGCAGCCCCCCCACCATTGTTTGAGCCTTTGGGCTGGGCATCTGGTGACGAGGTAATGCTCAACGCTCCTTCCGAAATCGAGGATATTAAAGCTGACTATAACAGCCTAAAGTTCACCCTAGGCCGGCATCCTATGAACATTATCCGGCCTCAGAACAAAGCGCTAAAGCGCACACTTGAAGCCACACAATTACCCAGTATTCGACACGGCCGATTTGTTGAGGTTGCGGGCTTGGTCACTGGGCGGCAGCGCCCTTCAACGGCCTCCGGTATTATTTTTATGACCCTAGAAGATGATACTGGCAATATTAATGTGGTTATTTTTAATACGGTATTAGAACGGTTCAGAGCAGAAACTTTAAAGGGACAACTTCTTCGCGTTAAAGGTATCCTTGAAAGAAAAGGCTCGGTCATTCACGTGGTCGCCGGACATTTAGAAGATTTAAGCCCCCTTTTAAAGGATTTCAGCATGAAATCCAGGGACTTCCATTAGTGCAGGTCACCAATGTGTGCTGCAAAACATAACGGCGGCCCCAAGCCCCTGTTTTAGACGCCGATAGTAAGGGTGCCGATGTCTGCCAATAACACCGTGATGCAAAAGAGCCGCTACACCGAGGGCTCGATCGGGCGGCACGTTCTGCAACTTTCAAGCGTCATGATTTTCGGTTTTCTAGCGATGACTTTGGGCAGTCTGATCGAGCTTTACTATATTGGCCAAATCGGCACGAGCGCATTGGCGGCGATTGCCTTTATGTTTCCATTAACCATGGCGCTGAATGCGTTTACCCGAGGCATTGGTGTTGGCGCATCCTCCCTAATCGCTCAGGCCATGGGGCAAAGCGACCGGCAACGCACCTCGGAAATCGTCACCCACTGTTATTTACTCGTGACCGTCTTAACGGTCTTGATCGCCTTCGGATTGTATCTATTTTCTGAGTCCGTACTCGCAACCCTCGGTGCCAGCGGCGAGGTACTCAGCCTAAGCACTCAGTACAGCCGTATTTGGCTGCTGGGTTTTCCGGCTATGGGTTTGGCAATGATCTCGAATGGTTTGATTCGAGCCTATGGCAATCCGACCTTTCCAGGTTACATCATGACTATTGCACCCGTGATTCAGGTGCTCGTGGGCCCCGTTTTAATTTTTGGCTGGTTTGGTATGAAGCCGATGGGCCTCAATGGTGCCGGTTGGGCTTTCGTCTTCGGCGGCTTGGCGCAATTGGCGCTGGCCGCGTATTGGTATTTCTTTAAGGCTAGCCTCGTGTATCACTCCCTGAAGCAATTCAGCTCGAACTGCCAACAAATTCTGCAGGTTGGTCTACCGGCCGCTGCAACAAATTTAATCCAACCCGTGACCCTCGGCCTCGTTACCTATTTACTCGCAGGGTTTGGTGATGAGGTAATCGCAGGATTTGGGATCGCCAGCCGGATTGAGTCGGTCGTCGGTATGGTCGTGATTGGCATTTCAACCAGTGTTGTGCCCTTGGTTGGACAAAACTGGTCAGCTGGTCTTGTTGATCGCGTCAATCTAAGCCTGCGGATCTGTTATATCGGGTGCATCAGTTGGGGCGCAACCGCCGCCCTGATTATGTGGTTTGGTGCGGACTTTTTTGTTTCTGGGATCAATGAAGACGCAGCGGTAATGACCGTGGCCGTGGCCTTTTTGCATATTGTGCCTTTGTCCATTGGATTCATGGGCATGATGACGGTGGCAACGCATGGCTTTAATGCTCTCAGGCACCCGATACCCGCGCTCTGGCTTTCGATCGCGCGACTCGTTCTCGTCTACCTGCCTTTAGCGTTAATTGGCCGAGCGCTATTCGGTTACATCGGCGTGTTTTGGGCAACGGCGATTGCCAATTTAGTTTTAGGGATCATTTCAGCTGCTTGGCTACAACAACTGATCGCAACTTTAACCAGTCGTTCTGCCTCACCAACCGCTTAACGGCTTTGGACTGCGGGGTCGCGACCGAGTTGGCGTCCACTTTAGAAGTGATTAATTTGAACTGCTTTCCATAAACCAGCTGTACCGTGAATCGCATTTTAAGCAATTTAGGACTGGCTCTTTTTAGGGCTTTTATGAATCGCTCTGCTTCCAAGCCCATTTGTTCGGAAGGCTATCGCACCAATCGGCTTTATCGGGACAGGACGAGGCGTGCTCGGACTTTGCCCGGATCCTCCGTGCGATCAACCACCATCTGATCCAGCCCAACAGACTGCTCTCGGCGAAGTGCATCGGTTAACGTCATCAACTCGGCGAAGGCAACCTGCTCAAACCAAAGACTGACCGAATCACCTTCGGGCTGCATGCGATTCGGCGTAATACCCAACTGACTAGTTGCATTGGTAATGACCGTCAACAAGTTGCCCTCGAAAGATTGATTGCCGCCCTGACCCACCAACGCTCTGGCTTGGCCTTCGGTTTGCTTCATCATTGTTAGCAGCGCTAATTGTCGCTCACGCTCTTTTAATTGATCACCTTGAAACTGATGAATCGGCTGCCAGATCAACCCGTAAACCAGCAGCCAAGACAAAAACGCGCTAAGTCCCAGCAGCAGTCGCTGCTCACTGGTTTTCAATTGTCGAAAACGCATCAAGTAGATTGCCAGTTTTTGCTTCATGGCCGACCACCCATCCGAACACGCAAACTACCTCTGACTGACGATTTTTCTTGGGAGATGGTCCCGATTTCAGATTGAAATCCAGCCGCATTCAGCACCTCAGCCAAACCCATAATTTGCTCGCTCCGCTCACCCGATAATTGCAGCATCAGATCCCCTCGACCCGCATTAAAGTTCAAGTTATCCAGCTGTAACCGAGCGGCCACCAAGGCTGGACTTACGGTGTCTAATACTGCGGTGAGGCCAACCTGATCCTGCTGGCCACCCGCATTCAGCCGGCTTCGCCAGCGTCGCCCTAGATCTCTCGGATTTTGGTCATTAGGATACAAGCCCTGATAAAGCGTCTTCGCCTCCGCCGCCATACTGCTTGCTTGATCAAATAAGTACAGGCCCTGGGCGCCTGTGAAGAGCAGTTGCAAAACCGCCACGAACAAAGCAACTTTACCAAGCTGCCAAAGCCAGGTGTTGCCGCTTGCGCCTTGGCTTACTTGGGCAAATTGAGCCTGCCGAAAATTCAGCCGCTTCGTTTTAGGTTGCTGATGAAGATACTGCAATAACGATCGCGCTGGGGCGGGTAGCCGTTGAGACTGCTCGACAAACGAGCTGGGCAAAAGTCCCTCTAACGGTTGGCCTTCGGTGAAGTCAACGATGTTCAACGCAAGCGGGTCCCCGTGGTACAACAGCTCGAGTCGCGTCAAGACCTGGGCCGTCTCGAACGCCACCATCTCAGCATCCGGTTGGGTTAAAAGCGCCACGTCATCATCAACTACCAACAGACATTGATCCGAGGAAATCAGATCCAGATCAATACCCACAAATTCTGGGTCTAACCCAATCGCCTTTAACTGACCTAAACAGGTTGTCAACAAGGCCTCATCGATGACCCCCACTGTCAGGTGATTCCCGCGCCGTTCCCCTATTGCGATAAAGCAGTCCACCACATCACAGGCAAGATACTCTTCAACGAGATAGGGTACGGCATCGAGCACCTGCCGAGTTGGCTTGGGCGGCACTTCAATCGTTTTTAAGAGGACAGATTCACCCGAAAACATTACATTAGTGTGTACTGGCAATTCATTCTCGGACAGGACCTCCGCGAGGGCCTCCAATGCGCCTCGCCCTTCTCGTAAGGGCAGCTGAGCATCATCCAGCAATAACCATTTGAGTTCTTGGTCCCGCCAATGGATTACTAAATTTTCAAAGGCCATTGGCTAGTATCTCTTCTTCGGGCACAAAAGGTATAAACCGCTCATTATTTTTTCGTTGGTAAACCGTCATCTTCCCGGTGGTCGCATCCCGGAACACGAAACTGGTCAAAAACACAATTTGTGTTCCGAATCGAGCCCTTGTGTTCACCTTGAAAAATGAAGATTGTACACCAAGTCCCCCAGGCTTCACTGCCAATCCGGCCAATTCAGGTTGTTGCAAAAATTGCTCGACGGATTCAAAGCCTTCAAGACGCAGCCTCGATTCCGCAAGACTCGTCGCGCTTTCCAGATCCAGATTTGTCGCGAGCGTCTGTAAAACCATTGGCGGCGCGGTATTCACGTTTAAAGCGCCACCCGACGTTGGCAACACCGTCATAACGTCCGACAAACGACCATAGGCCTCATCTGTCATAGTGCGGAGCAACCGGATCTCTGACAGATCCTGAAGCGGTTGACCGCTCGTTCTATAGGGCCGCTCAAGCCCCAAATAGTAATAATCCTCAGCCCCACCTGGTCTGACCTCGCCATCGAGGTCACTGAAATCAAGTAACTCATCCATCCAACTCGGGTTCAAGCCAATTTGTGAAGACAGTAGCGACAACTTTTCAGCAATCAGGCTATTGCCTTCGTTGGAGGATACGAAGTCATTGAGATTGAAAACGCTCTGCAGGTCTTGAATCACGATATCAACCTCGCCTGACTCAAACTCAAAAACAAGATCCGTCGCCGCCCAGGTCTCACTTAAGTCATCTTGCTCTGGGTGCTCCTTAAAATCACGAGCGAGCAGTTGCCGCGCATATTCTTCACCCCCAATCGCATAATAGTAGGCCTGCGCACGATCAAAGTAACGCGTGGCCGATGAGATAGCGCGATGTTGGTTCTTAGCAATGGAGACACTGAGCACCGTCGCGATGGTTACCACGAGCAGCACAATCATCAGCGCGACTCCCTGCTGCCTTTCCCGCATGCTCATAAAGCACCATCCGATACTGACGCCGAAACCGGTTGCGCTTCCGGATCGAACTCGTCGCCTTGATCTGTTTCAATGTTATTGAGGTTGTTTTCGCCCTCCAATGCGCCCGCGCTACCCTCCGTTAATAACGGCATGTATTCCGGTAAATTAACGCGGCGGATTAGATCTCCCCACAACTCGCTGGTAATCCTTAGCTCGATGCCGACCGGCAATTCGTCACCATCGGCAGCGGTAATCACTTCCTGACGCGAGCCATCAGCGTTAATCAAACTGACCTTAAAATCAGTAACACCGGTCATTAACGTCTGAACCCGGGGCGTTGTGTCTTGCGCCCGATCAAGAACCAACCAAACCACCCGCTGCAGCGCCTCGCCATTATATTGATAGGCCACCCGCTGTAATTGACTCCTCGGTAACTTCAGAGGGTTACGCCAACCACCCCGAGTAAATTCTAACGGATACACTCCTTGGTTGACCGAGACAGCGGCGACTGGATCACCAAAGTCATCGCGGACCCCTCGGTAAACCAAAGCCGAGACGTCCCGATCGATCATTTTAAAAACGCGTACCAAGGTCCGATATTCGTCAGTCCGATCTTCCATTTGGCGCTCAACACTGGACACACTGCGCAGCATCTGATTTGACGCCAAACCTAAAATCGAGAAGATCGTCATCGCGATCAAAACCTCAAGTAAGGTGAACCCCAACGCGCGCGTCATCAGTTGCGTCCAACATAGCCATACAAAACGGCCAGCTCCTGATCGACCGCCGCATCATCTCTCACGGACACTTCGAGTCGTTTTAGATCCGCATCGCTTGTTGCCTCAACTCGGACCAACACCTGGAATCGCCGATTCGCCATTAAGACTTCAGTTTGCGTGCGAGTCGGCTGCAGGAACGGATCGTCATCACCACCCCGACTCGTCAACTCATTCATAACGTTCTGGGCGACGGTAAAGGCTAAAAGCTGCTCTTGCATCCGACTGGTCTGCACCACCGCTAAGGACGCATTTTTGGTCAACGCAAGTGCAATCACCGCAAACACGGCGAGCGCTACCATCACCTCGATAAGGGTGAATCCTTGAATCATTGCGCGCTTGCTACTCATCACGTTCAATAGGTGTCCTACTTAGCGTAAAGTCTCCAAAACCTTCGGTCGACAGTCCGATCCACCAGCCATCTTCAGCGACCAAGCTCAATTCAAAGATCGAGGTTTCGCCACTCGACAACAGCAACAATTCGGGTTGGGGCTCTTGGGTCGAACCCGCCTCCTCGCCAGGTTCGACCAAGCGAAGGGGCTCGCCTTCGGTGGTGAGCTCTAGGAGTAAACCTTGGGGTAACTCGTGGTGTCTCAGCTCTGGCAAATCTGACGAAATCCAGGTTTGACGACTTTCATCAAAAATGACGAACCCGTAACTGTCTGTCGCCAGCTCAACCCCAATCTCGACCGCATCTACTTGTGCAGTCTCAAGGCCAAACTCAAAAACAAATTTCAATCGGTCGGCCTCTTCCTCGAAGTCGGCTTGGGACACAAAGGTAGGCAGATTTGCAACGACAAGCCCCGTTAACAACGAGACAATAAACAGAACAACAAGGATTTCAATCAGCGTGAAACCCTTCATTACGCGCAGCTTGATGTCTACAGGTCCGATAGTTTCAAATCGGTATCCACGCCCTCGCCACCTTCACGTCGGTCTGAGCCCAAAGAATACACCTCAATTTGCCGCCCCTCGCTGAAATACAGATAAGGCTCACCCCAAGGATCGATCGGCAGTTTCTTAAGATAGCCATCAGCATTCCAGCGCCTGGGTTCCGGGTAACCACTGGGCTTATCAATCAAAGCTTCCAGCCCCTGATCTGTGCTTGGGTAGTGACCATTGTCCATCCGGTATAGATCAAGGGCATTGCCTACTTGTTGCAAATCTGATCGGGCGGCCGTAGCCCGCGCCTCGTCAGGCCGGCCAACGATGTTCGGAACAATTAAGGCCCCCAAGATCCCCAAAATAACCACGACCACCATGATCTCGATGAGGGTAAATCCCGTCTGTCGATCTGAACCAATCTTCGGTTGCATCATTATCTGTTTCTTCCTCTATTGTTATCCATAACCTGTTATTTCAACGCTCAAAGTCCAAGCGTGATGCCAAGACTCTCGACCGAAGATCATCCAACCAACTGATTGAGATTGATGATCGGCAATAGAATCGCCATCACAATGGTAAACACCGCACCGCCCATAATGACGAGCATCAACGGACCGATCAAACTCAGTAATGTTGCTAGCAGCGACTCAACATCCTGCTGCAGATAGCGTGCAACCCGAGCCAACATGCCATCTAATTCACCACTCGCCTCGCCGCTCGCGATCATATAAAGCATCATTGGCGGGAAATAACCACTCGTCTGCAGCGCAGCTTGCAGACTGCTGCCTTCGCTCACGCGCAAGGTGGCGCGCACGACTTCGGTCCGAAGCCAGGTGTTGGACACAACCTCCCCTGCGATTTTCATCGCGTCAACCAACGGCACACCGGATGCGGTTAGAATACTCAAGGTGCTCGCAAACTGTGCAATATTTCGACCCCGACTCATCTTGGCAACGAGCGGCGCTTTGAGCAGAAATCGATCATAATTCAACCGGTTTTTTTCAATCAATAAAAGTTGACGAACCAAAAGCCCCAGCCCGATCAGACCCAAACCAACCAGCCAGCCATAGCCCGCAACAAAATCACTCGCGGCAATCACCGCCTGGGTTAGGGCTGGAAGAGCTTGTCCTGTATCGGCGAAAACCGTAACAATATCGGGCACCACATAACCCAGCAAACCAGCCAAGATCAGCAAGGTTAAAACAAACAAAATAACTGGATAAACCAACGCTTGTTGTACCCGCATCGCAGATTCGTATTGGGCCTCGCTAAAATCCGCGAGCTGATTTAAAACGGCGTCGAGATGCCCTGAGGATTCGCCCGCCGCAACTGTTGCACGAAACAAATCTGGAAAGGCTTTGGGGTATATTTCAAGACTCCGAGCCAGGGAATACCCCTCCAAAACCCGTGCTCGCACCGTCGCCAACATTTTTTGGGTTTTTGGCATTTCAGTTTGACGGGAGACGGCAAGAAGTGATTCTTCGATGGGTAATCCCGCCGCAATCAAGGTCGCCAATTGACGGGTGATCAATGCCCGCTCACTCACCGACAACGCGGGTTGAAAGAAGCTGGATAAAAAGTCATTGCCCGCCCCGGTTCCGCCATCGCCCTGCCGAGTCAACGTAACACTCGTTGGCGCTAACCCCTGATCTCGGAGCATCTGCCGAACTTGGCGGGCTGAATCACCTTCTAGCAGACCTTTTTTAAGTCGTCCGCGTGGATCTAGAGCTTGGTAATCAAAGGCCGGCATGGTTTAAATTAATCAGCCATCGTAACGCGGAGGATTTCATCAATGGTCGTCATACCGGCAAGCACTTTACTCCGTCCATCATCTCGAATGCCCATAGAATGCTGACGCGCTTGCTTCTCCATCTCGGGCTCTGACGCGCCCATATGAATCATCTCTCGAAGACCGTCATCAACCACTATGATTTCATAGATGCCCTGCCGGCCGCGATAGCCTTCATGCGCGCAGGCGTCGCATCCAACCGCTCGATAAATCACAGCAGCGGCTGCTTCTTCAAGATTGAGAAAGCCCCGCTCATAGGCATCCGGCTCATGCGCTGTTTTGCACTTATCACACAGCACCCGGACTAGACGCTGCGCGACCAAACCAGCGATACTGTTAGACAATAGATACGGCTGCACACCCATATTGGCCAAGCGCGTGATTGCACCAATTGCCGTGTTGGTGTGGAGCGTTGATAAGACGAGATGTCCTGTTAAGCTCGCCTGAACGGCAATGTCGGCGGTCTCATAGTCGCGAATTTCACCGACCATCACAACGTCTGGATCTTGCCTTAAAATCGCCCGCAAGCCTTTCGCAAAGGTCATATTGGCTTTCGCATTCACTTGAGTTTGGCCAACGCCTTCCACATCGTATTCGATCGGGTCCTCAACCGTTAGGATATTGCGGCTGCTGTCATTCAGCTGATCTAACCCAGCATACAAAGTAGTTGATTTACCTGAACCCGTTGGTCCCGTCACCAGAATAATGCCGTGGGGCCGCATCAGTAAGCCTTGCATCGCTTTCAAACCCGACGACTGCATCCCGAGAAACTCTAAACTCTTGCGCCCGTCCTGCTTATCTAAGAGTCGCATCACAACGCGTTCACCGTTGCTTGCCGGAATGGTCGAAACCCGGACATCAACCTCTTTGCCGCCGACTCGTACTGAGATGCGGCCATCTTGAGGCAACCGTTTCTCAGCAATATCGAGCTTCGCCATAACCTTAATACGAGACACTAGAAGCGGCGCTAGCGCGCGCCGAGGCGACACAATTTGCCGCAGCACACCGTCGACCCGAAACCGAATCACCAAACGGCTTTCATAGGTTTCTACATGAATATCGGAGGCACCCACCTTAATGGCTTCCGTTAGCAAACTGTTAATCAATCGAATGATGGGGGCATCGTCATCCTGCTCTAGCAGATCCCCGTTTTCAGGCAACTGATCCATCAAACTGGACAAGTCCATCGAGTCGCCCAGATCTTCGATAAACGCCATCGCCTCACCGCTATCCTCCTCATAAGCTCGAGACAACAGGTTATCGAATTGGCTAGGATCAACCGATTGAATTTCGGATAGGCGGCCTACGAAGCGCTGTACTTCGGAGTAAACAGCAGGAGAGAGCGGCGCCTTATAAATCAGCTTGGTCTGCGACACGTCTTGGGTTGGACTCTGAAGAATCACGCCGAACCGTTTCGCAAAACCAAACGGCAACCGCTTTTTAATCTGTTGAGAATCCACTTGTAGCTCTGACATAACTGCAACAATCCTTGTAAAACCATGGTTTTGAAAGACTTTAGAAACCGCTGGATACCCATTGACCAACCGTATCCGGCCAAAGACTCTGAACTTTACAAGACGCTACCCGTCCGATTTTCAGGAAGTCGCCATACATGTCATGCTTGTCCGGAATTAGTCAATTGTAGCAGTCTTAGTCTAGAATTCACGTCCAAGGCTTGGGAACTTTTTTTTTCGTCCCATTTCTAGTAACATCATTATCACTAATGTTGGGAATCCACATTATGAAATTGAGTGATATCGATCTAAATCTTTTCGTCGTTTTAGATGCCATTTACACAGAAGGTAATTTAACCCGCGCTGGCGAAATTATTGGGATAACGCAGCCTGCGGTCTCAAACTCTTTATCGCGTCTGCGAACATTGTTTGACGATCCCCTTTTTGTGAGAACAGCGGATGGCATGATCCCAACCCCAGTTGCGCAAAATATAATCGGATCAGTCCGGCAGGCGCTCGACCTTGTCCGCTCCAGCGTTCAGGACAGCGAACATTTTGATCCGCTCAATTCCGACAAACGGTTTCGGATTTCGGCAAACGATCTGACCGAGGCTATCCAGATTCCACCGCTCATTCGATTGCTCAAGCAAGTCGCTCCCAAAACCGTGCTCGAGTGCTATCAGGTTAGGCGGCGCGACCTTAATATTGAGCTGGCGTCGGGTAATTTAGACTTGGCAATCGATATCCCGCGAACGCCGGATCCTCAAATCAAGCACGCCCCACTCCGAATCAGCCCACAAGTCTGCGTGGTTAGCAAAAATCATCCCTTAGTTTCGGGCAACCTTGACCTCGCCACCTACCTTGAACTGGAGCATATTCATATTTCCTCTCGTCGAGGCGGGCTAGGATTGGTTGATCTTGCCCTGGGCAAAATGGGTAAAAAGCGCAATATTGTGTTGCGAACGCAGCATTATTTATCCTCGCCATTATTGGTGGCCACTACGGACCTAGCCATAACGGTGCCAATGACTTTCGCACGGTTTTTACTTGATCTAAGCCCAGTGCAGGTTTTTGATTTACCATTTGAGGCACCAGAGCTTGAAACCCACCTTTACTGGCACGAAAGCACTGATAAAGATCAATCGAATCAATGGTTTCGTGCGTTGGTGTTAGAATCGGCGCAGTCCTAATGAACTCCGGCCTATCCTTATGAACTTTGTTGGTAGTCATATCCTGAGCGTCGATCAATTCGTCCGAGCCGACATAGAACGCGTTTTTACGGTAGCCGACATGATGAGACCCTATGCACTGAGGCAAAAGGTTACCCGCGTGCTCGAGGGCGCTATTCTCGGCAACATGTTTTTCGAACCGAGCACGCGAACCCGAGTCAGTTTTGGTTGTGCCTGGAACCTTTTGGGCGGCGAAGTCCGGGAAACCACGGGCATCAAAGCATCAGCACTGGCCAAAGGCGAATCTTTCTATGACACCGCGCGCGTGTTGTCCGGCTATAGCGATTTGATTGTGATGCGGCATGAAAAAAGCGGTTCGGTTGCAGAGTTTGCCGCCGCAAGCCGTGTACCCGTGATCAATGGCGGCGACGGCGCAAACGAGCATCCCAGCCAAGCGCTGTTGGATTTGTACACCATCAGTCGGGAGCTTGCGGATCATGGCAAAACGGTCGATGGCATGACCATAGCCCTCGTTGGTGATCTGCGATACGGCCGAGCCGTTCATTCCTTGTGCAAACTCCTTGCTGCCTACCAAGGTATCCATTTCTCTCTTATTTCACCAGAAGCTCTAAAACTTCCTGATGCCTACGTTGAATTACTACGCAATCATGGCCATCAGGTTTTTGAATCAGATGCCTTGCCGACCGGCATTCAACAAGCTGATATTGTCTATGTGACACGAACCCAAGAGGAGCGCTTTGACACGCTTGAAGAGGCGCAACGATACAAAGGGATCTTCAGGCTCAATCAAGCAATCTATACTGAGTTTTGCGAACCCAATACCGTAATTATGCATCCGCTGCCCAGAGACTCCCGAGCCGATGCGAACGAACTCGATAACGATTTGAACGACAACCCTAACCTCGCTATTTTTCGTCAGACCGACAACGGTGTACTGATTCGGATGGCCCTTTTTGCACTCATTTTAGAGGTCTCAGATCAGGTCGAGGCCAGTAGCCGAGCCGTCAACTGGTATACCGCAAAACGATTCTAGCGATTCCTATCGAGACCTGGCGGCGCGCCGGGTTGATAACCCCAAACCATTGACACAGAGGATTGCAATGCTACACGACTCAATATTAGGAACCATCGGAAACACACCCATTGTTCGCCTGAATAAAATGGCGCCGGCTGGACAAACCATTTATGCCAAAATCGAAGCCTTTAACCCCATGGCGTCGGTCAAGGACCGATTAGCGATCGCGATCATTGAAGATGCGGAACGATGCGGCACGATCAAACCAGGCCAAACTGTCATTGAGGCGACTTCGGGCAACACAGGAATTGCCTTAGCAATGGTATGCGCAGCGAAGGGCTATCCTTTTGTTGCCACCATGGTCGAAACCTTCTCGATTGAACGCAGAAAAATCATGAAGGCGCTTGGCGCACGCGTCATCCTAACGCCTGCGGCAGAGCGTGGCTCTGGCATGGTTGCGCGGGCCGAAGCACTTGCAAAGCAACATGGTTGGTTCATGGCCAGCCAATTTGAAAACCCTGCCAACCCGGCTTACCACCGCAACACCACCGCGCCAGAAATCTTGAGAGACTTTGCAGGCCATGATCTGGATTATTTCGTGAGCGGATGGGGTACCGGTGGCACCATGACCGGAACCGGTCAAGTCCTGAAAATCGCCCGGCCCGACATAAAAATTATCGGCGTTGAGCCACAAGAAGCTGCCCTCCTGTCCGGCAGCTCCTGGTCACCGCACAAGATCCAAGGCTGGACGCCAGATTTTATTCCAGAAATTCTAGACCCTTCGGT
>JAQWWC010000004.1 GCA_029249645.1 Pseudomonadales bacterium
CGCCAATGCCGTCCTCGATCACGACGCCTGCATACTCGGAAAGCTGAAAATCGCCTAACCACGCTTCATGCGTCGGCGCGCTGTAATCCAACGGGATACCAATGCCGATCGGAATATCCGTGCGGCCCGCGATCGTCAACAACTTAGCAACGATCGCTGCGCGATACCACGTGTCGCCGGTCGTTGTGGTAATCAGCTTCACATCCAGCTCGGGGCATTGCAGCAAAAAGACCAACGCCCAAACATCGTCGACATCAAAACCGATATCCGTATCCAAAATAACGGGTGTTGCCATGGCCAAACCTTTTTTATCGTTCTTTCTAGATAGTCGCAACAAAACCCGGCAGGCGCAATTGGGTTAGTGTGAGGCGCCCTCTAAACCCTGTTTGCGCTTTTTAAAATACCGGCCTACTGGCTCACGGCCGCAAGGCTCATGAAAGTTGCTCGAGCAAGCTGATCGCCACGGGCATCGCCCAGAAGACCATCCGCCATCTTGTTCATGACATAGGCGAAACTTAGTGCGTTGTCCTGATCGATGATGGCTCTGGAGCCGCCCCAACCGCCCCAAAAACACAAATTACGTCGATCGGCTTTGACCGGGTGCAAGCCAAACCCAAGGCCAAAGGCCATAGGCCCACCGAAAACGAGATCGACACCTTCGATCCGCGTTTGCATGACCGAACGACAAATCTCTGGCGATAAGAGCTGAACATCGCCGCAACGGCCATCATTGGCCAGCGCCGAATGAATTTTGGCAACGGCCCTGGCATTGCCATGACCATTCGCTGCCGGGATCTCGGCACGCCGCCAACCATCGGTATGACTGTCTAGCGCAGAGGTTCTCGGGCTGGCAAACGTTCTGTATGGGATCGAATCTGTGACCGCGCCTTGCCCTAAAACGGCCCCATCCGGGGGCGGAATTAAGTTCCCAATACGGTGAAACTCAGAATCTGGCACGCCGATCAAAAAATCAGCATTTAAGGGCATAGCGATCTGCTCGGCAAAGAACTGGCCCAAACTTTGGCCCGTAATGCGCCGGACCACTTCGCCAATTAAGTAGCCCTGGGTTAGGGCGTGATAACCACTGGCGCTCCCCGGGGTCCACCAAGGAGCTTGCTGCGCAAGCAATTGGGTAACCCGTTCCCAATCGTAAAGCTCATCGCCCTGCAGGCTCTCATTCATACCCGATAATCCGGCCGCATGATTCATCAAGTGCCAAACCAGCACATCGCCCTTACCCGCGGCAGCAAACTCCGGCCAGTACCGAGCGACCGGCGCATCAAAATCCAATTCACCACGATCAGCGAGCAGCAAAGCACACAAAAACGACATCGTTTTCGTCGTCGAATACACATTGACGATGGTGTCTTGCTGCC
This sequence comes from Pseudomonadales bacterium, assembly GCA_029249645.1. Lineage (GTDB taxonomy): Bacteria > Pseudomonadota > Gammaproteobacteria > Pseudomonadales > Azotimanducaceae > UBA9926. The sequence continues at coordinate 1,377 of JAQWWC010000004.1, forward strand.
AGAGTCTCGTCTTGTCTTCATCCAGGTAGCCCCCCCACAGATCCACAACCGTCTCACCCTTCCAGGTTGCTGAAAACGAGGATCCCAAGTCAGCATCCTCGGAAAGCAATGTCTCAAACACGGCTTTAACCGCTCCAAATCGCTCGTCACAAAATCCTTGCACCGTCGCTGTCATAATTCCTCCTCTGCTCGTCAATCGAGGATAGCAAAGTGTGTCAGATGGCGCTTGTTTTTGCTGTGCCAGCGTTCAAGCTGTAATCCAGAGAGGAGAATCTAAAAAAGTCACCGCCGAGCACCTGACTGCAAACAACGATCGGGCCGTCCTTTCAGAACAATCCAATCATCTGGTCATCTCATGCAACCTGGCCAGCGTTGTCGTAAACTCATCGCATGCAACCAATAACCTAATTCAGCGGCAGGAGCTTCGGCATGATCGATTACACCAACAACGTAGTGCTGGTTACCGGCGCGGCCTCCGGCATTGGCGCAGCCTTGGCGCAGGCCTTCGCGGCAAGAGGCGCACAGGTCATCTGCGTTGACATCAATGCAGAAGGGCTTCAAAACACGGTTTCGGCAATCGGTAACACCGCAAAAGCGATAATCTGCGACTTAGCCAACCCCACTGCGGGAGAACAACTGATTGAAGATGTCTATACGGAAAGGGGTCGCCTTGACCTCGTCTGCTCCAATGCAGGCATCGGCTTTGCCAGTAACCTGGCAAAAACGGACTTTGCCAACGAGCGCATCGAAAAGCTTTTTGAAATTAACTTCTTTGCGGGACTCAAACTGGGTAAAGCCTATAGTGAGCGCCTGTCACTCGCCGGTGCGCGCGGTCGCTTTATCGTCACCGCATCAGAAAATTCCCTCAGTGTGCCAAACGCGGTCCGAAAAAGCCGCCTTGCCCTCTATGCCGCAAGCAAGCATGCGCTATTAATTGCCATGGAATGGTTTCGGATTGAGCAGGCCCAAGGCCCCTTGGATTTACATGTTTTGATGCCTGGCGCGGTTTATACTCCTATGATTGCCAGAGGCCTGCCTGACCCAGCTCAGGCGCCGCCAGAACTTGGCCTCATCGCTCCTGAGCGTTGTGCTGAGATCGCCTTGAAGGGCATGGACCTAGACTTGTTTTACATCCCAACCCACGCCCATATATTTGATGATATGCAGCCGCGCGTCACCGAAGTTGCGAACGCACTGCGTGCTTTAGGTATCCATCCCATTGCAGACTAAACCGCCCTACTCGCGCAAATACTGCCCGACCTCGAAACGTGAAGGGCCAGGCTTTTAAAAAGCCTTTCTTTGACCGCTACGACCAGGTTCAAAGTCAAATCATTGCGAAGTAACTTTTAACTCACAAAGCGATTACGCAAGCGAGTGACCTGCACTCAGCACCTTCGCAGACGTTACCTGCATATCGGACCGTCCTGCAACGGCTTAACTTTGATTCAGCTTGCCTCTGGTAATTTAAGCTGCGTAGACCAAATCAATTGTCATCAAGCAACAACTCACCCATTGAGGTTAAGACATCAAGCAACGCCGACTGCTGCTACTACTGATGTTATTAATTACTTCGACCGCCTGGAGCTCAGATTTTGATGTGAACAACGACGGTGCTGGTTGCGCCGGGTGCCATCGCCCGCCCGAATTCGATATTGACCCGAACACCCGTAATAATGGGGTGATCGCTGCCATCAGCGGTGACATAGACCTTACTAAGACCCGATCACCGACCTTAAGGGATCTTGTAAATCCCGCCGGTGTTCCCAATGGCGGATTAATGCACAATGGCGCCTTTGAATCACTCGAGGCCGTTGTAGAACATTACAACCGGATCCCTGCGGACAATAACCGTTTCGGTCAGCGATTGCCTCTACCCGGCGGAGGACGCCAGCGTTTAAATCTTTCAGAAGCTCAGAAAGCCGATTTGGTCGACTTCTTAAAAACACTAACCGGTAGCACCGTCTACACAGATTCCCGTTGGTCGAATCCCTTCGCGTTATAGAGCCTTTTGACTCCCGCAGCGAGTCGTATGCTCCAAAATCTCGGCCGTACTCATCGAGCAAGACCGGGCCACCGTATCGGTCCATGGCCGACTTCAAAACGTCGCATTCATTCTTTGATTCAGGCAGACTCATCATCACAGCCCGTCACAGCATTTAGTTTGAGCGTTCACATGACCCAGATTACAGTAGAAGGCACAACAGCCGAAGGCTTCGAATACATCCGCTCGTTATTCGAGCAGAACATGCATCGCTATCTCGAAGACAAGGCACAATTGTGTGTTTATGTCGATGACCGCTGCGTTGTCGATCTATGGGCACGCCCCGCGGATGAAGACGCCTTCAATGGTGATGCTTTAATCAACGTATTTAGTAGCGGTAAGAGCCTCGAATCGATTGCAATGGCCTGGCTCGTGTCAGAAGGCAGAATCCAACTGACCGATCCGGTTACCCACTATTGGCCAGAATATGCAGCGGAAGACAAAGGCCACCAAACCATCGCCGATGTCATGCGTCACGAAGCCGGCCTTGCGGCACTTAACCAATCACTAGACCCAAAGGATCTGCACCGCGATCGGCTTAAGGACAATAAAATTGGCGCCATTCTCGCCGCACACCCGACCCAATATCGTCCAGGCGGCGCTGAAGCCAGTCGGGAGTATCATGCGCTTAGTCGCGGCTGGATCGTAAACGAGATATTCAGACGCGTCGACGTGCGCGGCCGAACCATCGGAGAGTTTTTCGAAACCGAAATTCGCGGCCCATTCAATGCGGATCTCCATATTGGCGTCGCGAACGATGACCTAGCTCGGATTGCCCGATTACAGCCCGTCTCGATCCGAAAGCATCTATTTTACAGTGCCTGGCCTTTTGCCAAGACTCGAAAGACGCACAACAGTCTCTGGGTATTACTCGGCCGCCTGTTTAATTTTGCCCGGCAGTCGTTGATATCACCCAGCAGTCGTCCCAAAGAGGCTTTTAAAGACTTGCCCATCATTCAAGCCTTTAATGACCCCTTGATTATTCAGGGCGAGACCCCCTCTGCCAACGCCCATTGTTCAGCGCGAGGACTTGCGCGCATCGGATCCGCGTTGGCCATGGGCGGCACTAGCCAAGGCAAAACGTTACTTAAGCCCGAGGCTTGGCGGGCTCTGCATGCTGAACCGATTACTCGCGACATGAATAATCTAAATTCCAGCTTTACCCAGGGCGGCGTGGCCTACTTCAGCCAAGACAATACTGGCTCGAGTGCTATAAACCAAGCAGCCAACCAAGGCAGAGAGGGCTTCTATGGCTGGATGGGTTATGGTGGTTCAATCTTCCAATGGCATCCTGAAAAGAAAATCAGTGTCGCGTTTGTCCCCACGTCGTTACACATGTTGGATTTCGTAAACGAACGCGGCAAAACCTACCAAGCCGAATTATTGCGGTGCGTGGACGCGGCGAAATAAGACCTGCACCCACCTTGCTTGTCATTCAACATAACAGCGCATTCTGAACCCTGCCTAACTTTGTATCGCGGCCTTCACGTCTGACAAAAATTCTATAGTTTTCAGACTCTCCATTTGATCAGCACTAATGTTTCGAACAATGACGTCGGTATAGCCTTGTTGGTAAAGTTGTCCGAGGCGATCTGTGACCTCAACAACAGAGCCAACCAGCAGCGCCTCTTCCGGTATACCGCGATAGCCTGCTGCAAGATACGGCGCAACCGCCCGCTTAGCAGCTTGACTGGTTTCAGCAATCAATATGTCTCGCCGAATCGCAGCAGCCCCCTTCGCTTTCTCGGCCTTAGCGCAAGCCGCTTTATATTGTTGGATTGCTGCCGCAGACTCGGCAAGCGTCAACGACGGCGCGGCCAGCCAGCCATCGCCTAATGTCGCAGCGCGTGCAATCGCAGGCGCAACTAAGGCGCCAATCCAAACTTCAACCGGCTCTGAAGGCAGCGGTGAGATGCGCGCGCGCTGAAGCTGCCAGTACGTGGATTCATCAACCGTCTCGCCTCGCCAAAGGGCTTGCATCACCCTTAATGCCGCCAAAAACAAACCGACCTGTCGGCTCATATCAACCCCCAGCGCTGCACCCTGCCGGGGATCGCCCAAGCCGCACTGCATGATAAACCGGCCTTTTGCGAGCGCCGCGAGCGTACCAACCTGTTCAGCCAGCAAGACCGGATTCCATAACGGCAGCAAATAGAGCGCGCCAAAGGGTTTGTCGCCCCATTCCGCAAGCATCCGCCCCAACATGACATTGTTTTGAAAGTAAGGCGTTTTCGTTGAATGATGATCACCGACAAACAAATGATCTAGGCCCGCCGCGTTGGCCGCACGCGTGCGCGCGACCATCCAATCGGCTGCGAGGTTCGGTGCGATATCGGGATAAGAAGAACTCACCGAGATCCCAATCTTCATTAAACCGCCTCCTTTTATTTAGACAAGCCGCCAATACTGCAAGGAGCGCCCTAACTTTTTTCCCTTGGTCGGTGTCCGCCGGTCAAAAAACCAGTGCCTGAATGAAGACAGACGCTGGTTTTGACCTTTTTAAAAGACGAACAACTCCCGGCGGGCCGGCACTATTGCACGCGCCGAATCACCGCTCTACCGCCCTCGGTCGCACCCTGATTCATGATAATCGACTCAACAACCACAGAGCCGTCCGCCACTGCGCCCAAGTTGTAAGTCATTGCCGCGACAAAACTATGATGGTCTGCGTGATACCCTGACTCTGGGATCAACTGTAATGCCACATGACTCTCTGCCTCGGACGTAACCCGAAACTCGGGCTCAGTGCCAAGCGAGCAATAATGCTTCACAACCAAATCGCCTTCATTTTCAGTATAGGTTGTTAGCATCTCAACCCCATCCTCGATCAACGTTTCCACCATTGTGTTGCCATCGGCAATCAACCGGAATTCTGAGCGGGTATCAACCACTTCTCCCGTCACCCGAGTCAATTTCCCTTCCCAAGTGCCCTCCATCTGTTTCATTTTATCGAAAGCAGAATGGTGTTCCGCTAGCGCAGGCATCAGCCCCGCAGCAATCATCATAACGACTAAAAAACCTATTTTCCGGATCATAATTAATTCCTCTATGAAATATTAAGCCCCTCCCGCTTGCGCTAAATACAGATTACTATCGAAGTATCCTCCGCTCAACGCGCATTTTCGAACGCACGAAGCCTGCCTTATGGCCTCAGGATCAATCCTTAACGTCGACTAGAGGTTGATTACGCTCTGCTGACACGCAATCGTTGCCACCAGCCCCGCCGCGGCCTGGCTTACCACAACAGGCAGGTCAAGCTGCCGCATCAAGCGCTCAAAGGGCCTGTATTCAGCCGGTACCCGCACAGCGACTTGAGATAACGATCCCGCAACGGCGAGATCGCGGCACGGATGTGGGCTTTGACCCCAATCGATGAAGAACGGCATCCTCGCACCGTAAGGATGGCCCGAGACAAACAACAGTCGCCAGGACAACAAGGTGCCCGTAATCGTCTCTCGGGACATCTTCACGATCCTATGGCCAAAACCAAATTCTGCCAATCGCGGGACAAGATCCTCGAAACTCAAACAGCGCACAGCAAAGGTGCGCAGGCGCGGCGTTTTATACCCCAACAGATGTTCACCCAGGGTTCCGGATAAAACTTGCCGCGGATCCGGCGCGATGACTTCCAAATAGCAATTATCTGCAAGCCCGAGCAAAGCGATATGCGTGCCCTGGCCTGGGTGGCTACCGCCATCCATCGCTGGCAGCCCGAGCTGATTTTCGATCCACTTTTTACCCAGGCTTAAATCGGACGCGCCCAGCATGAGGTGGTCAATGCTGTAATCGGTGTTTGCTGTACTAAGTGCCAAAACAATCTCCTGCTCGTTACGCCGTTGCTGCTCGGTCGTATATCGTCCTGCGCGATCAAACTGATCATCAGTTATTTCTGATCGTTTCAGGAGGCCAATTATAAACGGCAGCCCCAAGCCACTTTAAAGCCAGCCGTTCAATCTCTCAAAAGATTGCACGGAAACCATCCCGTTTCAATTAAACTGACTAACTCACAGCGCTGGAACCCCTTCAAATTATGAAACACTACTTACTCATCAGCTTAGCGTGTTTGATTACGCTCCCGGTATCGGCAAGTCTCAACTACCAAGAACCGGTCGAAGACATTGCAAGCCTCGCAAAGGCCCAATTGGCCCCAAGTGTCCGAGTGAACAGCAACGGTACGACTATGCTTTTATTGGCTCGGTCGCTTTACCCACCCATCGCAACCCTCTCCGAACCGGAACTACGATTGGGCGGGCTCAGGGTGAATCCTCAGAAAAATATTGGTAGCCGGGTTCGTTACTATCGCGATATTAAGGTTCAGGCGCTGAGCGGCGCCAATCCAAAGGATGCGGTGACACCTGAATCAGGCCATCCTAGGATGGCCAAGCCCGTCTCTGGACTACCCGAAAAGCCGCAGCTCGCTTATTTTTCTTGGTCACCCGATGAACAAGCCGTTGCCTTTACCCATACCAGCGCTGAAGGCGTTGAGCTTTGGGTTTTAGACGTTGTAAACGCAAAAGCGCGGCGGTTATCTAAGCGCCTTCTCAACGCGAATTTAGGCTCGCCCTTTACCTGGGCCGCCGACAGTCAATCAATTTTAAGCAAAATTGTTCCTAAATCTCGAGCGGCACTCATCGACGCCGGGCGCTCAGTGCCAACCGGTCCGACTGTCTCGGTCAGTCAGGGCGAAAAAGCTCAAAATCGCACGTATCAGGATTTACTGAAAAGCCCAGCTGACGCCTTTAATTTTGAACAACTCACCCGGTCTGAGTTATATCGCATCACCTTAAACGGCCGAGCAAAACTTTGGCAATCCGCTGCGCTGTACGCATCCGTTGAGATCTCGCCAGATGGCCAATACGTCATGGTGACGCAAGTAAAACGACCGTTTTCTTATTTGGTCCCCTATTACCGATTTGCTGCAGAGACCAATATTCATACTGATGCGGGCAGGCTCGTGACCCAACTCATTGACCGACCTGTTGAAGAGACGCGCGCTAAAGGCTTCATGGCAACCACAAACGAAAAGCGCGGCTTTGAATGGCGAGCTGATCAGGCGGCAACCATCACTTGGATTCAGGCCCTGGACGGAAGAAAAAAAAAAAAAGCAGTCCCTTTTC
>JAQWWC010000005.1 GCA_029249645.1 Pseudomonadales bacterium
CTGTGAATCACTGAGATCAGTGCCATTTTGTTCAGCATGAGCCGCTATGAACTCTGTTGCAACCGATCCTGGGTACAAGACGACTGCGGCAACGCCTTTTGGCTCAAGCTCCTGGGCCATATCTTTAGTTAACCGATCAAGACCTGCTTTACCGGCGCCGTAGGAGGATGAGAAATGATAAGACTGCCCGCCCGGGGACGAGACGTTCACCATGAGGGCGCCAGGCCCAGCGGCAAAGAGTAAAGGCGCAGCATGCCAGCTCGCAACGTAATGAGCTCTGAGCCCGATACCAACTTGATCATCCCAGACTTGAATTGGGTGATCCCAGAAGCCGCCCCCCCAAGCAGGTGGGCTGGGTATTTTGTAAACGTTGTTCACGAGGATGTCGATCTTGCCGGCTTCGGCCGCCACTTTTTTAAAAAACGCCTCGATTTCAGCATCGTTGGCATGATCGACTTGGGTGCCGATACCAATGCCGCCTGCTTTTTCAATCGCGGCAATGCTGCCCTTTAACGTCAGCTCTCCATCGCCATTGGATCGTCCAGTGATGTAAATCGTGGCGCCTTCCTCAGCCAGCGCGACCGCGCAACCCCGTCCAATACCGCGTGTTGCGCCGGTGACAACACAAATTTTGCCTGCAAGTCGTCCTGCCATTGGATACTCCTTATTTAACTGTCATCTGGGTGAATTAAAGTAGGTCTGCGAGCCTCTCGCGCTGCCAAATCCCATCACCAAACATAAATTGGCTGTGCATCTGACGTTTGTGATAAACCTGGACATCGGCCTCCCAAGTGAACCCAATGCCACCATGGAGTTGGGTTGAGCGGTTCGCGCAAAATTCTGCGGTGTCCGAGGCGCTTGATTTCGCTAAGTGCGCACAGCGCGCCGCATCATCTGGGTCGAAGTCGAACGCCGCGGCCGCTTGATATACCAACGAACGGGTCTCATCAACTGCGATCATCATATCAACGATGGGGTGCTTAACGGCCTGAAAAAAGCCAATCGGCCGTTCGAACTGTTGTCGGACTTTGGCATAGTCTGCGGTGGCTTGTAGTTGCCATTCGGCGGCGCCAGCGATATCGGCAGCCGTTAGCGTGAGTAGGGCCGGCAGTGCATTGTTTAAACAATTGGCGCCCTGGCCTTGTTCTGTCAGGGGCGCCGCATCACTTGATGCAAACGTAACGCCGGCCTGGTCCCGAGTGAGATCGACGATTCGATCGGGACTTACCGAAACGGTTGCGGCCTGTCGATTGACCCGAAATAGGTCGACCCCGTCTTGGGTTTGGGCGGCAACGATTAAGATGTCGCACTTTTGAGCGTCGGTTACATACCAGGCTGTGCCAACAAGCTTGCCGTCACGCGCCTGAACATCGGTTGAGTCAGCTTCCAGAGATCCATCCTCTCCATAAAGCGCCAAACCGACGCTTACGCCTTCTGCCATCTCTTCAAGGAGCTTCTGAGCGGGCTGGGTATCTGCCGCTCGTAGCAGGAATGTCGCGATTAAATTGTTGCTGAGGGGGGTGGGTAGGGCGCTCCGGCCGATTTCTTCTGCAATTGCGGTGGCCGCAACTAAGCCCATGCCAATGCCGCCCTGCGCTTCCGGAATGGCCACCGCATGCATTCCGAGCTCTACGGTTTTCTGCCAATTTTGTGTGTCAAAGAAGGCTTGTCTTGGCGCGCCATGATAGGGGTCCTCTGTGCCGCTTAAACTGGGTCGCAACGCCTCTATGGTCTTCTGCTCAAGCAGGAACTTGGCATAGGTATCCTTTAGCATATTGATATCGTCGTTAAAGCCAAAGTCTTTCGGTGTCGTCATGATGTTCTCCGCCGGTTTGCCGGTTTATTTACTCTTAGCAAGGCCCAGTACGCGTTCGCCTAAAATATTGCGCTGTATTTCACTGCTCCCACCCGAGATTGTGCCGGTGTAGGTGTTCATGTACCCCAGCGGCCATTTACCGTTGGCGGGCGCGTTCTCATCGCCAACATACAGGCTGGACTTTAAGCCCAGGATGCCAAGGGCTATCTGGTGGAGGGATTGGGAAATCTCACTGCCCGTTAATTTCCCCTGCAATGGAATGCGCATCGCGCCGCCATTGAGTGCTTTGATCCGTGCTCGACGACCGTTGTAAAGGCTGGCCTCAGTGCGCTCATAGACTTTAACAATTCGGTCGCGCCAAACCGGGTCGTCCCAAACCCGCCGACCGTTTCGTCGGGTGTCCTTCGCCAATTGAATAACTTGCTCCATGACGAGCATGGGAGATTCGCCTGCAACTGCGCCGACGCCGACCCCAGCACCGCGTTCGCTGGTCAACGTGGCCATTGCAACCTTCCAGCCGTCACCGACGTTTCCCACTCTTAGGTGATCGCCGACGATGGCATTGTCGAGGAATACTTCGTTAAATCCCGACTCGCCCGTCATTTTGTGTATTGGCTTTACCGTGATTCCGGGTTGATCCATCGGCGCCAGAAAGTAAGTGATACCGCCATACTTATCGCTCTTATCTTGTCTTGCCAGAAGCAGCATGTATTGCGCGAAGTGACCTAGGCTCGTCCAGACCTTGGATCCATTAATAACCCATTGATCGCCTTCTTTCACGGCGCTGGCTTGCAATGATGCGAGATCAGAGCCCGCGCCAGGCTCGCTAAACCCCTGGCACCAGATGTGCTCTGCTGAAAATATAGGCGGTAGAAAGGTTTCTTTCTGTGCTTCGGTCCCACATTCCAAAAGGGTTGGTACCGCCATTCCGAGTCCAATCCAGTTGATGAAGTACGGCACACCCGCCGCTCTGACCTCAGTGCTGGCAATTTGTTGGCAACCTGTCATGCCATGACCGCCATAATTCTTGGGTAGATCTGAGGCAATGAGGCCTGCCTCATAACACTTTGCCTGCCACTCCGTTAAGTAGGTCAAATGGCTAGGATCAGTGACCTCATATGCCGCCTGTGGCAGTGGTGTTGAATGTGGCGCGGGCTTATTTTCCGCCAGCCAGGCTCGGCAAAATGCTTGGAATTCTGCTTGCTCGGTGGAGAGAGTTTTGTCGCTCATTAGTTGGTGTCCTTATGTGGTGAATCTTAAGCGTGGTCTTTCCGGCGCCAAATTACTCAGTTGCGCTGAAAGAGCTTTTGGATGCTTGAAAAGTCAACTTGTCCGAATCCGTTGTCGCCATGAGCGACATAAAGGCTTCTAGCAAGTGACCCCATTGGTGTTGCGGTGCCTGTGGCAAGCGCTGAGGCCATGGCAAGTCCTAGGTCCTTGATCATAAGGTCAACTAAAAAGCCGCCTTCGTAGTCTCGGCTTGATGGCGCATTCTCCATGACACCAGGGTAAGGGTTATAAACCTCCAGGGCCCAGTTGCCACCAGAGCTCTTGCGCATAATCTCTGAGAGCACGCTGGGATCGAGGCCGTTGTCCACGCCAAGTTGCAGTGCTTCAGCAGTTCCGGACATGAGGACAGAGAGTAGCATGTTGTTGCAAATTTTAGCCACCTGTCCAGCACCTGCGTCGCCTGCATGAAAGATGTTTTTACCCATTGCTTCAAGCAGTGGCCTAGCTTGGACGAGCGCTGTATCGGAACCCCCAACGATGAAGGTAAGGGTGCCGCCCTGGGCGCCGGCGACGCCGCCGGAGACGGGCGCGTCAATCATGCTGAGGCCGCGAGCTTTGGCCTCCTCGGCAACCTTCCGGGTTGATTCGGGCGCGATGGTGCTGGAGTCGATGATGAGGGTGCCGGGTGCAATCTTGGCTAAAAGCCCCGCTTCTCCGAGATACAAAGATTCAACGTGCTTTGATGCCGGCAGCATTGAAATCACCACGTCTACATTTTGCACGGCCTCCGCTGCCGTGGCTGCCGCTTGCGCGCCCGCAGCCGTTAGGCGTTCAACCGAAGTAGGTACGAGGTCAAAAACCGAGACTGAAAAACCTGCTTTGATTAGGTTAATCGCCATGGGCCCGCCCATATTGCCAAGTCCGATAAAGCCAACGTTTTTCATATAATTTCCTTGTTAGAGTGTGACGCGCAAAAGCTTGTTTAATTTATTACGGAAAGATCTGCCATTGGGTGCACGGGCCAATGATGTTCAAAGTGGGACTGCACCACTGCGTTCGGCACCTCGCCCAATTCGAACCGCCATTGAGGCTGGCCATCTTTCTCGATGAGCAGGGCGCGAACCCCTTCCGTAAACTCACCTTGTCTGCTGCAGGCAACCGCTATGGTGAGTTCCATTTCAAACATCGCCAACAAGTCTTGTGATTGCGCGCGTTTAAACTGCTCGATGATGATCGCCGCTGTTATTGCTGAACCCTTTAAAAAACTTGATTTCGCTCGATCCAAAAACGGCCCTGCAGGCCAGTTTTGGGCTGATGCCGCCAAGGCTTTTATGGGGTTGCTGCTCAAAAGGGCCGACTCAATGCTCGGTCGGATGATCGCCTCATAGTTGGGCAGTTGTGGCTCAGGTAGATCAGTTGAGTCGGCTTGTAAGCGCGATAAAATTTCAGAAATTTGCGGTGAGAGAGATCTCGACGGATCTAATGCCGCAAGCCCAGTAAGGCAGTCCTCTTTGAGTTCGTGTTGAATAAGGGTATCTGCCATGCCGATGTGTTGCGCGTCCGCGCCGCTTATCTGTGCGCCAGTCAGTGCCAGGAAATATGCCCATGCTGGGTCCATCCTGCTAAAGGTATAGGTAGCCCCCGCATCTGGGAATAATCCGATGGTGATCTCCGGCATCGCCATTCGGGTTTTCTCTGTCGCAACTCGGAATTGACACGCCGAAAAGATGCCGAGCCCA
>JAQWWC010000006.1 GCA_029249645.1 Pseudomonadales bacterium
CTCTGGCAGGCAAAGCGAATCAATGCTGTGGTGGCAGTGTGTCTGCTCTGTTCGAGACCTTTCCAGAATCAAAGCGTTCTGTGGTGGTGTTCGGGGCAGGTCACGTCGGCAAGGCCGTGGTTCAAGTATTATCAGAATGTGATGCCCGGATCGATTGGGTGGATGCCCGAGCGGAGCAGTTCCCAGAAGTGATCCCGGGCAATGTGCAACGCCTCGTGTTGGATCAACCCGAAATGCTGATAGAGACCCTTCGAGGGGATGCAATCGTGCTCATTTTGACCCACGACCATGCTTTGGATTACCGATTACTGAGAAGGTTACTTGATGAGACGGAGCTTTCATCGATCGGCATGATTGGATCACAGACTAAAAGTAATCGATTTCGAGCCCGCCTCCGTCGTGACGGTATTCCAGAGGAAGAGGATGCGCGCTGGCGGTGCCCGGTTGGTCTGCCGGAAGTCGGGGGTAAACTGCCGATGGAAGTTGCGATCAGTATTGCGGCAGAGGTTTTGAGTCATTCATTACCGCTGGATGGCGGAGAGATGGTCGGTGCGTCTTGGAAGTCGGTCCAAGCGGTATTGGGGAAGCCTTAATGTCCAAACGCCTTGAAACCTTTAATGCGCTGACTGAGGAAGCGGCTTTGGTCCAACTCTTAAGGGTTTGCACCTCCACAGTCTGGGCGCGCGCCGTGCTCGATCAGCGTCCCTTCAAAGATCAAGCGGCATTGCTCGCAGCCTCAGAGGCGGCCTGGCAATTAACGGGTGAAGCAGATTGGCTGGAAGCCTTCGATGGCCATCCAAAGATCGGTGATACCCGAGCATTGCAAGGTGGGGCTGACACAACGGCGATGCAAGAGCAGGGCCAGGTTAGTACGGCGTTGGCTTCGACCCGAGCGGCTCTTGCGCGCTTAAATGAAATTTATTTGGACCGGTTCGGTTTTATTTTCATTATTTGCGCGTCCGGACATTCGGCCGAGGCGATGCTCTCTGTCTTAGAGTTGAGTCTGGAGCGGTCTCGCGTCGACGAATTACAGAGGGCGGCAGGCGAGCAGTTGCAGATCATGACACGGCGATTGCTGGGTTGGTTTGAGTGAATATGAGGTGGGCAAGCGCACGCGCTTTGATCCACAGGTAATTGACGTTAAGACTATGAAGCCCTTAGGGCTAGCATTGAGCAAAGTGAATGCAAGGAAATAAAATGACCCAAGCTGCCATTACGACGCATATCCTTGATTTAGAATCCGGCGAACCAGCAACCGGCGTGCTGGTGACGTTGGAATGCCCCGATGGTCAAATGGTACAGGCAACGACCGATGCCGATGGCCGGATTACCGAGTGGCAAGGCCTTTTGGCGCTGACTGCGGGAACCTATGAAATGCGCTTCAAAGTGGGCGTTTATTTCTCAGCGCGCGTCGTTGAAACGTTCTTTGATGAGATTCCGGTTCGGTTCCACACAACGACTGCTCGGGCGCATTACCATGTGCCGTTGTTGCTCAGTCCTTTTGGTTACTCGACGTACAGGGGGAGCTAAAGTCGTGCGTTTGATTCGAAGTCGAATACTTCATTGGCCAACGGACCAGTGGCATCAACCAGAATTTTTTGAAGACGGGATCTTACTGATTGAGGCGGGCAAGGTTTTAGATTTGGGGCCAGCTGAACGCTTTATTACAGAGGGTCTCGACGTGACCCGCTGCGAGCATTATCCCACGCGGTTGGTTTTACCCGGTTTTATTGATCCGCATCTGCATTTCCCTCAGGTGGACGTGATGGCAAGCTTTGGTGCTCAGCTATTGGATTGGTTGAATAACTACACCTTTCCAGCTGAAGCACGCTATAGCGACCCGGTGTTTGCTGCGGCCGCCGCCGAATCGTTTTTAGATTTGCAACTGAGTCATGGCACAACCTCGGCATTCGCCTTCTGTAGCAGTCATCGCAATTCCGTTGAGGCGTTGTTCGATGCGGCTGAGCGGCGTCAACTGCGCATGGTCGCAGGAAAAGTGTTGATGGATCAAAACGCCCCTGACGCGATTTTGGATACGGCCGAATCAGGCGCCCAGGACAGCGAAGACTTAATTCGTAAGTGGCACGGGCGCGGTCGTTTGGGGTATGCCTTAACCCCGAGATTTTCAGGCACCTCAACGAGTGCCCAACTCCAAAAAACCGGTGTGCTGGCACAAGAGTATCCGAGCGTCTGGCTGCAGACCCATTTATCAGAGAACCTTGCGGAAATTGCTTGGATCAAGTCGGTCCACCCGCAATACCGTGACTATTTGCAAACCTATGAAGCGCATGGCTTGGTCCCGCAAGGGGCATTGTTCGGGCATTGTATTCATCTGACCGAATCCGAGACCGAGCGGTTGGCTGCTGCAGGCGGTGTGGCGGTCTTTTGTCCGTCGTCGAACCTGTTTCTCGGGAGTGGTTTAATGCCTTTTGAAGCTTTGCAAGCGGCTGGCGTTGACTTGGCGATCGCCTCCGATATCGGCGGTGGCACGAGCCTTAGCATGCTGAAAACCCTTGCCGATGCGTATAAGGTCTGTCAGTTGCGCCAGTACGTGTTAGACCCGTTCGAAGCGTTCTACCGGATCACGCGCGGCAATGCGCGAGCAACCGCATTAGAGGGGTTTATAGGTGATTTTCGAGTGGGGCAAGAAGCCGACTTTGTGATGATTGACCCGGCGCGGATACCGTTGGTTGCGCGCCGAGTGGAGGCTGTCAAAGACCTTAAAGAAGAATTGTTCATTTATATGACCCTTGGTGATGAACAATTAATTGTTGAGACCAGCATTTTGGGCGAACCGGCTTATCGGGCAAGTGCGTCATGATGGCGCCGTACTGGTTAGAGTGGTCTGAACTGCTGCTGCGCTGGCTTCATCTCTTGGTCGGGGTTGCCTGGATTGGGACATCCTTGCATTTCGTTTTGGTGGATCGCAGCCTGATCAGTGACCCTGAGGATGAGGTTGTTAAGGGCCGGTTCTGGGCGATTCATGGTGGGGGCGTCTATCAGTTCACGAAATATAATCTCGCGCCGCCCGAATGGCCGGCAACGCT
>JAQWWC010000007.1 GCA_029249645.1 Pseudomonadales bacterium
CATCATCTTGGCGAAGACCCGAACGGGCGGGATGCCTACCGGGAACATCCGTTTTACGATGCCTGCGTGCGGTTTTGCGCGGCTTGGGACCAAGCCGCCTTTGATCCAGATTATGAGACACCACCGCTTGCGCATTTTGCGCCGATGGTCCGCACGATCTTTTCAAGAAAGCCCTTTGACCCTTCGATCATCAATCCAGGCTAATCCTATCCGGCCCAAAACCTTGCTTTGACGCCCCCTTAATCATCGCGATTAGCGCCTCAAAGCAACCGATCAGGCGACGCCAGCAACAAACTCACAACACTGAAGCAAGCAGCGCTTGAGTATAGGCGTGCTGAGGGTTTTTAAAGACCTCGGCGCACGACCCGGCTTCGCGCACTTCGCCCCCTTCTAATACCAGCACCGAGTCGCATAAGGTTTCAACCACTGCCAGATCATGGGACACAAACAGGAGTGACACGCCGCTGTCCGCCCTTAAATCAAGCAGCAATTTTAAAATGGCCGCCTGAACAGAGACATCCAGCGCCGACGTGATTTCATCGCACAGGATCAGCTCTGGTTTTGCCGCAAGCGCTCTGGCGATGGCCACCCGCTGCTTTTCACCGCCCGAGAGCTGACCAGGAAACCGGCCTTTATAGCTTTCGGGTAAATTCACCCGTTGTAATAATGCATCAACTTCTTCATCCATCACCCCGGGCCCTAGATCGAAATACAACTCAAGCGGGCGGCGCAGAATCTCGCCAGTGGTTTTCCGTGGATTAAGCGAGGCATCCGGATTCTGAAACACCAGCTGCACCTTGCGCAGACACCGCCGCGGCCGGGACTCAACTGGCCCGGCAAGATCATCCGTTCCCGACAAGGTGATCCGACCCGACAACGACGGCTGTAACCCAGCAATGGTTTTTAAGATCGTGCTCTTGCCACTGCCAGACTCACCCACCAAACCTTTGATCTCACCCTTTCGAATCCCAAAGCTGACCGCCCGAACGATGGCCGGCGGCTGCTGGCCCCTCAAGCTTTGCAGCCAGGTTGGCGCCTGGTAGCGGACACTGAGATCCTCAACAGCTAAAAGTTCACTGTCGCTGAGGTTGGGCGCCAACAGCTTTTGCGCAGGCCGAATAAACTCGCCCGCCCTCGCGGCGGTCACCTCATGGCATTTCACCCAACGGTCGGCAATTGGCTGCGCCAAGGGCGCAATTTCCCGACATTGATCCGTCGCCAGCGCACACCGACCCGCATAGCCGCAGCCAACGTTTGATCCGCGATGCACTGGCTGCAACATCTCGCCTGCAATCGGATGTGGCAAGGTTTGCTGATCCAACCTTGGAATACTGGCTAAAAGACCCTGCGTGTAGGGGTGCACGGGCTGGTTCAACAGGTCTGCCCGTGGGCCCATCTCAACAATTTCACCGGCGTACATAATCGCAATCTGATTGCAGACCTGACTAATGACTTGAATATCATGACTGACATAAACCATCGCTGTGTTCAGATCTCGGCAAATCTCTTGCAACAACGAAAGCACCCCGACTTGCGTTGTCACATCAAGGCCTGTTGTGGGCTCATCCAACAGCAACAGATCAGGCTCCCCGGCTAAGGCCATCGCAATGGCTACACGCTGCTGCTGCCCCCCTGAAAGTTCGTGAGGATAGCGCTCAAGCATTTCTTCAGGGTCTGGCAGCTTCACACGCTCGAACAAGGCAAGGCACCGCGCATGCCACGCGCCGGGTGCAAGATCAGAATGCAGCCGCAGGACTTCGACCATCTGGGCTTTGATCCGCAAGGTTGGCGTTAAGGCCTGACCCGCATTTTGCGGGATCAAGGCCATACCGCCGCCCCGCAAGGCTTGCAACTGTTGCGAGGAAACCAAACCCGGATCTTGCCCATCATAAGCGATGCCGCCCCTTAACCGCCCGAGACCCTGCTTGTAGTACCCCATCATGGCAAGCAGGAGCGAGCTTTTACCGCAGCCACTCTCACCCACCAAGCCCAAGGTCTCGCCAGCGGCAAGGGTCAAGTTGACGTCCCGAACAATAAAGATGGGTTGATCATTCAGCCCGGTAAAGCCAATCGAGAGATTTTCAATCGAGAGTAATGACCCCGTCATACCAGCGCCCTCGTTGTCTTGTCGACGCCAAGCGATTTAGCCAGCGCGTCGGCCGTGAGGTTGATCCCAATAATCAATGAACTCAGAGCGATCATCGGCATCAAAACAGGCCAGGGTGCCAGCGCGAGGTAAATTCGCGAATTGGCAATCATCAGGCCCCAATCCGGCGTCGGCGGCGTCACGCCAAAGCCTAAAAAAGACAAAGCGCTGAAGGCTAGCAGCATCCAAGACCAGCGCATCGCGCTTTCAACCATCAAAACATCCCGCACGTTCGGCAGGATTTCAGTCATCATAATGCTAAGCGGACTTTCGCCTCGGGCCTTTGCCGCGAGCACATAATCTTTCACTACCACTTCAAGGGTTGCGGCCCGAGCCATGCGCACCACCCCAATGCCATAGAAAAACCCTAGCGTTAAGATCATAACGATCGGCGCATTACCAAAGCTTGCGATCACCAGCAGCAAAAAGATCATCCAAGGAATAGCCAAAAAGATATCCACCGAGCGCATGATAAGCTCATCGATTCGGCCCCCTAAGTAGCCCGCGAGCACACCGAAGAAGCTTCCCCAAACCACAGCCAAGCCGGTACCAAAAATCGTCACCAGCAGCGCCTCGCGGCCGCCGAGCATGGTCCGAGTCAACACATCCCGGCCCAGCGTATCGAGCCCTGCCCAGTGCGCAAGCGACGGCCCGGCATGATCAACCAGAGCAGTTTGCGCAGCGAAGTCATAGGGCACGAGCCAAGGCGACATCAACGCGAGCAGCAAATGAAACCCCACTAACACCACCCCAATTTTGCCGGATCGCGTAGCCATCACCCCTTTCAGCATCGCAGGGGCCGAACTCATACCTTCGCCCCACGCGTTCGAAGTTTCGGATTGAGCACGAGGGCTAGCAAATCAGCAATCAAATTTAACGCGACATACAAGCTCGCCATCAGCAGCGCAATTGCTTGCACCAACGGAAAGTCTCGGTCTGAAATTGCGTTAACGGATAGTCGGCCAATCCCCGGATAATTAAAAACCACCTCAACCACGAGCACCCCACCCATCAGCCAGGCGATATTGAGGGCAATCAAATTAATGGTGGGCAGCAAGGCATTGGGCAGCGCGTGCATCACAACCTGGCGCAGGCGCGAGACGCCTTTAAGTTGGCTCATCATCACAAAATCAGAAGCCAGTACATCAATCATACTGGTGCGAACCATCCGCATAATATGCGCAACCATGACCAGTGTTAGCGTCATGACGGGCAGCACAATCTTGGACAATACGTCCAATAACGGCGCATCTGCCCGCATGATGACAATACCCGGCAACCAACCAAGCCAAACACTAAAAAAGGAGATGAGCAGCGTACCGATAATGAATTCCGGTACGGTCATACAAAAAATCGCAATAAAAGAAATCCAAAGATCCGCCCGTCGATCGCGATACAACGCCGCCAGCGCCCCTAACACAATGGCCAGCGGAATCCCTACCAGTGCCGCCGTCAACCCTAAAATCACCGTATTTCGAAATCGCGGGCCAATAATCTCCTCGAGCGGTTTACTGCGCTTAATACTCTTACCCAAATCACCAGAGGCGAGCCCTATCGCCCACTTGCTATAGCGTGCATAAGCGGGTGCGTTTAAATCATGCTCAACCCGACAATTCTCCAACCGCTTGCCCTGCGCCATCTGCCCTAAAAATGCTTGGCAGGCGTCCCCGGGCAACAGCTCAATGGCGCTGAAAACGACGATCGAAACCACCCAAAGGGTCACCACCGCAAAGATTAAGCGTCTTGTAATGAGTCTCAGCATCCGCGCGCGCCGCCTGCAACCCGGCTTTGATGACGCATCATGAATGGGCCGCCAGCGCCTTGCTTAGGGCGCCAATGTCGTCTGGGCTAATACCACAACAGCCGCCGACAATGGTTGCACCACTGGCAACATAGCGCAGACACAACTCGACAAAGTATGCCGCGGTGATGTCCTCGCGCTGCTCGTTGGTCAGCTCATTATCCAAGGTCCAGCCCTCGGGCACTTCTTTAACCCGATTGGCATATCCGCCCAACGGTTTGTCGGTTAACCCCTTCAGCTCGATAATGCCCGCCTCGATGGCCTCTGGGCTCGTGCAATTTAATAAAAAACCATCGACCGCCAGCGCCGCCAGATGATGAAAGGCCTCGGTCAGGGTCTCTCCGCTACGCAATCCAGTCCCCGGCGACTCTTTTAAAGTCCAGGACACGTACACCGGTTTGCCGCCACCGAATGCTTTGGCCTGACTCGCCGCAGTATGCGCTTCCACCGCGGAAGACATCGTCTCGCAAAGGAACAGGTCCACATTCGGCGCCAGGGCCTCAACCAAGTTTCGGTAGATGGGTAAGGACGTCTCAACCGCCGGCACAAGATCCGGCCGGTAGCTTTCAGACAAAGGCGGTAACGAACCCGCAACCAGCACAGATTCACCGCTGTCATCAGCCGCGCGGCGCGCCAGCTTCCCGCCCAGCGTCGTCAGCGCGAGGTACTCCGCTGCTCGACCCACTTTGCCAAGGTAGCTCGGAATAGTTGAATAAGTATTGGTGATGATCATGCGCGCGCCGGCGCGAATAAAATCCTGATGCACGTCTGTCACAATGTCGGGCCGGTCTAGCAAGACACTCGCCGACCAGAGGCCTTGTTTGGCCGGCGCATAACGCTTGGCAATTTCAACCCCCATCCCGCCATCTAAAACGATCACCGACATCTCCAACGCCCCTTCAAACCCTTGACCCAATGGTTGCGCTCACAAGCGTGTAGTCTGCATGCTGTCCACACTGTAAACAGCTCAACCAGAACCTTATTGGCTCGTCCAAGCACAATGACCTAGTACCGTGCCAGCTCCCTGAGTGTCAGCCTGAGACGCCACCATGGAATTTATATTATCTTTACAAATCAATATATTATCGCCATATCCTGCGATATCTAACAGGATTTGATCAAGATGCCGATACTGCACATCGTGACCTTCTCCCGGATACACTCGAAGCACAAGGGGCGCGGCCGGAAAGGCCTTTTCCCAAGCTTTGGAGCCCGCTTGGTCTAGCACCGCATCGGCTCCGCCTTGGTAAACAAACAACGGCGCGCTCACCTCGTCATTGTTGATCATACCCTCGGCGCAGTACAAACCAATTTCATGATCTAGTGGCGCGGGATCCGCCTGTTGCCCTCGCGCATTGTGCGCCCGCGCGGCCTCCTCAAACGCGGTATCTTGAAAGCCCGCTACCTGGTGCATGGGCGAATCCTTCGGAAAACCAAAAAACGCCATGGGCTGGGACAACAAATCGCGATACACACTGGCCGGTGAGGCCGCGCCGCAGCGCGAGGGCTGCCCTAAAGACGGTGATGTCGCCGCCATATGGATTGATAATACCCGTGTCGGGTTTCTGGATGCGATTTTAGCGACATAAGGCCCCCCACCAGAAATACCGAAGAGTGCAAAACGATCAATGCCGAGGTGGGCCAAGACCGCTTCAACTTCAGCGGAAAAATCGGCCATTCCCAGCTTGGGATCGAAGGCAGTTTGGCCATATCCGTTACGCTCGATGCTGATCATCCGAATATTAAGTCCAACGCGCATCGACCGTAAAAAATCCAAGAGCCGAATCACCCGCACGGAGGTGCCTAACCCCCCTACAAAGACCACCGGCAAGCCCAGATCTGCCCCATCATCGATAAAATGCACCTGACGGCCATTGGCCAAGGGAAGTTGCTGAACGGTTGGCCCTAAACTGTCGAAGGTGCCAGGCAGTCCATCGGGCAACCCAGCAGAAAACGCCTGCCCGGTTCCCGCGAGCAACCAGAAACCCAACAAAATTAATCCAGTTTTCATGACTTTTTTCTCACTAACATGATGATAATCAGGTGTCGAATGACTCTAACATGGTCGAGCCTCACAGAGCTTGGTATATTGACCCCGAATAGAATCTAGGAGTCCTTCATGAATCGCGAAGTCATCATTTCTTGTGCCATCACGGGTGCTGGCGATACTGCCAGTCGACACCCCGACCTACCGATTACGCCGAAGCAAATCGCAACCGCTGCGATCGAGGCTGCCAAGGCCGGAGCCGCGATTGCCCATTGCCATGTCCGAGACCTTGAAACTGGTAACGGCACTCGCGATACCGAACTCTATCGAGAAGTCGTGGACCGCATTCGCGCCTCCGAGACCGACGTCATCATAAACTTAACCGGCGGCATGGGCGGCGACCTTTATATCGGCCCCGGCGAAAAGCCGCTGGCGTTTGGCAATGAAACTGACCTGGTTGGGCCCTTGGAGCGCCTTGCGCACATCGAACAGATGCTGCCAGAGATCTGCACCCTCGACTGCGGCTCCTTAAACTTTGGGGAAGGCTCACTGATTTACGTCTCAACCCCGGACATGCTGCGCGCTGGCGCCAAACGCATTCAAGAACTCGGCGTTAAACCCGAACTCGAAATCTTTGATACAGGTCAACTGTGGTTCGTTAACAAGCTGATCGAAGAAGGCCTCATCGATAACCCTGCCCTCATTCAATTGTGTTTGGGCGTTGCTTGGGGCTCGCCCTGTGATACCGGCAGCATGAAAAATATGGTGGAACACCTCCCTGCAGGCGCCAACTGGGCCAGTTTTGGCTTGGGTGCGGATCAAATGCCCATGGTTGCGCAAGCCGCCTTATTAGGTGGTCATGTCCGAGTGGGCCTTGAGGACAACCTCTACCTTGAACGCGGTGTTTTGGCCACCAATGCCCAGCTGGTTGAAAAAGCCCGTCAAATCCTTGAACTCATGGGTGCCCGGACCCTCAGCCCCGCTGAGGCCCGCGTTAAACTCGCACTATGAAAACGATCGCTATTATCGGGACCGGCGTGATCGGCACAGGCTGGGCGGCACGTTTTTTAGCCAACGGCCATCGCGTGAAGGTCTGGGATCCCTCGATCGGGTTTGAGGACAAGATGCGCGCCAAGCTCACGAGTCTTTGGCCCACACTTATCACCCAAGGGCTTGCGCCCTCGGCTTCGATGGACAACCTTGCGTTTTCCGACTCATTGGAAGCGGCTTGTGAGGGAGTCTTCTTAGTCCAAGAATCCGCGCCCGAGAACCTCGAGCTCAAGCGCTCGCTGCATGCTCAAATAGATGCAGCGGCCGCACCCGAGACGATCATCGCATCGAGCTCATCCGGGCTCTTACCGAGCGAGATTCAAACCGCAACGCAGCACCCTGAGCGCATGCTGATTGGCCACCCTTTTAATCCGGTTTATTTACTCCCATTGGTTGAACTGGTGGGCGGTGAGCAGACCGCAAAGCAAACCATTGAGACGGCAAAAGCTTTTTATGCCAGTCTCGGCATGCAGCCGCTGGTGGTTCGGAAGGAGATTGAAGGCTATTTGTCCGATCGCCTGCAAGAGGCGCTTTGGCGCGAAGCCCTGCATCTCGTGAACGACGATGTTGCGACCACCGCAGAACTGGATGCAGCCATCATTTACGGCCCCGGTTTGCGCTGGGCGTTTATGGGGACGTGCTTGACCTTTCATTTGGCCGGGGGCGAATCCGGCATGCGACATATGCTCGAGCAATTCGGGCCCGCGCTGAAATTACCATGGACCAAGCTGCAGGCCCCGGAACTGACAGATAGTCTGATTGACAAGATGGTCACGGGCACCGCCGAGCAAGCGGGCGAGCAATCCATTGAAGCGCTTGAGACGCTACGTGACCAATGCTTGATCGACATCATGCAAGCGCTCAGCCGCTACCAAACCGGCGCTGGCGCCCTGATGCGTCCGCAAGCGGCCGCAGCTGCTTCTGATGGACCAACGCGCAATGATGGTCATCCGAGGTAAGGCCCTAGAAGGCTGCCCTGCTATTGTCTACCTTGAAAACGACGCCAATCAACCGGAGTTGCAGATGCGCGACCAGAAGCAACTCAATTACTTCGCCTTGTGGGATAATAACCACCTGCAACCTGAAGCGGCGGCCGACTAATTTCCAGAATACCGAAAAATGCATCGCGTCACGGTGATCAACGACCGAAGGAGCCCCTGATGACCCCAGTTGTACCCGATTTTGATCACTATCCGATCCAGCATTTGCCGGCCGCATTACAGATTACCGCGGAGGCGCTGGTTGTAACCTGGGATGACGGCGCCGAGAGCACCTACCCCCTACTCTGGTTACGAGAATACAGCCTCGACCCCGTTACCTTTAATCATCAGACCCGTGAGCAAAATCTCGCGATCATTGACCTACCCGATAACGTGGCGCTGTCATCGGCCAGCATTGCAGCGGACGGCAGGATTCAGGTGACCTTTGAAGCTGAGGGTTTAACCAGCGTCTATCACCCAGGCTGGCTGCGCACCCACTGCCCGCAGAATCCACGCCCGCAGTACACCTTGCCTGATCGGGTTCTTTGGACCGCAAGGGATCGGTCCGTGCCACCCCGGTTTGATGGCCGCAACATTGCCGATAACACGGTTTTTGAGGGCTGGCTTGGCGCCATGCGGGCCTATGGCGTGGGCTTGATCGAGCAACTGCCAGTTGCCCCGGGCACCCTTGAAACGGTGATTGATCGGATTGGCCCCATCCGTGCCACGAACTTCGGCCGGCTCTACGATGTTGAAAATAAGGCAGATACCAACTCCAACGCCTACACCGCCCAACCTTTGCGCGCGCATACGGATCTTGCAACCCGAGAGAATCAACCCGGTATCCAATTCTTCTTCTGTATGGCCAATGAGGTAAGCCAAGGCGCCAGCATTCTATCCGACGGGTTTGCCATCGCTGAACGAATTCGACAAGACCACCCGGAGCAATATGCCTTCCTAACGGATCACCCAGTCATGTTTGTCAACAAAGACAAAGACTCCGAGTATCGCTATGAAGTTCCGATCTTTGAAACCGATTATCGAGGTAATCTGACGACCGTGCGGTTCACCTATTGGTTGCGAGCGCCGATGACCGGCGATACCACCACCATCAAACGCTTTCATGAGGCAACGTCTTTGTTGCATCACTACGCAGATCATCCCGACTTCCAAATCCGGTTCCGTCTGGCACCGGGCGATCTCGTGGGCTTCGATAATCGCCGGATATTCCATGGCCGCGATGGTTTTGACCCAAGCGAAGGCGCGCGCTGGTTCCGCGGCTGCTATCTCGAGCGAGAGGAGATCGAATCCCGCCTGCGCGTGCTCGATCGCAACAAACGCCTGGCCGGGGTTTAGGGTCATGACCACCGCCTTAATTCCCCAGATCAATATCGCCCCGCTGTTTGCCGAAGACCGCCCGGCACGCGCCGCAGTCGATGCCGCAATCTTTGCTGCCGCCCAAGAGATCGGGTTTTTAAC
>JAQWWC010000008.1 GCA_029249645.1 Pseudomonadales bacterium
AGTACCTTCGAATGAAGCACATCGAGGTGCCCGAGCACCTTCTGGCTTAGCCCAGCAGAACCGGCCGACAGCGCCGCAAAGGCTCTGCGCCAAACACACCGTTTGCGGGCGAACCTATGCGAGTGTTATCGCCGTGATCAGGCATTCTTGATGGTCAAGCCGCCATCCGCGGGCAGCACAACCCCTGTGACATAGCGCATCGCGGGCAGCACAAGGCTTAATGTCGCATGGGCAACTTCTTCCGGCTCACCATAGCGGCCGATGGCTGTCCGACGTTTGGCAAAAATGATTTTATGCTCCTCATTGATCCCTTGGGTCATACCGGTATTGATCGGCCCGGGACAGACACAATTGACTGTGATCCCCTCACGCCCAAATTCAATCGCCATGGAACGCGTTAACCCGATAACACCGGTTTTCGCAGCGGTATACGGGCCTCCGTATTTGGTTGCACCGAGCCCTTCGGTCGATGCAATGTTAACGACCCGGCCGCCATCCGACGCACGAAGATGCGGTAGCGCGGCTCGAACCATTAAGGTCTGCGCCGTCAGTAATACGCCAACAACCTTATCCCACGCGGCGACATAGTGATCGGAATCCAAGGGCGCTGGGATCGAGATACCGGCATTATTAATCAGAATATCAATCCCCCCAAAGTGGGCTGCGATGTCCGCCACCACAGTCTGAATCGCTTCTCGATCCAACAGATCAAGCACCCAAGCTCGACTCACATACCCTGCCTGGCTCAGTTCATCTTGCACCGCGAGCAAACCAGCCTCATTCACATCGATTAGAGCGACCTGCGCTCCTTCATCTGCTAACAAATGCGCTGTCGCACGCCCCATGCCACTCCCTGCACCCGTAACAATGGCTACCTTCCCTTCGATTGAACGGCTTAGCTGACTGAGTCGCGCCATGATTTCTCCAAAATTTCTGATCTGCATTCAGTCTCTCAGAAACCCCCGGTATTGACCAGAGCGGTCGCGCCCTAGCTGGGACTGCGATACACTCTTTGTTGGCATAAGGGGCACCAACATGGCTAGACCAGCAAGACTTGCGCGGATTGACGTGGCAAAGCAAGCAATGAATTTTTCAGCTGCACATTTTACAATCTTTAGTGCAACCGAGCGGGAAGACCTTCATGGTCATAACTTCCAACTTGGCTGCTCAGTAACGGCGCCCGTTGACGACACCGGACTGATGTTTGACTACGCCATCATCAAAAAGACAATGCGTGCCCTGTGTGATGAGATTGATGAAAAAATGTTACTGCCGGCACACTCCCCGTATCTGACGATCACCGAAGATGCGGGTTACACCATCGCAATCTTCAACGGCGAGCGCATTCCCTTTCTGCCAAGAGACGTACTAGTACTACCCGTTGCCAATACGACGGTTGAAGAGTTCTCCCACTATTTCTTGGAGAAGATTCTTCAACTCCCAGAAATCATGGTGCACGGTGTAACCGAGATCACCGTTAAAGTTTCATCCAGCCCAGGACAAGATGGTTGTGCGCAATGGAGGGCTAAATGAATTCCGTTGTTATAACCGGCGCAAGCAAAGGGATTGGCCACGCGACCGCACTTAAATTCCTGGCTTCGGGCTATCAGGTCTTTAATTTATCGAGATCTGCCGCTGCGACGCCTGGCATTACCGACATCGCCATCGATCTATCGAGCGCCGATTTTGAAGCCGTAATCACTACCAAATTGTTACCTCAAATAGCGTCTTCTGAAAAATTAATCCTGATCCACAATGCGGCCAAACTCGCTTCTGGGTCGCTACAAGAAACCAGCGGCGAGGCCCTGGCCGACATTTTGGCGCTCAATGTCACGGCGCCACAACGACTCAATCGAATGTTCCTACCCGTGATGCCTGCTGGCAGCGCCATCTTATACGTTGGCTCGACCCTGTCCGAAAAGGCGGTCGCCAATTCCTTCACCTACGTCACCAGCAAGCATGCGATGCTTGGAATGATGCGCGCGACCTGCCAAGACCTTGCTGGCCTTAAAATTCACACTGCCTGCATTTGCCCTGGGTTTACCAACACTGAAATGCTTCGAGCTCATGTTGGTCAGGACCCAGCCATTTTACAAAGCATCGCGGGCGGCAGCGCGTTCGGTCGCCTGATTGAACCGACAGAAATTGCAGATCTATTATTTTTTTCGGCAGAAAACCCAATTATTAACGGCGCCGTCCTTCACGGTAATTTGGGTCAAATCGAAACCTAATGAACCGTGTGCCTTCAACGAGGTCCTGAATATGCAACCATCTAAGACTACCTTACTGATTCGGCGAGAACGTGTCTTTCTCATTTTGGCAGGCATTTTCTTATGCGCCATGACCATGCTCAACCTACTTGGCATAACACGCTTTATAGAACTTGGGCCTTGGACGCTGGCGGTTGGTGTCCTACCCTACCCCATCACTTTTTTATGTACCGACTTAGTGAGCGAGCTTTATGGCAAGCGACGAGCAAATTTTTTGGTGACGTTTGGGCTCTGCTTAAACTTTTTTATTTTGGGTTTCATGTGGTTAGGTAATGCCCTACCAGCCGCAGCGATCCAAGCGCCTTGGCAGACCCTTATGCTCGCAGAACCAGTCGGGCTGCCCAATGGCGACAGTGTTACCGGCCAAATAGAACTTTTTAGCCTGCTCTACGCCACCACCTCAGGCGCGGTGCTTGCCTCGATGCTGGCCTATTTTGCCGCACAGTATTGCGATGTCTTCCTATTCCATTTTTGGAAAAACTTAACGAAAGGCAAACATCTTTGGTTACGTAACAATGGCAGCACGGTGATTAGCCAAGGCGTCGACTCTTTCATGGTTGTGGCCGTCACTTTTGGTGCTCAGTTCCTCGCAGGAGCAATGACGCTTGCCACCTTATTCAGCCTGATGGCGGGGAACTATTTGTTCAAACTCACGGTTGCCCTACTCGATACCATTCCCCTTTATATTTGCGTGCATTACTTAAGGCCGTATCTTGGTCTGAAGGACGGTGAGGTTGGCTACGAAATCGATTGATAGCGATGCCATCCTGCAGTTTTGGTTCGACGACGCCGTTCATCAGCCTGAATCAATCCCGAGGGCCAAGCAGCGCTGGTATCGAGGTGGCGCAACCCTTGATCGATCGATTGCAGCGCAGTTTAAAACGATCCACGCCTCAGCAGCAGCTCAAGGACTAAGAGACAAACTCAACCCGCGCGCGGTCCTCGCTCGAATCATACTGCTTGACCAGTTTTCAAGGCACCTGTATCGCGGCACACCCAAGGCCTTTTCGTTCGACCCCCTTGCTTTGGCTTTTAGCCGCCAATTGCTCAATTCAAAGGCGGTGGATGCGCTCCAACCGATCGAGCACCTTTTTGCCCTGCACCCCTTCCACCATTCGGAAGATCGCGCGGCGCAACAGCTCGGCATCTCTAAAGTCGAAACCCTAACCGAACAAGTGTCATCAGCTTGGCGCCCCCTATTTCAAGACTTCTTGAAGTCCTTTCAAGAGCACGCTTTAATCATCGAACGATTCGGGCGCTTCCCGCACCGCAATGAGATCCTTAACCGAGCCAACACCACGCAAGAAAAACGGTATTTAACACAGCAACCTCAACGTTACGGACAATCACATGGCCATCATTAATCAATTCATGCCTTGCTCCAGCCAAGACCCTGCAACGCTTGCCGCATTTGATGGTGTGATTGATCAATATCTTCGATACAGCACGCAGACCATGTCAACCCTGGAAGTCATCCAAGCGAATGATGCAGACTTTGCTTTGGGGCATTTGTTCCGAGGTTACCAACTAAAAATGGCCAGCGATCCGCGATTTTCGCAACCGCTGGAGCAAAGCCTTCAAGCAGCAGAGCAAACGGCAGGCAATGCTAGAGAGCAAGCACACGTCGCCGCGTTAAAAGCTTGGCATAGCAATGACACCGACAAGACCAGCGCCATATTAGGCGACATCTTAACCACGGACCCAACGGACCTTATCGCACTTAAAGCCTCCAACCACTTACACTTTTATCGTGGCGACGCCAAGGCCATGCTCCGCGCCATTCAAGACAGCCTACCGCATTGGCCGCAAGACCATCCTTGGCGAAGTTTTATCGTTGGCATGCAGGCCTTCGGATTCGAGGAGTGCGGCGACTACGATCAGGCCCTTGCTTGCGGGCATGCCGCGGTCGACGCAGAACCCCTTGATATGTGGGCAGCCCATGCCGTTGCACATGTCCATCAAATGCAAGGTGACTTTAAGACGGGTATTGGCTGGATCGATAATTGCCTCCCAAGTTGGGCTCACACGAACAATTTTTCGAATCATTTGATTTGGCATAAAGCGCTGATGTTGATCGATTTTGATCAAGCCGAGCAAGCCTTAAAGCTTTTCGATGAGGCCCTTGTAGACTGTTTGACAGATGATTTTTATCTCGATGTCTGCAATGCCGCAAGCTTACTCTGGCGGTTGGAAATGAAAGGCCTCGATCTAGGCGAGAGATGGTCATGGCTCACGCCCTATTATCATCGCGCACAGGATCAAGAACTCGTTTTTGTTGCGCTGCACTACTTTATGGTCGCTGTCAAAAATGGCGATCAGGACATCATCGACAGGGCTCTGAGCAATCTTAGCCGCTGGGCGCAACAGCCCGAGGAGCAGGGTCGAGTCTGTCGCGCTGTGGGCTTCGAGACCGGCAAAGCCCTCATAGACCTTACTCGGGGCTCCACGCAACGTGGGGTGGATCAACTGATCAGTCTTGAGCCAGAACTTCACCGCATTGGTGGCTCACATGCCCAGCGCGCACTTTTTACCGATTTCATTCATCATTACAGCTAGGAGATAACATGGATTTCGAACAAATTCTCTATGAAAAAAACGGTCCGGTTTTAACGATCACACTAAACCGCCCCGATAAACTCAACGCCTATACTGGCTTGATGCAAGCTGAAATCATTAAAGCCCTTGATGCGGCCGATGCCGATGATGATGTCAGGGCAATTATCTTTACGGGCGCAGGACGCGGCTTCTGTGCCGGCGCTGACCTCTCGGGTGGTGGTAACACCTTTAACAATGATGCGCCGGGCCGAGATGGCGGTTTAAAGCGAGATGGTGGTGGCGTTCTAACCTTGCGAATTTTCGAATCCCTAAAACCGATTATTTCAGCCTGCAACGGGCCCGCTGTCGGTGTTGGCGCCACCATGCAATGTGCGATGGATGTCCGGCTTGCTTCTGAAAACGCGCGCTACGGCTTCGTGTTTTCCAAGCGCGCCGTCGTGCCAGAAGCCTGTTCCAGCTGGTTTCTACCCAAGATCGTCGGGATCCAACAAGCACTAGAATGGACTTTTTCTGGTCGTGTCTTCAATGCTGAGGAGGCCCTGCACGGCGGCTTGGTCAGAAGCATTCACAAGCCTGCTGACTTACTGCCCGCAGCCGTTGACCTAGCACATGAATTTGCCGAGTCAACGTCACCGGTCTCTGTCGCTTTGATCCGGCACATGATGTGGAAGATGCTAGGAGCAGATCATCCCATGCAAGCGCATAAAATTGATTCGCGCGGCATCTACCACCGCGGCAAATCCGCCGATGCGATAGAAGGTGTAGAGTCTTTCCTTGAAAAACGACCGCCTGTGTTTCCAGGAAAAGTCTCAAGCGACATGCCCGAATACTTCCCCTGGTGGACCGAGCAGACCTTCGAGTAAGGCCTATAGCAAACCACCCGATTCTGGGGCGGGGCGTGCGCGCTGGTTGTACAGCATCGCCTTGAGCGCCGCGCGCTCATCACTTGATAGTGCCGTAGGGTCATTCCGCAACGTCTCACCAACGGCCATACCACGTTGCACCGCGGGGCGCTCTGAGAGCGCCTCGAACCATCGTTTAAAGTATTTGAAATCATTAATGTCTTGACCTTGACCCGCCCAATTGACGCACCAGGGATAACAAATCATATCCGCGATCGTGTAGTCATTGCCGCAAAGGTAGGGCTGCCGATATAGTTGGTTATTCAAAACGCCGTAGAACCGATTCACCTCATCCGTAAACCGCGTGATGGCATAACTTTGATCGCCCTCGCTTTCGCCCAAGCGCCTGAAGTGACCACATTCACCGGTTTTAGGGCCTTGATTGGCCATTTGCCACATCACCCACTGCACAACGGCAAACTTGCCACGAGGGTCTTTCGGCATAAATTGACCCGTTTTTTCTGCGAGATAGAGCATCATTGCGCCAGACTCGAAAATACTAAGCGGCCCTAAACCATCCTCGGGCGTATGATCGACCAAGGTGGGCATGCGGTTGTTGGGATTAATCGCTAAAAAATCGTCTGTGAATTGATCCCCTTTACCAATATTGCAAGGAATGACTTGATAATCGAGCCCGCATTCCTCGAGCTGAATGGTGACCTTCTTGCCATTTGGCGTTGGCCAATAATGTAGATCTAACATCCGCTACCCTCCAGTTTCTTCGTGTCTATTAGCAGTCCTAAAACAATCCTGATCGATGATGCCAGCAACCGCTTTGCCGCGGCGTTAATCAACGACAGCATCAAACACTGTCGCCCAGAGCCCTGCAGGTTTGCCACGGCGTGCTTCTTGCGCGTCCGCTCGTTCCGCGCAAAACTGCAGCGTCTTAGCGCCGAAATACCGAATCGGCTCTACCTCCCACCCTCGGGCATGGTCATTGACCCAGGGCAGGCGCGTTATCTCAGTTGCTCGATTGAGCACTAAATCAGCCAGCATTCGAGCAGCCAAGTTGGCGGCTGCAACGCCTTCACCAACATACCCACCGGCCGCACCGATGCCCGTTTTAGCATCAAAGGACACGCAAGGTCGCCAATGCCGGTTTACCCCCAATGGCCCGCCCCAGCCATGGGTTACCTGATAGTCATTGAGAACCGGGAACAGTTGCCGAAGCGTCGCCGCCACAGCCTGCGGACCCGCATCATCCAGCGCAATCCGGTGTTTGATTTTTGAACCATAAAAGTAACCGGCACGGCCACCGAAAGCCAGGCGGTCATCTTGGGTTCGCTGCCCATAGATCACAACGCGACGAGGATCCCCAAAGGTCTCTCGATTAGAAAGCCCAATCTGCTGCCAAACCGCGCTTGGTAGGGGCTCGGTTGCGACCATCATCGAGTAGATCGGAAGGACCCGGCGCTGCTGCCCTTTAATTGTTCCGGTATAACCTTCGGTCGCTCTTAAAATGGTTTTTGCGCGAACCTCTCCGCGATCGGTCCTGACGAGACCTGACTTGATTTCAGTCACCCGAGTCGACGCCACACATTCAACGCCTCGAGCTGCGAGGGATGTCGCGAGGCCGCGAACCAGTCGGGCGGGGTGAATTGCCGCACAGTGTGGGGTAAACAGTGCGCCAAAGTTCTGCTGCGTCTGAACTCGCTGCTGTGCCTCGCCTGCCGGTAACCACGCATAATCATCTTCTGAAAATCCAAGTTCCCGAAGGTGCTGAAGTTCTGCTTGTAACTGGGGCACGTGAAAGGCTTGAGTCGCAACGGTTAAGTTGCCGCCTTTTTTGAAATGGCAATCAATGCCGAGGGTTTTGGCGACCTGCCCGATTTCATCAACCGTCGCCTGCATGGCGCGCGCGAGCGTCATCCCCGCACCTCGGCTTTCGGGCCGTGCGAGGAGCGTCTCAACCCCATGCGCAGTCCCCATGCACCAGCCGCCATTGCGACCACTGGCACCAAAGCCAAACGTTTCTGCTTCGAGCACCGCAATCTTCAATGACGGCTTCAATTCACTCAAATAATACGCTGTCCAAAGACCGGTATAGCCGCCGCCAATGATTGCGACGTCGACCGCTGCCGGCAGCGGCGTCGGCGCTTCCTGCGCATAGGGCGCATCGAGGCTATCGAACCAATAACTACCGTTGTGTGTCATAGCCACCTGCCGCCTTTACTGCTTTGAGACGCCCCGCACAAAACAGCTGGTTGCCTTGAGCACCGAAGCAGACCTTCGCCTTATTTTCGGTAGACAATAACCGGCAAATCGGAGTAACCCTTTACAAAGTTGGAATTCACATAGGTCGGCTCCCCAACAACCTCCACCCGCTCAAAACGGTTCAAGATTTCTTCCCATAGCACTCGAAGCTGCATTTCTGCCAACCGATTACCCATACAGCGATGAATACCAAACCCAAAACTCAACTGTTGACGCGCTTTCGGCCGGTCGATCCAAAACCGGTCGGCCTGATCGATCATGCTGCTATCGCGATTTCCAGAAACATACCACATCAAAACGCGATCCCCTTCTGGGATTAACTTATCGCCCAACTTAACATCGCGAGTTGTGGTGCGCCGCATGTAGGCCAGTGGTGTTTGATAGCGAATAATCTCGGGCACCATATTCGGAATCAGGCCCGGATTCGCCATGAGCTTCTGATATTCGTCTGGAAACTGATTCAAAAACCGGACGCCCCCTGAGATTGAATTCCGCGTTGTGTCATTGCCGCCAACAATCAACAAAATCAAGTTCCCAAGATATTCCATTGGCCCCATATTTTTCGTGGACTCACCGTGCGCAAGCATTGAGACCAAGTCCCCAGCCGGCGGTTGGTTCACACGTTGATTCCAAAGCTCTGTGAAATAACCCAGGCATTCGCCTAGCTCCTCACGACGCTGCTCTTCACTATCGACAATGCCAGAGGTATCGTCTGCCGTTGCAACATCACTCCATCGGGTTAACTTGCGCCGATCCTCAAACGGAAAATCGAACAGCGTCGCAAGCATTTGAGTCGTTAATTCGATCGACACCAAATCGACCCAATTGAACGTTTCCCCAACGGGCAAATCATCTAAAATTTTCTGAACGCGACCTCGAATGGTGCCTTCCATGACCGCAAGATTTCTCGGCGCAACCGACCCATTGACTTCTCGGCGCTGTTGATCGTGCCGAGGCGGGTCCATTGCGATAAACATTGGCAGCGGGAAATCTTCTTCTTGATCGGTGACCACGATCGAGCCTTCTGATGAGAAGCTATCGTGGTCCGTATCAACTGCCATAATGTCCTGATACTTCGTGACATTCCAAACAGTCCCAATCTCCTCAACTTCCTGACGATAAATTGGATCTTCTGCCCGCAAACGCTCGAACACTTTGACATGATAATCATCATGAAATAAATCTGGCAGCTGCAGATCTAATTCATTCAATGCAACTGACTCAGGATCGGGTCTTAGCGGCGATTTCAGGGCTTCGCTCATCACTTTTTTCCTTCTGATCTTGCTTTAAAGTCTACCCTTTGTACCACAAAATCAACCTCAACTCCCAGCGGCATGACTCGAGAAGTTTCAGAATCTGTTGTATGGTTAAGATCACTATTCCAAACTGAAACCGTGATGACTCAAACTTACACCACTATCAAATTCACGATCATTGAAGCCGTCGCAACAATCACTTTGTCACGACCAGATGCCGCTAATGCAATGAATACGGTCATGGCGAGAGAACTCAACCTGGCAGCCATTCAGTGCGAAGAGCATGAAGGTCTTCGTGCTGTCTTGATTAACGCCGAAGGCAAACTTTTTTGCGCCGGCGGTGACATTAGCGAGTTTGCGGCTGCAGGAAACCAAGTCGGGGCCTTGATTCGAGAAATGGCGGGCGATTTACATCTGGCAATCAGTCGGCTTACGCGACTAAAAGCCCCGGTTATTGCTGCCATTCAAGGCACAGCCGCGGGTGCAGGATTCAGCCTCGCCATTGCTGCCGATATTAGCATCGCCGCTGACACGGCAAAATTTACAATGGCCTATACCAATGGCGGACTATCGCC
Source organism: Pseudomonadales bacterium (assembly GCA_029249645.1). GTDB lineage: Bacteria > Pseudomonadota > Gammaproteobacteria > Pseudomonadales > Azotimanducaceae > UBA9926. The sequence goes on from JAQWWC010000008.1 coordinate 9,774, forward strand.
AGATGGTAGCTCCACTTATTTTTTACCGAGAAGGATTGGCGATCGGCGTGCCCGGGAACTCATGCTGACAAACCGAATTCTAACCGCTCAAGAAGCCGCGGACTGGGGCGTTATCAATCAAGCCGTCCCCGCTGAGACCCTTGACCAAACCGTTCAGCAGCTCATGAAAACCTTTAAGCAAGGCCCGACCTTAGCCTTTGGTGCGGTGAAAGCCCTATTGAACGACAGCTTTAATAATGGCTTGGAAACTCAGATGGAACTTGAAACCCGCGCCATTGCCGATTGTTCAATGACCCAAGATGGGCAAGAGGGTCTACATGCGTTCTTAGAAAAACGACAAGCGAAATTTATTGGCAGCTAAGTTGTTTGGCGCCAAAAAAAGCGACCGCTTACAGAGGTTCGCTAACGCCCCATGCCCTTTAACACTGCAACAAAAGCCCTTCGTACTCAATTTCAATCAAATGCAGTCCTTTTGCCTTCGCTTTGGCGCTGAGTTTTTCCGACTGTGGCAGGGCAAGGGCTGCTTGGATTTCTGCCGCTTCAAGATTCTGCCGACCCACCTCAAACAAGCTGCCAACGATGTAACGAACCATATACTTTAAGAATGCATTGCCCTTGATTTCGAAGCAATAGACCGCACTGCCGAACCCAGCCTCCGGTGTTTTGAATAGCTCGAGGCTCGCGACGGTCCGAATCGGCGATTTACCACTGGCATCACGCACTGAAAAGCTCGAAAAATCATGTTCGCCAACGAACACGTCACAGGCCGCTCTCATACTTTGAATACTGGGCTCCCCGACGCCACCGATTTCCGTTGACGACGATAACGGCACATGGGCGACGAGGTCCCCAAGCAAGGGCGCGCATAGCGCATCGATCGTAAAATAGTAACGATACGTTTTGCTCAATGCCTGTCGATTGGGATTAAAATCAGGCGCACAGCGGGCGCTCGCGACGATTCGAATATCTCGCGGTAACAGAGAATTCATGCCCCATTGAAGCTTGTCTGGCGCAATCTGCAAAGGTGTCGTCAATTTGGCGACTTGGCCCAAGGCATGCACACCCGCATCGGTCCGGCTAGCGCCGGCAACACGGCAGGTCTCGTATTTACTAATTTTTCGAAGCGCTTTCAGGATTTCAAATTGGACGGTGGGTTTTTCACCGGCATCGCCAAGATACTGCCAGCCAAAGTAGTCACTGCCCTTGTAGGCAATTACGACTCGATAATGCTGCTCAGCCATTTTTTAGCCTCGTTTGAGAGCGCTTTGCCGATTGTTTTATCCGTAATGCTGCTCGAGGTAACGGATAATATCCTTTGACTCATACAGCCATCGACTAGACCCGTCACCCTTAAGCAACCGCAAGCAAGGTACTTGATGGCGCCCGCCTTGCTGAATTAATTCACTCCGCCAGTGTGCATCACCCAGCGCATCGCGCAACTCGATGTTCAAACCCAGCCGCCGGATTGTACGCCGGGTTTTGACGCAAAAGGGGCAATCTGCAAATTGATACAGCTTTAAAGAAGCCGTCAACTGATCGAGTTCGGCCTGACGCGGTGCGGAGTGAGCCGGCTTTGAAGGCCTTGTGATCCAGTCGAGCAGGATCACGATTTGACCAAGTGGCCAGCGAAGGATACGAAACAGAGTCTTCATTGCGTTGATTTCCAGTGATGAGGTCCGACAAGCATTGCCGTTGGTTCCGGTGCGGCCGACATTATGCACCGAAAAAGCGTACGGACCCATGCCGAATTTCAGGGTTTTAGAGTGTCTTTGCCAACCCTTGGCGACCCTTGGCGACCGAGGGCACCGACAGATCCAAAGCCCAGAATGACCAAGCTTTGCCGATAAACCGATGTCTGCGCACCGTTTCTGGGCACCCTTAACGAGCGAGCGGGCGAGCCTAATTCGGCGCCTGTCGACGTTTGCCTGCGCGCGGGGTTAGCCAGACATTGCCGATATGTAGGTCCCCATATCGAAATAGTCCCGCCAAAGCTTAATTTTTCCATCTTCCAGCAGAAAGATACCGCAGCAAGGCAGGTCCACGTCCCCATTGCGTGTCTGCGTGCGATCAATTCGCTCGCAGACCACGACATCACCCTCCCCAATGAGCGTCAAAATCTCCCAATCCGTTTTCGTCCAAGGCTTGATAAATCCGGTAATAAATTGCTGAACCGCAGCTCGACCGGTCACAGGCTTGGACGGGATATTGTGATAGCACCCTGACTCGTGAAAATAAGACGCCAGTTCAACGGGGTCCAGCCGCGCCCACGCCTGAATAAATGATCTTACGACCGCAACGTTATCGTTCATTTTCGCCTCCATTTTGTTCGTTACTTTGATGACTCAGCACGGGGCCGCGGCCTGCGCTTTGCATCCATAATTCCAGTGGGTTTCAAAGTCAGCAGTCAACCGCCACTGACGACTGCCCCTAACCATCGTTCTCAGGGGCAGACTGAAAAACCGGCGGCCGCTTTTGCATAAAGGCTTGAATTGCCTCACGGGATTCATCGGTTGCTGAACACGCAATCAAGTGCTTCGCTTCCAGCGCCAAACTCGATGCCAATCCCTGCTCGAGCCCGGCCTGCAAATTCACTTTCATTAACGTTAGAGCTTGTACGGGACCATCCGCGATGCGCTGAGCAAACGCAAGGCTATCGGCACGAAAAGTTTCGCGTGGGAACACTTCATTAAAAATACCCAACCTCTGACACGTTGTCGCATCCATGCGATCAGCGTTATAAAATAGCGCTTTCGCCTGACCGAGGCCAACCAACCGCGTGAGAAACCAACTCGCGCCGTAGTCGCCAGACAACCCAATATTCCGAAAGGCTGTGGTGATAAACGCGCCACTGGCGGCGACCCGCAAATCACAGGCCAGCGCAATTGACAGTCCAGCGCCTGCCGCGGCACCAGGTAACGCCGCGATCGTAATTTTTTTCAAATGGTACAGGCGATGAGTAAGCGTCATTTGTTTTTCAGTTAAAGCCGCAACTCGATCACTTTCAGCTGCTTCTGCTGCGCCACCCATTTGAGAAACATCCCCACCAGCGCAAAACGCATTGCCAGCGCCGGTCAGAAGAATACAGCGAACCCGCTCATCTGCTTCCAGAGCTAGGAGCAGCGCTCGCAGCGCGGGGGTTAAAACATCTCCCAAGGCATTTTTCTTTTCGGGTTTGTTGAGCGTGACGACCGCGACGCCCGAGACAAGGGCACACAGCAACTCGGTCGTTCCGGTCTCGATGTCCGTCCCGCGCTCGATCAAAGTTTCAGTATCTTGCGTCATTGATGGTTTCTCATAGCATCTCTCCGATGATTTCGTATTTCATACAGACCAATAGCACCTTTTAAAGATGACCGACTATGACGCCGGGCCAATGCATTGCAGGCGCCACAAAACCCTAGCATACTCGACTTAACCCAGCGAGATGATAAATCGCTTCTGCCCAACTAAGCACCGATTGGAACCTGACATGGACCTAGAATTTCATTTTGATTTTGGCAGCCCGAACGCTTACCTAAGCCATCTCGTGATTCCCGAGATTGAGATCCGCCTTGGGCAAAAAATATCTTATCAGCCGGTGTTGCTTGGCGGCATTTTCAAAGCGACCAACAACGTCTCGCCTGCGGAGTCCATGCAGGGGATTCTGAATAAACCAGACTATACGCAGCGCGAAACGCAACGATTCTTAAAAGCACACGCTATCACCAGTTTCCAACAGAACCCTCACTTCCCAGTCAACACACTGATGCTTATGCGCGGCGCTGTTTTTGCTGAGACTACAGACTACTTTGAGCAGTATGTTAATGAGGTTTATCACCATATGTGGCATGTGCCCAAAAAGTTGGATGACCCCGACACTTTTTATGCAGCTCTGATCGAGTCTGGTTTGCCCGCTGACGAAATCTTCACCGGGATCCAGCAGCCTGAGATCAAGGCCCGTTTGATCGCCAACACAGAAGCGTCCGTCGCTCGTGGTAATTTCGGCTCACCCACTTTTTTCGCTGGTCCTGAAATGTTTTTCGGCAAAGACAAACTTGAAGCATTTGAAGCCCACATCGCCGCTGAGGCCTAAGCGTTTGCAGGGCCGCTCCTGACTCTGGCTCGTCCAAGGAAACGAAAATAGCTAACCGCCTCATGTCGCCACACAGTTTTGGCCTTTATTGGGCCGCGGGCTGCCCGGCTAGATTGCCCAATCAACGGCCGGACCTGTGTGGTTTTGGGTCGCCGTCACAGTGGTGTTGCGTGCTTGATAGACCCAAACCCTTACGTCGGGCCACCCGACCTCTAAGCCCGACGCGCAAAAAAATTAGGGTTAATTAATCCATAATCCGCCGCTGCCGTGACACCCAAGATGACTCATGCTACGGTTGCGTGACTGCTTAAGAGAAATTTCCTTTGTCTTCAAACCAAATTGAACCGGCCGACGAATCAACGCCTGATGACTTGTACACCTCTGATTACAAGGTTGGACAAGACAACCTCCAGGGCCTCGGACTGGATATCCACAATCCAGTTTTCCTCATAAGCAGCGTGACCATTGCCTTATTTATTTTAATAACGCTGTTGTTGCCGGAACAAGCGGCAGAGCATTTCAGCGCGCTTCGTTTTTACCTCACCAAAGAGCTTGATTGGTTTTTCATGTACAGCATGAACGGTTTCTTAATTTTTTGCGTGGCGCTCGCGCTATCACCCTTAGGCCGAATCAGGATCGGCGGGCAAACCGCCGTTCCTAAATATCACCTGCTTAGCTGGGTCTCCATGCTGTTTGCCGCAGGCATTGGTATTGGGATCATGTTTTATGGCGTCTTAGAGCCCATGAACCATGCCATTACCCCGCCACTCGGATTAACTGATTTGGATCCGCAGGCCACGCGAGATCTCGCAATGGCCGCAACCATTTACCATTGGGCATTTCATCCCTGGGCAGTCTACGCGGTTGTCGGGCTATCGTTATCCTTCTTTTGTTACAACAAAGGGTTACCACTTTTAATCCGTTCAGCATTGTATCCGCTATTTGGCGAACGTATTTGGGGCTGGCCCGGCCATATCGTCGATATTCTGGCAATCTTTGCGACCCTTTTTGGCCTTGCAACCTCCTTGGGTTATGGAGCAGAACAGGCTGCCGGCGGCCTTAACTACCTGTTTAACCTCCCAACAGGGAACTACACCAATATTTTAATCGTTGCGATTATTACTGCCCTGGCTCTGATTTCGGTCGTGCGGGGCCTCGATGGCGGTATCAAACGGTTGAGCGAACTCAATATGATATTGGCGGTCCTGCTAGGCGGCTTTGTGCTGAGCCTGACGCCTGTTCTTGAGACGCTCGGTTTCTTCGTTCGTTACTCCATGAGTTATATCGAATACCTGCCAGTGCTCAGCAGCTGGTCGGGCCGGGACGATTTTTACTATATGCATGATTGGACGACTTTTTATTGGTCCTGGTGGATCGCTTTTTCACCCTTCGTCGGTATGTTTATCGCCCGCATTTCCTCTGGCAGAACCGTCCGGGAGTTTGTTTTTGGCGCACTGCTCGCACCGTCACTGATCTTTATGCTTTGGATGACTATATTTGGTCACACCGCCATTGTTCAGTATTTCGATGAAAATCTGTTGGCGGTTGCTGAAAGCGTCCGGAACTTTCAACCCGAGCTAACCCTGTTCATATTCCTTGAACAATTTCCCTTCGCCCTTGCGACTTCGATACTTGGGCTCTTTCTGGTGATTATTTTCTTTGTCACTTCGATGGACTCGGGATCACTCGTGGTTGATACCATGGCTGCCGGCGGCAAAATCAAGACCCCTCTGTTTCAAAGAGTCTTTTGGTGCGTTGCGCTCGGGATGATCGGCATTGCGCTACTGCTGGGCGGGGGTCTGTCATCGGTGCAAGCATTATCGCTGGCCAGCGCCTTCCCCTTCACAATGATTATCATGTTAATGGTTGTAAGCTTACTCCTCGGGTTAACGCGAGAACTTCGGCTGATCCGGGCGTCTGAGAACGCCGTCGGCTCAGACTAATCTGACCCAACAGAGAACCTTTAACCGCCTTCTTTTTGCTACGCGTTTCATTACGCGTGTGGGTCGGCGCGCGATAGATCGCTCAGGCGCCACCGCCCGGGTTACAAAGAGGAGGCTATAGATCGCGCAGCAACGTCACCGTAGTTGCTGACTTTACCGCGAAATATCATTCGTGTACGAATCATATTGAATCTTTATTAATTCAATTAAATCAAAAGCTTAAATATATAACGCTGGTAAACAGACCCTAAAGTGCATTGCTCTCTAATTTGGACTATACTTCTAAACTCCTAAACAAGAGATCTCAGTATGTTTCAAAAGAAAAAGCTGAATATTGCAATTCTTGCAGCCCTCGCTGCGACCAGCCAGCAGGCCAGTTCGGAAATCGAAGAAATTGTGGTAACTGCCACCAAAAGAGCCGTTCCCCTTCAGGATGCGCCCGTCGCGATTCAAGCGATAGGATCACGAGAGCTTGAAAATCAAAATATCCAAGAATTTTCCGATTACGTGAAGTACCTGCCCAATGTCAACGCAGGCGGACGTGGGCCAGGTCAAAATGAAATCTACATCCGAGGCGCCGCGGTTGATGCCATCAACATCACCGTTGCTGAATCCCAAGGCTCAGCACCCAACGTTGCGCTGTACTTAGATGAGCAACCAGTTACCGCAGGTGGCCGAAACCTAGATGTCTATATCAGCGATATGGAACGCATTGAGGTTCTTCCTGGACCACAGGGTACCTTGTATGGTGCAAGCTCTATGGCAGGAACGGTTCGTCTGATTACCAACAAGCCCGTCATAGACGAGTTTGACGCCAGCTTTAACGGTAGTTGGTCATCAACCGCTGAGGGCGAAGACAGCAACTCAGCGGAAATCATGCTGAACTTCCCGATCATTGCCGGCAAGCTTGCTGCACGCGTTGCGCTTTATAATGATCGTCAAGGCGGCTATATCGATAACGTGGCAGGTACTTTCCAAGCCGACAATGCCATTAACCCGACCTTTCCTGGCGACAGCGTGACTTACGCGGCGGGTACGGTCTTCGCCAATGGCGATGTCGTCGGCGCTGACGGCCTCACCGTCCCCGTTCATAAGACAATTGCCAATAATGCCGGTCTCATTGAGGACGACTTTAACGATGCCCATTACGCCGGTGTTCGCCTCGGTATCAAGTACCTGATCAACGATGATTGGAGCTTGATGGTTCAGCACACGGCGCAAAGCCTCTCAACTGAAGGTGTTTTCGACTACGATCCATCGATCGGCGATCTTGAAGTATCTCGATTCAGCGATGACTTCTTGGACGATCAATTCAGTCAAACCGCTTGGACCTTAGAAGGGAGCGTAGGTAATCTCGACCTCGTCTATACCGGTGCATTTTTAGATCGTGATGTCACGGCTAATATCGACTACACGGGCTACACCAATATTGGCGCCTTCATCTCGGGCTACCAATGTGAATACCTTGTAGGCGGCTTTTACAATGGTCTTGGCACGGGTTACAACACCGACTACGATCCCAGCACCTTTTACACCTTTGATCCAACCATTGGCGGCGATACGGGCGTGGTCGAATGCGGCACACCAGCCAATGCAGCACGGATTGAAAACGAAAATACGCGCTGGACACATGAACTTCGAATTGCAACCAATTGGGATGGTCGTTTGAATATGCAGGGCGGCGTCTTCTTCGAAGACTTCGAAATCCTGCACGTGGGCGATTTCAACTATCAAGCGCCGATGGAAGCGGGCTTTTCGCCCATCGATATTCGCACAAGCGGCACCTTCGATAACTCCGAAGCCAATGCACGAGGACTGTTAACGGATTCCGCTCAGTTTCGAAATGACAACACGCGAACCGAAGAACAAACGGCCATCTTTGGTGAAATCACCTTGGATGTAACCGACACGTTCTCGGTCGCCGTTGGCGCGCGATACTACGATCTTGATTATGGCTTTACGGGCTATGGTGCTTGGCGCTATGGCAATCGGCCCCTCTTTATTGATGACAACGACCCCACGAACGATATCCGGCCCGCGCTGACCGGTGGCCGAGACTATCAGACCAACTTTGCTGAGCTTCAGCCCCTGAATGTCACCGACACCATCATGCGTTTTACCGCATCTTGGCAGCCTGAGAATTCTGACACCTTAATTTTTGCGACTTGGTCTGAGGGCTATCGTCCGCCGGGTTTCAACCGAGCTGCGGCTCAAAAAGGTGGTCAATACAATGCAGCGGATCAGAACATTCGGGATGATGGGACCAATTGTGGGAATGAAGTTGCCATTAATAGTAATGCCAGCGGCTTCCCAGGCTATTGTCTGCCCTAT
>JAQWWC010000009.1 GCA_029249645.1 Pseudomonadales bacterium
TTTCTCAGTATCAACAGAGATTCCCTGTGCTCGATAGACCCGAGCATTGTCTGTCTTATCAATTGAGAGCCCTGTAGTGACGCTATCCTCGGCGCCGGTTAAGGTGAGGTAATGCGGCACATAGTCTTCTGGGTCATTCAACACTTGGGTCACGCTAGGCCCGGACAGGAATCCATCGACTTTGAACCAACTCCGATCAAAGCGGTGCCGATAGGCCTTCGCCGAAATGCGGAAACCACCTGACGGCGTCATCGTATGAATCAGCTGTATTTTTGAATGTTTAGAGTTGAACTGGTCCCCTCTTGAGCTGACGTATCGACGATAGGGACTTTCATCAAAGTCTGTATCAGAAAGTCCGAGGTAGGTCTCATCCGAGGTTTCGTTTGCGATCCCCATCTTTAAAATTGATCGATGGCCCCAACTACCTGCCCAAACGTGCGCGAGCTTAAGATCGAAGTCCTGACGGTTGAAGCCGGTTTCACCACCGCCATCAACCGATTTAAATCCCTCTGAACCATATGACAAGACCTGACCCAAAACCGTTGTCTGGTCGATCTTTCCAGATGCCGCCGCGAGCACCTTATGACGTCCAAAGCCCCCCAACTCTATATCTAACAATAAGGGCTTCGACAGATCCGCTGACCGACTCAAAAAATTAATGGTGCCGCCCACCGTATGCGGTCCGTGGTTAATCGCACTCGGGCCTTTTAGTACCTCGATACCCACAATCTTTGCGGCAGTTGGAATGTAATACGCGGCCGGCGCAGCATAAGGTGCCGGCGTAATTAAAATACCGTCCTCCATCAAAGTGATCTTCTGAGATCGTTCGGAAGTCGCGCCTCGGATGCCAATATTTGGCCGCAGACCAAAACCGTCTTCCTCTCGGACATACAACCCTGGCACTTTAAGCAAAATTTGGTTCAGATCGGTTAACCCTGCATCGCCCAAATCTTCTTGGCTTAGGATCGTCGCTGATCCAGCGATTGTTTGTCGGGAAGCCTTCGAGCCAATAACCAAAACTTCCTCAACGATCTCGCTGGCTTGCAGCGGTAATCCAACGCCCAATAGACACCCTAACAGCACGATTAACCGCGCCTTCACAGCTTTATTTTGGCGTAATCTAATCATTATCTGACTGCACATTGCCTGGAATTGACACATCGACGATGGTTACAAAATCAATTTTTAAATCATCGGTCACTCGCTTCACTAAGCCCGCTAAGTTGCAAGCAGAGAAGCTTTTATCTTCTGCATCTGGATTAGCAAACGCATTGACACAATCTTCACTACGACCTGAATCTCTCAATGTTTTGACCTGTTCAGCAAGCCCTACCGAGGCATTTTCGACATTCGTCCTCGCGGCGATTACTTGATCCCTGAAACGCTGATTAACGGCTGGAAAGCCGGCTTGCTCAATAATGTCGTCAAAACCGAAGTCAGCCCCGCCTTCGTAAATCAGAAGGAACGTCTCCAAATTGATCGCAATGTTATCCAGTGAACGCTCTAGATAGGGCGACTCGACTAACGCCCCACAGGTCACAGTGGAGCAATCGGAATCAAGGCCTAGGGGTACCGTCAACTTCCGGGATTTGGTGTTTTTCTCAACATAAAACAAAGCATCACTAAGCGCCTGAAAATTCGCGCCTGTATTGATGTCACTCGTAAATTGGCTCAGGAAATTTCCATCCTCCGGATCCCACAAGGCAAAAGCACTTGCAGTCGCATCGGCGACGTCCACGGCGACGGTTTGCGCCAGGTTGCAGCGCTGTCGTTTTCGCTCAACTTCGGACAGACCATTCCATCCTTGCGTTGCAGGCACCTGTGCGGGACAAGAATGATTAAGGTTTGAATTTGCTAAAAGATACTCGATCGCAGGCAACCCTTTTTGATTGCTTGCCCGGATATCGATGCTGTAATCGCCCTCGGTATGGGACACAACCGCTTGGTCAAGACTGCACGTGGCAAGCGGAAAATCAATGTAAGGATGAATTCTATGATGAAGGGCGCCTTCATTGGCAACCAAAGGACCCAACAGTAACAATTCGACGACTTGAATGCTGTCAACGAGATCGTTTAAGCGCGCCCTCGTTTGAAATCGCGTTTCAGCTTCGGTCTCCGTGCCGATAGCATCACAGTAATTGGTAATTGCATTGCCGTCTCCAGAAAAAACAGCAGCGTCGTCTCTTAACGCTTTATAGGCCGGTAGAATGATGTTCTCGCCAACATTTAGCAGGACTTCACGCTTCGGATTGGTATCCGGTTCACTCACTGCACCGTCACTTGAGGTCGCGTCCGTGCTTGCGGACGATTCACTCACAGCGGGCCCCACCGGTGAACCCGTCTCAGACACATCCCTAGACTGGTCAACACAACCAGCCAAGGTAACCAAAATCGATACCATGATTAGACGAAACATCTTTTTCTAACTCCTCGAAACAAAAAAAATCGGCCTGGAAAGTCCAAGCCGATCGTAAGGCAGCGCCCGCTGTGCATCACCAGTTTTGAACGTTTTCCTCATCAAACCCATAAGCAGCCTGAAGGAGTCCCCTCGCCGTGAGCAAATCAGCACGATAAGCTTCAACCCGAGCTAAATCAGCGCCAACTTCACCCGCTTGGCTGCCGTCAGCGAGCACCGGACCGTCTCCCATCAGGTCTAGTACACTTTTCAATGAAGCAAGTGATTCGGAACTGGCTCTAAAGGGGGATACAGGACTAAATTGCAATCCTAAAGCGAACCCTTTCATTTCAGACCAGTGTTTTGCCAAGGTGGTAAAATTGCCACCATCGGCAAAGCTACCGCTCTCGAAATTACTCATATCGGATCTAACATCGTTAATATAGTGCACGACTGTTGCAGCTAAACACTGCTCCCATGTTAAGGAAGCCGTTGTGATTGCCGTTTGAAGCGCCTCGGCACCGGTCGCGGTTAACACTCCGGTCTCAGCACCGTCTGCTAAAACTTTTCTGCCCGCTATAAACGCATCCATGATTTCTTTGGAAAAATCAGTCGGCGTCGCATTGCTCGCTGTGCCACGGTCCCGTTTGGCACAATTCTGAGAAGCCGCAAAATTGTACTCACTGCGCAAGTCAATTTGGCCGTCGCCATTTGAATCACTATAGCCATTGCTATAAGCGTCACGCCCACCTTTGCCAGCCGCCTCATCGTCGGTGTAATCGTTATTATCTCTCGCGGCACCGTAGTAACCAAAGGCTTCATCAAAATCATGCTCAGCGGCAGTGTAATTTTTTGAATCGCCTTCTCTGGTTCCAATCAGACTCGCAAAATCGGTTTGAAAGTAATCATTGGTACCCTGAGAAAATGTCACCGCCCCAATCAGAAACTTCTGCAGAAGCTGTCGGTAGTCACGACCCAATGCATCCACCGCCGGCGCCTCAATTAAAGTCGCAGGATTATCTACGGTTGCTATCACGACACCCACACCATCGCTTGCGTTAGAGGCAACCCTCGTAATCCATAAATTAACCAGATCAATCGGAATGCCGCTGGTGGTGAGCCCATCTTCCCATCCGAAAAAATCATCCCCAATGAGTCTTGATGTCTCGCCACCCCCTAGACCGTTACCACCGGCTATCTTGCCATTAAGGTTCTTGCCCGTTGAAACATCGCCAAAGTTCGGACCAGGAATCACGGTCTCGCCGCCCTTAAGCGTAAAACCGTGCGGCGTGTCATCAACGCCATCGCCCGTAATAAAAAACTGAAGCTCAGAATTGATGGCATCCGACTCACCCGCGCGCTCAGACAAGCTCACCAATGAATCGACCAGACCGGATATCAACAGTTGGCG
>JAQWWC010000010.1 GCA_029249645.1 Pseudomonadales bacterium
AATTCTCGGGCCAGGGATTGAAACATATTTCGCAAAGCCGCCTGGCCCAATGCAACCCAATGCAAAATGAGCGACGCCTGCTTTACCGCGCATCGACGCCAGTGCACCTGAGAACAAAACTGTACCTTTACCGCTTTGGCAACATGTGACGCAAAGCATCTTGGGCAACCAAGAAAGCACTAAAACAACAGGAGCGCAAAAAACGTTGGAAAAATTCCGGCGTGATTCCCATAAAAGCCGTTGGTGGATTATTGCCTGCGTTATAAATCACAGCGTCCAGCTCACCCTTACCAGCGGCAATCGTAAACGCGGCAGCCACTTGATCTCCTTACGTCGGCCGCTGACGCTATGATCACCGCGCGACTCACTATCTGGCGCTTTCTACCTAAGATCCTTTCCATAGCCTGCGCCTAGATTCGCGCTTCGTTAAGATAGGCGGTTAAAGATAAATTCACACCCCGCATTTACAACGGAGCGCAATAGCATCCTAGTTGAGAGCTTTTTTTCACATTAGAGCGGTAGTACTGCTAATTGCGCAGATCTTTCGTTAAGGTGGTTAGTACATAAGATAGCTGGTCTGAGACGAGCTTGATCTGTCAACACAGAAAGGAAAAGTAACGATGACCAAAGCATCAGATCTATTTATTGAGTGCCTGGAGGCTGAAGGCTGCGAGTATGTTTTCGGTATTCCTGGAGAAGAGAACCTGGATTTTCTAGACAGTCTCAGCCGGTCCAAAAAAATTAAATTAATACTGACTCGGCATGAACAGGGCGCTGGCTTCATGGCCTCGGTATATGGCCGTCTAACGGGTAAGACGGGCGTCTGTGTTTCGACGCTTGGCCCAGGCGCGACCAACTTCACAACGGCCGCGGCTTACGCTCAGCTTGGCGGCATGCCCATGATGATGATCACCGGTCAAAAACCAGTTAAAAAATCCAAGCAAGGTCGTTTCCAAATTCTTGACGTTGTCGAGATGATGAAGCCGATTACGAAATACGCAGTCTCTCTTGTGGCTGGCGATAACATTCCTTCCCGTATTCGCGAAGCCTATCGCGTTGCTGAAGAGGAAAAGCCCGGTGCGGTTCATATCGAGTTGCCGGAGGATATCGCTGACGAAGAAACCGACGAGCGTCCGATTCCAGCCTCAGCCGTGCGAAGACCAATTGCAGAGCCTAAGTCAATCGCCCTAGCACTGGAAAAACTGCACAGCGCTAAATCTCCGATTATTATTATCGGCGCTGGCGGCAATCGTAAAATGACCTCAAAAATGTTGACCGCCTTTATTGATAAAACCGGCATTCCCTTTGTGACCACTCAACTTGGCAAAGGCGTCGTGGATGAGCGCCACCCCTTGTTCATGGGTTGCGCCGCGCTCTCTGCAGGCGATTTTGTGCATCGCGCCATCGAGGCTTCTGATCTGATTCTTAACATTGGCCACGACGTGATTGAAAAACCGCCGTTCTTTATGAAGGCAGGTGATACTGAGGTTATCCACATTTCCTACAATACGGCAGAGGTGGATCCGGTCTATTTCCCACAAATTGAGGTTATCGGCGACGTGGGCAATGCCATTTGGCAAATGAAGAATGACGTCAAGACAAGCGCAGACGCTGGCTGGGACTTTAGCCGTATGATGACAGTGCGCGAGCATCATGACGGCAATGTCCTCGAAGGTTCAGACGATGCGCGTTTCCCTTGCTATCCACAGCATGTGGTCAAATTGGTGCGTGAGGCCGTGCCTGACGATGGCATCATTTGTCTGGATAATGGCGTTTACAAAATTTGGTTTGCACGCAACTACCGCGCGCATCAGCCCAACACGGTTCTACTGGATAACGCTCTGGCAACGATGGGTGCAGGCCTGCCATCAGCGATGGCCGCCCATATGGTTCATCCAGATCGCAAAGTACTGGCGATCTGTGGTGACGGTGGGTTCATGATGAATTCTCAAGAACTGGAGACTGCGGTACGAGAGAAGATGAATATTGCCGTGTTGATCCTGAACGACAACTCATACGGCATGATTCGTTGGAAGCAAGCGAATATGGGCTTTGATGATTGGGGTTTGCAGTACAGCAATCCGGATTTCGTGAAGTACGTTGAGTCCTACGGCGGTATTGGCCATCGGGTGGAATCCGCCGAGGCACTGCCCGGTATCCTGAAGACTGCGCTCTCAACGCCTGGGGTCCATCTGATTGATTGTCCGGTGGATTATGTCGACAACGATCAGATACTCAATGTCGATATCAAAAAGCGCTCTGCATCAATTTAAGCGCGCTGAGATCGTGAGGAGCTCAAGGAGCCCTTACCCAACCTTCAAAAAGAATCAGGAGACCTGACATGTCGACGCTTCAGGCTAAGTACCCATACTATTTAAACAATAAAGCGGTTTACGCTAACGAAGACCTGGAGGTTACTGACAAGTACACGGGCGACGTGGCCACGCGTTGTGCGTTGGCTGATGCGAAGGCGATTGATGAGGGCATTGCCGGTGCCGTTCGTGCGACTGAACCCATGGCAAAAATGGCCTCTTTTGAGAAAAAAGCGGTCCTTGAGCATTGTGTGACGCGGTTTAAAGAACGTTTTGACGAGCTCGCGATGGCGCTGTGCATTGAAGCGGGCAAACCCATTAATGACGCCGAAGGTGAGGTGACGCGTTTAATCGATACCTTTCAGATTGCCGCGGAAGAATCAACTCGGATGCAGGGTGAATTGCAGGCTTTGGATATTTCGCCTCGCGCAAAAGGCTATCAGGGCATGTGGAAGCGGGTTCCGATTGGGCCCTGCTCTTTTATTTCCCCCTTTAACTTCCCGCTCAACCTGGCTGCGCACAAAATCGCCCCTGCACTCGCAGTCGGTTGCCCGTTTGTCATGAAACCAGCCTCTCGAACACCGCTTGGCGCGATCATCATGGGAGAAGTGCTCGCTGAAACGGACTTGCCCGAAGGCGCATTTTCGATTCTCGCGTGTTCACGCGACGGCGCTGATTTGTTTACCGTTGACGATCGACTGAAGCTGCTATCGTTTACCGGTTCACCCGGTGTGGGGTGGGATTTAAAAGCACGTTGCGGCAAAAAGAAGGTTGTCTTGGAGCTTGGCGGTAACGCAGCTGTTGTCGTTGATGCGGATACCAAAAATCTCGATGATGCAGTGAATAGAATTATTTTTGGTGCCTTCTATCAGTCAGGTCAGTCGTGCATCGGTGTTCAACGCATTATGATTCATGAAGCTATTTACGATGAAATGAAAGCCAAGTTGGTGGCCAAAACAGCGACGCTAGTTAAAGGCGATCCAAAAGTTCGGGAGACGTTCATTGGACCGATGATCTCGGAAAGTGAAGCTGCTCGACTCCATGGCTGGATTCAGTCTGCTGCAGCAGCCGGTGGTAAAATACTTTGTGGCGGCACGCGCGATGGCGCTATGTTGGACGCCACGTTGATGGAAAATGTACCGCTGACCCAAGACTTATGTGTAGAAGAGGCATTTGGTCCTGCGGCTGTTTTACAAAAGTTTTCAAGCTGGGATCAAGCTATATCAATGGTGAATGACAGCAAGTTTGGTTTGCAAGCAGGAATCTTTACCCGAGACTTTTACAAGGTGCAGCAAGCCTGGGACGAAATGGAAGTGGGGGGGGTCGTTGTGGGCGATGTACCTTCCTATCGCGTGGACAACATGCCCTACGGTGGCGTGAAAGATTCCGGGATTGGCAGAGAAGGTATTGTCTTCGCGATGGAAGATATGACTGAAATACGCAACCTCGTGATTCGGACGCCTCCAGAATAATTCGCCCCATCACGTCTGAAATGTCCCGGGCGCAAGCGCTCAATAAAGTTACCAGTCTTGCCGGTCTGGTTATGCCTGAACCCTTTGTGCATCTCTACGGTTAAAACCTTTGGTATTGATCGTCCAAGAAGCGTGTTCAGATTCGCAAGATATGGGACAGACAACACGCACTGAAACCTTTACGGAAGACCTCATCGAAAGCAACTGACGCCTTTCAAATAAAGGCAATTAGGGCAGTAGTAACCGGCCCAAAGCAGGTGAAACAACCGATCAGACCACAGGCTACGGGACGACGCGCTACCGCGGCTATGGTCTCCAAGCGCTAACTCTGACTTAATAATAAGAACTTTGTCGACCGCGGGCTGCTCGCCGTGGTCGGTCCTGGCCTTGTCCCAGAGCTTGATATCTCGGATACCCAATTCGACCTGCTGACTGGTTTTGGGTATACCCTGCTAAACACCAACGTTGAATTCAAAACGGAGGACTCGACCGGCATTGGCCTACCCAGCAGCGACATTTCGCACTCCTGTGATGGTCTAAAGCTAACCCAGGGCTAAATATGTCGACAGATTACCGCTTTACGAACCCACCACTCCCAAATTTTTCGAGTCAAATCCCTTAAGCGCATCAGAACCTATGCAATTACGTCACCAATTTCGGACAAGAGGTTACATTTTTTTGGAATAATGCCTTCTTTATTCAGTTTTAATATCTTTTTGGGTCGCCAAGTGCGACCGTACGTAAACAGCTGAATATTGCCCGTCAAGTTCACTAACCGAACTTTAGCTCGAATATGTTGAATTACTGGCCGGCAAATTGCGAACCACAGTCAGCACTTGGGGGTTGCAAGCCTAAAACGAGGCATTCGGATAAAACCCACAACGATAGAAGGATTGAACCCAAAATGAGCGTAGCCGATCACGTAGATTTAGAGCAATTCATGGCAGGTGTTGAAAAGCGAAACCCTGGAGAGACCGAGTTTATCCAAGCAGTTCGAGAGGTTTCAGAAGATGTTTTCGAATACATCGCGGATAAAGAACAGTATCACCACCATCAAATATTGCGGCGCATAGCAGAACCAGATCGAATTGTGAGTTTTAGAGTTTGTTGGGAGGATGATAATGGCAACATCCGCGTTCAGCGGGGTTACCGAGTTCAAAACAATAACGCAATTGGCCCTTACAAAGGCGGGCTTAGATTTCATCCCAGCGTGACGCAAAGCATATTGAAATTTTTAGCCTTTGAACAAACCTTCAAGAATTCGCTGACGGGCTTGCCAATGGGCGGCGGCAAAGGCGGCTCTAATTTCAACCCTAAGGGCAAATCAGATAATGAGATCATGCGATTCTGCCAATCATTTATGACCGAGCTGTATCGTCATGTGGGAGAGGACACCGACGTGCCCGCAGGTGATATCGGCGTTGGCGCCCGAGAGATTGGTTACATGTTTGGCCAATATAAGCGCATCACAAACCGTTTCACGGGCGTGCTTACCGGTAAAGGATTGGAATATGGCGGTAGCCTTGTTCGAACAGAGGCAACCGGTTATGGCGCTGTTTACTTTCTCCAAAACATGCTCGAAACAAAAGGCGAATCGATTTCGGGCAAAAGTGCCGTTATTTCAGGATCAGGGAACGTTGCAACCCACGCAGCTGAGAAGATTCACCAATTGGGCGGAAAAGTCCTGACAGTCTCAGATTCAAAAGGCTATCTGCATGACCCGGCTGGGATGGATCAAGAAAAGATTGACTGGATAAAACGCCAAAAAGGTGTTGTTAGAGGCAGCTTGGCAGAATACACCGACGTTTTTGCTGGCAGCTCATGGAACCCAGGCAAAACCCCCTGGGAAGTTGCCTGCGATTTAGCCTTACCCTGCGCCACTCAGAACGAGATGGATAAGACGGGCGCTGAGTTGTTGGTGGGCAATGGCTGTATCGCTGTCAGTGAAGGTGCGAATATGCCCGTCAACCTCGAGGGCGTAAAAGTATTCAAAACGGCCGGTATCTTGTACGCACCGGGCAAAGCATCGAATGCTGGTGGTGTCGCTGTCTCGGGTTTAGAGATGAGCCAGAACTCGGGCCGAATATCTTGGTCGGAAGATCAATTACAAGAACACTTGAAAACAATTATGAAAGACATTCATGACACCTGCGTCGAATATGGTGCTGGCAGACTTCCAAACGGTGAGTGTGATTATGTTAAGGGCGCCAATATTGCAGGATTCGTGAAAGTTGCGAATGCCATGTTAGCGTTCGGGGTTGTGTAGGCGTGTCAACGTTTATCAAGGTTGATGGTCTTTAAAAATAGGAAAAGTAACAAGGCCCGGGACTACTGTTTAATAGCCCGGGCACTATCTTACCCATCGAGCGGCAAGGCAGGTACAACAGATCAATCTGCCCCCTGCCCAATCAGTTGAAAACCCGATAGTGCAATGATGTAATCCCGTGCAACGAAGCGCCATTTCAATTTGGCCTTCAGAGCGCAAACCGTCAGACACGGAGCCTTTCAATGGATATCCTTCTCCCAATGTTAGCAATGATCATTCTGACGGCAGCTGTGAGTATGCTGCTGCTGGCTACTCGCTTGCCGTTAATTATTCGACATTTTGGTCACTTACAAGGCGCGATGCACTCAGATGAATTGCGTCCTAAATTATCGCCGCGAATGCGTTTCATAACCGACAACTACAATCATTTGTTCGAGCAACCCGTACTGTTCTATGCACTGGTCGTCTATCTAAATCTGAGTGATACGGCAGATGTGCTTCAAGTACAGATGGCTTGGCTGTATGTTGCATCGCGTGCAATCCACTCGCTGATTCATTTGACCAATAACAACGTGTCAGCAAGGGCGCTGACGTTTGTGATTTCGATGATTATCCTGATCGCTATGATTTTGCGCGCCGGTCTCGCTCTGCTTATCAGTTAAATCGACTCGCCGGAATAAAAAGCTGGTCCGTTTAGGCTTTTGCGTGGGTGTTAAGCTCGGTTGCCGACGAGGCATGCAAGTACAGCGTCAACGACCGATAAGGCATCAAGACTTGTCTAGAAAACCTGCAGGCAAGTTTAAGGACCCGCCATAAAAGCCTTCGCTGCGCCTACGACAGCCGTTGAACACGCTGCTGGCGTTTTACCACCATCGAATAAATCTTTGCACGGCCCTTTTAAAATTTCAGCCCTATTTCGCGAAATCCATTCGAAAAGCGCTTCAAAAATCGGTGGATCGTCACCCTTGAAACTGACGGCGCTGATCTTATTACCCACTACTTTGAGGCTGAAAGTATCTGTGGCTTCGTAGCCCATTGTGAGGCCAAAATCATCCGTAACGGTGATTGCGCAAATAATAGTCTGACGCTCATCCATAACACAGGCACTTCTTTGTTTTACTCGGTAATGAGCTGCTTCAGCCCAGGCCTGGTAATACAGCACTTGAGCCGCATCTTCCCCAGGTTTAAGCAACGCCTTCAAACCTACTGGATTGAATTTATAAAATTCATCTAAAAATTTTTCTGCGATGCGCAAATCATCTTTCAAGGAACCGTGGCTGGTTGCGACACAAACGATTGCAAAAAATAAGCGTAAAAATAGTCGAAAAATGCTGTTCATTGGGATCCTCGCTTTCTGGTGGCGCTGGCCCTAGTATAGAACTCGGCACTCAAAAAAGTGTTTTCACTATGGTTGAAAATTTCATTAAGTATGCCCTTCACCCAATTATCTTAGCCTGCGTTCTCATTGGTTGGCTGTTCAACCTCGAGTCGCCCGTCTTCTATCCCTTAGTCCTATTATGTATTCATTCGTTACTCGGCGCTTTGGAATATTGGAAACCCGCAAGGCCTAATTGGGTTGTGCCTGCTTGGCCCAAACTATTCAATGTTGTGCTTGTTGTCATACTGGTTATGAGTGCAGGTCTCATCGCACAACTGTATCAGGTGCATTTAGTGACGCCTCTTACAAAAGTTCGTGAAAGCATGAATTTAGACATCTGGCCCCATAGTTGGCCTTTATTAGCGCAAGTGTTCCTCGTCTTCTTTACCAGTGAGCTTGTTTGGTATTGGATTCACAGAGCAGAGCATCGTTGGCACTTCGTTTGGCGAGTATCCGGGCACGGCGCCCATCACTCATATAAAAAATTAAATGCACTAAATTTTGGCTTGAACCATCCGCTAGAACTCTTTTTCTTGGCGGTACCAGCGGCCTTGATGGAATTAATTTTTGGTGTGGGACCGGCCGCAGCGGGCGCCACCATTTTACTGGTGACGCAAGCAACCATTGCGCATACCAATCTTAATATGAGCAGTAAGGGCATGGACCTTCTGTTTACGACGAATCGACACCACATTCGCCACCACTCTGTGGTTTTGGAAGAGAGCAATACTAATTATGGATGCGCGACGCTACTGTGGGACCGAGTATTTGGCACCTTTGCCGACAGTTTTACGGTCGATGTAGGGGTTGGCCCCACAGAACCGACACTCGCCCAAAAACTTCTCATGCCGGTCCGGGAGCCTGGCGATACTACTATCGCACCGGGCTAAAGAGTCTGGCGCTCAAGTATCCACAACTGGGTTACGTGCTTAAACCGATACCTGAAACACGGCTTTATAGTATCTCCCAGTAGCCTATGCGCGGAAACCCAACTGCCCTCAGCTCGCCCATTAGCGCCAAGACGGATCAACCGCACTCCAAAAGACAGCTACACCGTCGCCGACCAGGGCTCCAACGCGCCGTATCGCTTTGCCCTCCGGGTAGGTAAAAGGTCATTGCTTAGTGATCAAGTTTTCGAGGACAATCATTTATTCGGAAATCACGCCCTTTAAATTTACCGAGGTATGCATTGGCCAATTTTAGTATCAAGGCACGATTGCGCAGTGTTGCAGATGCGCTTACGGGTATTGGCCACCTGATTCGTGGCGAGCACAACGCCTGGATTCATTTTGTCGCGACGCTCTTGGTCATAAGCTTGGGCTCTTATTTTTCCGTCTCGACGATGGCGTGGATCGCACTGGTACTGGCAATCAGTATTGTTTGGTTGGCGGAAGGCATGAATACGGCCATTGAAGTTCTCGCAGATGCAGTTAGCCAAGAACAGAACGCTTTGATTGCAAAAGCTAAGGATGTTGCTGCGGGCGCCGTACTATTAACAGCCATTGGCGCAGCGACGGTTGGCGCGCTTGTTTTCTATCCTTACCTTTAATCTTATTTGTTCCGTTTTTACCCAGCCCGACGCGGAAACCCTCTGAAGTGAAAAAGCCCCTAATTGACATCAAAATCCTTGCTAGTGCGCTTTTTAGGCATCAGCATAAAGCGCTACAGTTGGCTGGCGTATACCTGTTCCGGTGGCCGATGTGGGACCAGCAGCGTGGAGCGTTTTTACCCTTTCATTTTAGAAAGGTCGCGCCATACCAAAGCCTGCGCAGCATTGCCGAGCGGTATTACTGCTAACAGGTGAATTGAATTCACTTAATGGATCAATATAAAAAATGATTATTAGACTCATGAAAGGTTTACTGTATTTACTTTTAGCGTGCCTTTTGGTCGTTTCGTTGATTGCAGGCACGGCCTGGGCACTTACGTTCAAGCAGGTCATCCGTGACGGCCACGACACACCCTACTTACGCAACGATATAGTCTCCATCGATGAGCCCACGAGTGAGCTTCTATGGGAAGTCCTGTTGATGGGTGATGCCGGCGATTCAACGCTTCTGCCTTGGCATGGCACCTTAGCGATGGCCGCCGATATCGCAGCCGAAAGACCCGAACAAACTTCGGTGGTGATGCTAGGCGACAATATTTATTTTTTTGGTTATCCGAATTTGGAAGCAGAACAGACCGAGTATGATCCAGAGCAGCTTGAATTGATTGACCGCCTAAATGCTCAGCTTCAAATCTCTAGGCGCAGTGGCGCTGAATTGTTCTTAGTACCAGGCAACCATGATTGGTACGCGGAACAAGTCGATACGCAGGCCCAACATGTATCGGCTTACGCTAAAGAGCATGGCGCGTTGGTGTCTTTCCGGCCTTGGGTCAAAGATGCGATACCCCTTCCCGAAGTCGCTCATCGCACAGGTGTGAGTATTATTTTCCTGGATACGCAATGGCTGATCACTGCTGAACAAGCAGGCTTCGATCAGACAATGGCGCATTTAAAACGACTAATCGCAAACACCGTGCGGGCGTATCCAAATAACCTAATTCTCGCAACCGCTCACCATCCCATTCAAACCATGGGGCCGCACGCCCAGTTTTATACCAGTCGTGGTTATGCGTTTTTTATGGCCCTGGTGAATTTGTTTTCTGAATCCGACCAGGACATTCACAACGAGCCCTATAAGCGGCTTATTGCTGGACTTAACGACGCGTTGACTGTTGACGCCAATGTCATCTATGCGGCGGGACATGACCACAGCCTACAAATATTTGAAGCGTCATCGGTAGAATCCCGGACAGCACCGGCCGGAAAAATAGGCCCTGACTTCCAATTGGTCAGTGGCGCAGCGCATCAAAATAAATTGAGCGGTGTTGGTCATAACGACAACACACTGTTCGCAGTTTCCGCGGAAGGTTTGATGAAACTAAGTATCTATTCTGAGGGCGCGGCTGTGGAAGTGATTTCGTCTAATGGCGATTTACTACATCGTCAATGGCTGAAGTAGTCGATTGCAGACCTAGACATAATAAAAACCTAGCCGAGACTGATTTCGGATTGATGGACTTTCCAAAATCAAAGAAAGTAGTCAATCAGAGCGACAGAAGGCCGCTGTAACACAGATGATTCGGCTCTTCACTCAAAAGCATGGGGCACGCCTCGCAATCGATTGCGCAACCTCTAAGACGTTCTCGGGTTTGTTGCTGTCAAAAAGGGATTAAGGGCAGTGCCGAAAGTGACAGTTTTTTTACAACACCGGAATCAGATTGGTCGTAGCGAACTCAAATTACATCTACCCTACCCGCCAAGCATTTCCGACTGAACAAGACAGTCAGTCGCCTCCCAGTCTATCGTTTTACCGTTGGACCGATTCAGATCAGACGGGTTTTCATTGGCTTAAACAGATCATAAAGAGAGGCCCCGCATTCGTTAACATGCTATTTTGAGCATACCATTCGCGGGACTGACCAATGGCCAGCGCCCAAACAATTCAATTCTCGAACGGCAGGGCTCTGCCAAAAGGTGATTTATGAAGTTGTATACCGGCGATCTCAGCCCTTACAGTGCCAAAGTACGAATGCAAATTTATGCGATGGGGATCCAAGATGAGATAAATTTTGATCTGCCCGTCCAGTTCATGATGGGTAAAATGTTTCAGGTTTCCCCGATTGGTCGAATCCCCGTACTGGAGGTGGACGAAGGCCTCATCCCCGAATCGGAAGTCATTTCTGAATATCTTGACGAACGATTTCCTGATCGGGCGCTCACGGGTGGTTCACTTAAGGAACGTGCCGACGTCCGAGTCGTTTCAAGAATTGCTGACATTTATCTAATGAATAACATTTTTCTGTCGCTCAGTCAGGCCAACCAAGAAACACGCGTTCAGGCAGTACTTGACCTTTTAATCGGCCAGGTCAGGCGCGGCATTGGAGCGCTGGAAAAACATATCGGCATCGGCAATTTTGCGGTTGGTGATTCCTTGACGCGCGCTGACTGCACCCTGGTTCCTGCTTTGTGGATGTGCAGCAGTACGGTGCCGCGTCTTGGTTTTGATAGCCCCATTGTGGCGGGGACCCGCGTCTCGGCTTATTGGGACAACATTCAAAACAACGAGTTTGCAGTTAAAATTCTTGATGAAATGAACAAGGGTATGAAAGCCAGGCTCGACGGCACTGAGCGCAAAATGGCCGAAGCGGCGATTGCACGCGCGCAGGACAATTCGAACCAATAAATCGCAACTTTTGCATGCCTTTTACCCTGGCATACTTTGACCAGCTTGTAAGAATCGCTATCCTTTTTTTACAAGCGGTGAGCTCTTTTTGCGCTGTCTCCAAACTTCTCAAATAGCAGGCATCCAAGAGCCACACCCCCCTAAGGTTGGCCGTATCATCGACTCAAAACGACAGGCAAACCTCAGTGGCGGTGTTCTAAGATGTATAGCGGCTTTGTTGAGGAAACTCGGAACGACGAGCGCCACTATAGCGGCTTGAGAGGTCGATATCTAAATCCCGTCAAGTAAGAGACTGTGTACCGGTTGTCGCGGAGGGTTGAGCACTAAGACCATCCAGTTTGTTTGCAAGGGATTGTCCTACTTAAGCTAATGGGGCATAGATCAAAACCCCGCCAAGCTTAAGGTTTATTTTTCTCGTCTTTCACGACACACTGACCGCTATCTTCTTAATCTAGGAAGCCAAACGATGACGAGCCAGGTACACGAACTCACAACTGCAGACCGGGTAGAGATTCACGAATTACCTGGTCGATACGGCGATGCCATCGACGACCGAAATTGGACCGCCCTAGACGCTATTTTCACGCAGGATGCCGTGTTCGACCTTACAGGGGTTGGCGCTCGAATTTGCCGCGGGCTTGATGACATAAAATCCTTCATGGAATCTGAGGCCGCCCATCCCCGTACTCATATGATGACCAACGTTTACACGGACTCCGATGAAGACGGCGTCACACTACGCTTTCGCATCGTTGCTCTTATTGGCAAGGGACGAACGTCCACGGCAAGCTATTACGATAAAATCGTTAAAACCGAAGCCGGATGGCGAACTCAGTATCGTTTCGTATCAAACCGCCGTCGAGACAAACGAGAGGCCGAAGTCGATCGCAAGGGCATAGCACTGTAAATTTTCAAGCTCCCCCTGCTATCCTTACGCGCAAGCTGAGTGCACTGACGTTTCTGAGTGCTGGCTTAATGAGGTAAATCGTATGAAGTACATTATCCCTTTTTCGATCTGGCCCTATGTTGCCGGGTTTATCGTTCTGATCAGCAGCAGCACCTTGGCCAGCATTGGTTTGATTAACGGTGGCGTGCAACTGGCTTTGTTTATCGCAGTGGTGTGTATTCCGGTTTGGCGCACGGGGCGCATGTCATACGTGGACATTGGTTGGCCCTTGGGTGTATTACTCATCGGCGTATTAACCCTCGCTTTATTGCGAGACGGCTACTGGCTCAGAACCCTCATCGTCAGCCTCGTGTACCTCTTGATCGGCGGTCGAATGGGACTCGGGGCACTGCATGGCTGGCGCAAAGGCTGGCTTAAAACCGAGCTACCTCGATATCAGTACCAACGAATCCATTGGCAGAACATCGGCATCACGAACACGCGGCTGCGAGCGCAAGTCGAGGTCCTAAGCCAAGGCGTTTTTAATGCCTCTTTCATTGCGCTACCGGCTTTCATCATGGCTATGAACCCCAGCCCCTCAATTTCTTATCTTGAAGTCCTCGGGCTTTGCCTATGGCTTACGGCATTTTGCTTAGAGACCCTCGCCGATCAGCAAAAACTGGCGTTCTTAGTCGCAATGAAGAAAGCCAACAAATCCAGAATGGTGTGCAACGTCGGCTTGTGGCGTTATACCCGCCATCCTAACTATTTTGCCGAGTGGATGGTGTGGAATGCTGTTGTGATTGCGGCCATTCCTTCTTGGCTCGCTTTGTATCCTGCCGAGTCGTTTATCATTTGGGCTCTGCTGGGCGTTGGCCTGCTAATGGTTTCTTACGGGCTATTTGCAACACTTGTCAGCTACACCGGCGCGGTGCCCTCAGAATATTATTCGGTCCAAAAACGACCGGCATACAAAGCCTACCAGCGGCAAACCAATCTATTTTTTCCGGGCCCTAGAAAAACGACTTTGGATGTAAACAGCGATACAGCTGGGTAAAATTCGCGGATTTTTACGACGCAGGCGCCGGGTCGCCCCGCGCGTCTATCGAGGCCAGTTTTCCTCAGAGCAGGCCGTCTTTCACCGCAGGCCGTTTTTCGCCACGGGCCGTTTTCGCCGCGGGCCGTTTTTCGCCGCGGGCGTTTT
>JAQWWC010000011.1 GCA_029249645.1 Pseudomonadales bacterium
CGTGCCGCATACGGCCTACGCCGCAGCCAAGTTTGCGGTTAAGGGGTTCTCCGAAGCTTTGATTAACGATCTGCGCCTGAATGCGCCGCACATTCAAGTCTCTGTGGTGATGCCCGGCCATATCGGCACCTCCATTGCGATCAATTCTGGCAAAATTCTCGGTCACACGCCGCCCTTAGACATGAGCGCGGATGAAGTGCGTGTGGTGCGAGAGCGGTTCATGAAGCAGCCTGGTCCGATGACGGAGATGATGATGAACTTGAGTGATGATCAATTGCGCGACGCGATGCATCAACGTGGCATAGACTTTCGTGACAATGCGCCCATGTCGGCAACCGACGCAGCAGCTGTTATTTTAGACGGGGTCCGCGCGAATCAATGGCGCATCTTGGTGGGTGACGACGCGGTCATGCTGGATGAACGCGTTAGAGCCAACCCCTGGAACGTCTACGACTTAGATTTCTCTGCGCTGACGACGATCACCACGGGTTGAGCGAAGGCGGGATCTGTAAGGTGATAATCGTGACGTACGGCCTCAATCAATGGGGCAGATACCATCCGAAACCGACGGGCTAAAACGCGGCAAGCTCTTTTTCCGCCCAGGCCTTCAAGCCCGGGTTTTGGGCGCGCTCGCGTACGGTCTCAAGCAGTGTTCGGCTCGCTTGTAAGTCACCCTGCTTCTTTAAGGCCATCCCGCGCATCAGATCGATCATCGATGGGACTGGATGATGCCAATGCAGCGGAAAGTCTTGGAGCTTTTCAAAGCGTTCTGCGGCGCGGTCGTAGTTTTCCGCGCGATAATAAAACTGCCCCAGCTGAAATAACATAATGACCTGATCCGGGCCATCGGTAAGGGCCTCGCGAAGCAATTGCTCAGCGCGTTCGGGTTGGTCCTGCTTTTCGGCGATGAGTCCGGCGGCCAGCTGATGGTAATGAGGATCCAGCGCCAAAATCTGCGGCAAACGAGCTTTGGCCGCGTCCAGGTCCCCACCCGCAAAACTTGGCGCATTGACATAAAAAGCGGTCACAGCGAATAAGGCCAAGATATGATTTGGGTCTGCTTGAATCGCTTGCTCCCAAGCTTTGAGCGCTTTTTTGGCAGTCCCTATTTTTTTAAAGACATTCACCTCCCGCACTTCGGTGAGGTGAATCAAACCCTTCAGATACAGGCTGTCACCCAGTTCAAAGTCGGCTTTGATCAGCTGATTGGTAAGGGTCTGGGCTGTTTTCAACTGACCCAATCGCCAGTTTGCAACCGCCAACTGAAAGGTTTGGTCGAACGTTCGGCGCGAGGGTTCTATGACGTTGATGCGGTTTGCGAGCGCTGTAAAGTCTGAATTCGGTACCGAGAATGAACTGAGCGTGCTCGCACTGACGGGTGCTAGGGTGAAACCAATGAGCAGGCTGAAAAAGCATAGAAGGGCTTTATTGTTTTGAAGGATCATCGGGTTTATCTTTTGAGTGGTAGACTGTGTCGGATGGCTGGATTTTTTAATTAAAGCAGGATGAGTTATCAACTGCGAGCCGCGCCGACTTGTTTTTCGGAGACCCGTTCCAGGGGCCGATAATTGCTCGGCAAACTTTGGATTTTAGGTATAGCCCAGTCAGCAAGGGATGTCGCATCAATTGAATCAAAGCAAGCTTAATCAACTCAACGAAGCAGCGCAATTGATCTACGAGGTCCTGCCGCCAACGCCGGCCACAGCATGGCCATGTTTGAGTGGCGCTTTGGGGGCAAAGCTTTGGGTTAAACATGAGAACCACTTGCCAACGGGCGCCTTCAAAGTTCGAGGTGGGCTTGTGTACGTCGATCGCTTGCTAAAGACTCGGTCGGTTACGGGGTTGTGCGCCGCAACGCGTGGCAATCATGGGCAAAGCATCGCCTTCGCAGCGGCGAGACAGGGTCTAAAGACGGTTATTGTGGTGCCAAAAGGCAATAATCCAGATAAGAACCGAGCGATGATCGCGCTGGGTGCAAGGCTCATCGAGTATGGTGAAGACTTTGATGAAAGCGTCGCCTATGCGCGTATTTATGCTGAGGACGAGGGGCTTCACCTAGTGCCTTCTTTTCATGAGGACTTGGTGCTCGGGGTTGCAACCTATGCTTATGAATTTTTAACCAAGGTGCCGGCCTTAACGAAAATCTATGTCCCGGTTGGCTTGGGCTCTGGGATCTGCGGCGTGCTGTTTGCCAAGGCGGCGCTGGGCCATTCCGTCGACGTCATTGGGGTGGTAGCCGATGCCTTTCAGACTTACCCGAGATCACTGCAAGCAGGCGAGCCCATTTTGACAGAGCCGGCAGATTCCATAGCCGATGGCCTGGCAGTTCGATTAGCGAATCCAAAAGCTTTAGCGATTATCGAAAAAGGCGTCAGCAGGATCATAGCGGTCGATGAGACGGCCATACTAGGGGCTATCGGGGTAATGGCCAAACACACCGATAACCTGGTTGAAGGCGCGGGTGCTGCCAGTCTTGCTGCTGCCTTTGTCGATCGTGAAGCACAGGCTAATAATGACCAGATCGGCATTGTTGCGTCTGGCGGTAATCTTGAGGCGAAACTGTTGAAGCGCGCCTTGGCGGGAACGTCGGACCACCGTTTCGCTCAACTTGATGTTGATCAAAACAGCGAGGGTGGGGACGACCTGATACCTACGTTAAAAGGATCCTTAAATTAACAAGCCAGCACCAGGAAGTGAGACGGCCAAGGCGCCACCAAGAACCGCACGGTCGATGACCGAGGGTGAGGTTTCCGAGCATCTCGTCCGATTAACGGGCTTTATGTTGTTTGGCTTTGTGGCGGTGATGGGCGCAAACCTTATGGAATCGCTCTACATTGGTCGCGTTGGTACCTTGGAGCTGGCGGCATTAGGGTTCACGTTTCCATTGGTTATGACCTTGCAAGGCATGACGATGGGGCTGGGCATCGGTGCATCTTCAGTGGTGGCGCGAAGTATTGGCGCTGCAGATTGGGATCGTGCGCGACGGCTCATCACCCATAGCTTTGTGCTTGTGCTCATTTTTGTGGCACTGGTCGCCGCCGTGGTTTTCATTTTTTTAACGCCAATTTTTGAATTGCTTGGCGCGGATCAGCAAGCCCAGGCCTTAGCGCGGGGTTATATGACAATCTGGTTGGTTGGGTTACCGTTTTTTGCCATTGCGATGGTGGGCTCATCACTGATGCGTGCGGCGGGCGATGCGGTCAAACCGAGCTACTTGATGACCGTTGGTGCGGTGATTCAGATCGCTATTGGTCCACCCTTAATCTTTGGTTTTGAGGAGTTTGAGGGCCTAGGCCTGACCGGCGCCGCCCTCGCCTTTGTGATTGCACGGGGTATTAGTTTTTTAATGTACGGCTATTATGTTGCGAAGGACCGATTGCTGGTCTGGAGCTTTGGCGGCTTCATCAGTTCGAGCCGGGCGATTTTGCATGTAGGATTGCCGGCGATTGCGGCAAATTTGATCTCTCCGATCTCGTTAACGGTCATTACCCGGCTGCTTGCGGGTCACGGCGCGGCCGTTGTTGCGGGTTTTAGCGTTGCCTCCCGGATTGAAACCATGCTTGCAATGGTGATGTGGGCGTTGTCTATGAGCGTTGCGCCGTTCGTAGGCCAAAATTGGGGCGCAGGATTATTTGAACGGGTGCAACGCGCTTTGCGGGTCGCGAATATCTTTGCTTTGAGTTGGGGTCTCTTTGCATTTGCTTGCCTGTATTGGCTGGGACCTCGCTTGATTGCCTTGGTGAACGATGACCCCAAAGTGATTGAAGCGGCGAGCGTTTACCTTTTGATTATTCCAATGGGCATGGGATTGATGGGGGTGGTGGCCAATAGCACGTCGAGTTTCAACGCGCTTGGCATGCCTGGACCGCCGCTCACGATTTCATTGCTGCAAATGCTTTTTCTATCGGTACCTCTCGCGCTCGTCGGTAATTATCTGTTCGGCTACCGGGGAATTTTTATCGGAAGTGTGGTGGGTATTTCGGTGACTGCGCTCATTGCGTTTGTTTGGTTGAGAATTACAATTCGGCGCCGGATTCGACTTGCAAGATCAAAGGTTGATCCATTCAGTTAAGCCCGCGATTGGCTTTGGTATTCACTGAGATCCCCATGACGGCGGCTGCCGCGAAGAGATACAAGACGATGAACGTGGTAAAGGCCGCGGTATATTCGCCGGTTGTGTCATAGATCCAGCCCGCAAAGGGTACGCCAGCAAGGTGAATGACAGCCATAGGCGGGCGCATTGCGCCTAAAACGCGACCAAATGAGGCGCGACCAAAGGCCGCTCCGACCACGGCACCCTGCATAGGGACCACCCCACCCATACCAAATCCGAAAAAACAGGCTCCAATCAAAAAAGGCGTGTAACCCGGAAACAACAGCATAATGAGTTGACCCAAAACCTGGCTGCCAATACCAAGCCACAAAGCATGGCGGACGTCCCAACGATCCACGAGACTGCCAAAGGTTAGCTTACCCAAAATACCGAACCCGGCCGTGCAAGACGCAACGAAAGACGCGCTATAAAGGGTGTAACCGCGATCTGTGAGTTGCGGCACCATGTGGATCAGGGTGCCGGATTGGATACAAAACAAAAGTCCGATCACCATGACCAGCATCCAAAAGTTCCGATCGGTTAAGAATTCACGCGTTTTTAACGGCGGTTTAGGTGCGGGAAGACGCGTGATTTCGGTTTCGCCATCGGGCAACTGTCCGATTTCTTCGGGCTTTGAGATCACAAATTTCAGCACCAAGGGGACCACTAAAATAATGGTCACCGCGCCATAGAATAAGAACCCTTCTCGCCAGCCATAGTTGGTAATCAATGCGGCGCTGATGTTAGGCATGATGACGCCGGACAGGGAAATGCCGGTCGCGGCAATGCCGAGGGCCATCCCGCGTTTTAAGACAAACCAATTGCTGACTAATTTTGACGTGGCCAATTGGCCCATCGCGCCAGCACCAAACCCCACAAAGATGCTCAGGATCAAATAAAATTGCAGTGCACTTGAGGACACGCCTAGCAGCAGAAACCCGGTCCCCATCGACAAGGCGCCAATGGCCATGATTAATTTTAGCGGGTAGCGATCAAGGGCCCGTCCAAGAATTGGGGCGAGAATGGCGCCAACACCTTGCGTCAAGGTAATTCCGACCGCAACGCCTAGCCTGGAATCACCAAATTCAACCGCGATGGCTTTGAAGAAGACGCCGTAGGAGTAAAAAAAGAACCCCACCGCGATGAAGTCGACAAAAAAAGCCACACTGACCATCCGCCATCCGAGAAAGCCTTTGCCTTGTGCGAATTGCTCGGTCAATGCAGTCATCCTTAAAAAGCCGCAAGTGTAGCCGGTCCCGACTTCCGTGTATGCTGGTTTTAAGCGGGTTGATCAGGCAGGAGTGGCATGGAGCGGCAAATACAATTACCAACGGGGGTGATCTCAGGCTGGTGCGTTCCAGAATTTGAATCGCTGCTCACGGCATTTGTTGAAAATTTCACCGATCGATTAGAACTGGGCGCAAGTTTGGCGCTGATCCAGGGCGATCAGGTATTGGTTGACCTCACCGGCGGCTTTGTCGATCAAGGCCGCCAAAAGCCCTGGGAGCCCGACACTTTGTGTGTCGTGCACTCATGTACGAAAGCGGCGACGGCTTTGTGTCTGCATCTCTTGATTGATCAGGGTCGAGTTGCCCTTACGGACCCCGTCAGTCGGTATTGGCCGGAGTATGATCAAGCCGGAAAAGGTGACACTACGGTTGCAATGTTGCTGAACCATACCGGCGGGTTACCAGCCTTAAACACCGCTTTAAAACCGGGCGCCTTTTTGGACTGGGATTTTATGACCGAGACCCTTGCGCAAGCAGCACCACTCTGGACGCCGGGCACCGAGCACGGTTATCAAATGACAACCTTTGGTTGGTTGGTGGGTGAACTCGTTCGACGAATCTCCGGTCAGTCCTTAGGGGCATTTTTCAGACAATGGATTGCTGAGCCGCTGGCCGCGGACTTTTGGATTGGCCTACCAAGCCGTGAGCATCATCGGGTTGCAAAGTTGGCGCGATTTAAGCCGCAACGAGGCATGGCGCCGGCAGCCTTCACCCAGCACCTGATCAAGGATCCAGAATCGATTCCAGCGAAAGCGTATTTTAATACCGGCGGTTTCAAAGCGGACGCGCCCGAAAGCTATCTTGCTGAATTTGGTGCAGGTGGCGGACTGACCAATGCGCGGGGTTTGGCTAGAATGTACGCGCCGCTTGCCCAACAAGGTGCGTCGGGTGACAAACTGTTTATGAGCCCTGACCAAGTTCAGGTGATGGCCGAAACCGCGGTCAGAGGTGGCATCGATCGAACCTTAATGATGCCGACCCACTTTAGCGCGGGGTTTATGAAAACGATGAACAACTTGGATCGGCCCGGTGGTGCATTAGAGAGTTTGATTCTTGGATCAAAGGCCTTTGGCCATGCGGGTGCTGGCGGCAGCATCGGGTTTGCGGAGCCAGACCTGGGCTTATCTTTTGGTTACGTGATGAATCAAATGGGCCCAGGCATCTTACTCAATGAGCGTGGACAGACGCTGGTGGATGCGCTCTATAAAAGCCAAGGTTACCGTCATTCTCGTTTAGGTGATTATCGGCCTTAGGGGCTTGTGGTCTTGCGGGACGGATTAAGGCTTCCTGGCACAACCCCGATACGAGGTCACTCGGCGAACAAGCTGCATTGATGGCTGGGTGATCAGTGCTCTTGTGCTTTGCCTTTTTGGATGCGCTCGCCTGTGACATGGATTAATAAACCCTTGTGTCCTTAACGGCGATTTTTGTCGCCTCTTAAAGTTGCGCGGAATCTTTTTATTTTAACCTCTGACCAAGGTCCTTCTCGGAGGATCTAGTTGGACACCTGACAACATCGTGATACCTTGAAGCGGTCCGAAAGGTGAGTCTTGTAGCGCCTCAAAGGCTGCGCCCAGGATGGGCCGACAAACCTCGGACCCAGTTAATGATCACGATTTCACAAACAACGCGATAACGTTGAGGGGATAACGCACCATGAATTTTGAATTTTCAGATGAGCAGAACATGCTCCGGGAGCAGGCGCAGTCTTTTTTAAAAGCCGAGTGCCCTCCCCAGGCTGTTCGAACGGTTTTGGATGGCGATGCGGCCTTTGATCAGCGTCTCTGGCAGAAGGTCGTTGATATGGGTTGGACGGCAACGGTGATTCCAGAAGAATACGATGGTCTTGGATTGAGCTATCTTGAGCTGTCGGTGATTGCGGAAGAATTGGGTCGCTGCTTGGCGCCCTTGCCCTTTTCGTCTTCCGTCTATCTTGCAACAGAAGCCATATTGGCAGCCGGGACCGACGCACAAAAAGCCGTTTGGCTGCCAAAACTGGCCTCCGGTGCTGTGATTGGTTGTCTTGCCGACTCAGAGGCAAACGGCCATTTGACCGCAGCAAAGCTGACAACGCGTTACGCTCAGGGGGCGATAACCGGTGTGAAATTACCCGTAGCCGATGGGGATGTTGCTGATTTTGCAGTCGTTGTCGCCACCAGTGATGCGGGCCCTGTGCTTGCGCTGGTTGATTTAAATCAGCCGGGTTGTCAGCGCCAGATGGTATCCACTTTGGATCCAAGCCGGTCTCACGCATCGATTACCTTTGAGGGGGCGAGCGCGGAGCTACTGGGAGAGGCAGGTACGGGCTGGATCCAATTGCAGCAGCTGTATAACCGGGCAGCGGTACTGTTTGCTTGGGAACAGGTGGGTGGCGCCGATACCGCCCTCAATATGGCGAAAGAATATGCCTTGGGCCGTTTTGCTTTTGGTCGGCCGATTGCGACCTATCAAGCCATAAAGCACAAGCTTGCGGCGGCCTACGTGAAAAACACCCTGGCCCGTGGTAACTGCTACTTTGGTGCTTGGGCACTTTCGACGAACTCAAGTGAGTTGCCGGTTGCGGCAGCGTCCGCCCG
>JAQWWC010000012.1 GCA_029249645.1 Pseudomonadales bacterium
TCATCGACTTACCGGTCATAGCGGCAACCTGTCCTGCAATACAATTGTTGCTAAAACTAGTTACTTCTAATGGAATGCAGGGGTTCTTTCCCAGCTAAGTTGATCGCGACCGCTTGAATTTGGTTTCGTAAATAGCGCTCAAAAAGGGGTTCCTGCTGCTCGGATAACGTCGGTCGCATCGCGGCATCGAAAGCTCGCCAGTGAAACTTGTTGGCGCGTTTAATTTTCTTTTCGAGTCCAAAGCCGCCCCGTTTGGTAATTTTGTGGACGTCGGCTTGGATAGCTCGCAAGGTGTTTCCTAACGTCTCTTGTAGCAGCGAACGTTGTGAGGCGGAGAGTTTGAGCGCCACAAGATCTCGTACCACTGCCTCTGTCATCCATGCGGGCTGAACCAGCGCGCTTGAGTCGGCCAAAGTTGGCGCGTTCAGGGTAAGGCCGAACAATCCGATAAGAAAGATTTGTTTGAGTTGGTTCATTTTAAAACCTCTGT
This sequence comes from Pseudomonadales bacterium, assembly GCA_029249645.1. GTDB lineage: Bacteria > Pseudomonadota > Gammaproteobacteria > Pseudomonadales > Azotimanducaceae > UBA9926. The sequence continues at coordinate 491 of JAQWWC010000012.1, forward strand.
AAGAGGGAAGTTTTCAAAGTTAGCAGTTGGATGTATGGCGTGCAACAAGCCGAAGTATCTGATTTAAACGCTCCATCTTAAGGTTCTGCTGATTGCGGCGGTTAGGACGTCAAATTTTAAGGGTGCGTCTCGTTGAAGATTCTAGGCATCAATCTAAACGCGTACCGGCAACTCGCGCTATGCGGCATAATACGAAGACAGCTGGCCACGTTTAGAAGCGCTTGGCGGCTATAGATTTTGGCATTTATTGTGATTGTTACGCCGCAATCTGGCTATCGATTGGTCCTTGAGTCAGCTTCAAGGCACGTTCTGGATCAGAAAAGGACAGGCACATGTTTTGGGTCGATGCGATAACAGACAAGCATAGACGGGGTTTAAATAGGTGGAAGGTGTGACATGACGCACAGCCGGGCCATCGCTTCGGCAAGACAGTGGCTAGAGACCGTTGTTGTAGGTCTCAAATTATGTCCCTTTGCCAATCGCGAGCTAGAGAACGGTCAGGTTCGCTTTGCCGTCACGGATGCTAAAACCGAGACTGAATTGCTGATGGCGCTGCGCTCGGAACTCAGGCTGTTGACCGATGATGCATCGGTTGAGACCACCTTGCTCATTCATCCTCAAATGCTCCTGGATTTCTACGATTTTAATGATTTTTTGCAGGTCGCCGATACGCTTTTAATCGATCTTGCCCTGGAGGGGGTTGTGCAAATTGCCAGTTTTCATCCGGAATATCAGTTCGAAGGCACCGCGCCCGATGATGCTCAGAATTACACGAATCGGTCGCCCAACCCGATGCTGCACTTGATTCGGGAGGACAGTCTTGCACGTGCGATTGCGGCGTACCCGGATGTTGCGAATATTCCTGCGCGCAACGTGGCGTTAATGCAATCGATGGGCAGCCGCAAAGTGCGGGCGTTATTGGCAAAGTGCTTTTAAAAAAGCCGATTTGCTCCTGGCGTGCGGAAAATTTGAGGGTTCAGCGCCTGCCCATGATCCTCAAAATTCTTAAGAAGAGATTGATAATGTCCATGTATAAAGCTGCGGCGCAATCGATGGCGTTATCGACGGTCTTGGGGACCTGTTGGGCCCTTGCCCAATCCAGTCCGATGTACCCGCAAAAGATAGCAGCAACAATCCAGTCCACGATGTGAAAGCTTTTGCCCAGAAAGAAGCCTGCAAACAACTCAAAAGCAATCGTTAGTAAAAGCCCAACCATCAGCCCGCGTTGGATGCTGAAAAAGAAGGCGGGGTAGATGGTCCCTAATGCCATCATTAAAAGGGTAATAAATCCGGTGGTTTCGACAGCCCTCATGACGATATCTGGATCATAAGGCGCGACGACGATATTGATCACGCAACCGAAGGGCACTACTACGAGGTTGTATCCAACGAAACTCACCCAAGGGTTTGAGGATGAGTTGAAAAGATGGATACCAGCAAAGCAGGAGGCGAAGTAGGCAATTATGAATGGCCAGAATCCATATTCGAGTATCGTTTCTGGTGCAATGGACCGCACCATCTGCCAGTTCACCAAGAAACCCCAGCAAAGCGTCATGCCGATGATGAAATTAAAGTAGTTCGCACTGATTTGGTCGGTATTGGTACCGCGGCGGGAAAATATTGCGGATCCCGATGTGAAGCTGGACTGGTCCTTGTCTGATGTTCGCGCCATTTTTCCCTCTCTGTCGATCTCTGTCGATCTTTGAATCCGGCTTGGCAATGGTTTCAACTTGGCGAAGCGAGCGCGCCATCGCCTGGGAACACTTAGCCACGGAACACTTAAAAGTGGCTGCGCATCACGCAATTTCAGTCTCCACAGTAATCAATGGATCGTCAAACGGTTCGGCACCAAGGGACTTTGAAGTCCGAGCGGTGCTACAGGCCCATTAACGTCCTAACGATTGGGTCAGACGCTTTGGTTTCGCAACGGTTATAGAAGATTTTGAGCGTTGTTGACTCGGACGCGAAGTGTTACAAGGCGGCACCGAATTCAACCAAAATACCGTCGGGCCCCTCAATGAACATCACGACCGCAAGGTCGCCCACGTTATAGGGCTCGGTATGGATTGGTCCACCGCGTGCGACGATCAGCGCTCGGGCTTCCCAGACATCATGGATAACCAGCTGCAATAGGCTCATCCCCATCATTTCATGCGGCATGCCAACGATCGCAGGTTGTGATGTGGGAACGTGCCAGAGATTTATGGTGCTTTGGCCGAGGATATATTGATGGGGTTCGGCGTCGTTTTGATTCAGCGACATACCAAGCATTTGTTGCAGAAATTGACCGCTTGCCGCCAGGTCAGACACTCCGAACCCAAATTCCATTCGCACGATGTCTGGGTCTGTCGGCTCATCGGTTATAAAGGCCAGTCCAATGTGATTGCCTTCAAAATCTTGAAGCGTGTAGCGCGTGTTTTCTGAGTTTCCGGGTAGGGCGCTGGGTGCAGGCAACCCATAGACCGCGAGTCTTGAAAATATCGATTGTCGCCGCGATTCCGGCAGGACAAATGTCAATGAGCGGATCCCTCTGGCAGCGTTTAGACCGCTGGCTGCGCGCTGACCGGTTTGATTTGTCACGATGAATTTCAGCTCCGTGGCGCCGCCATGATAGCGCAACATGTACCGCCCGCCTGGTAGCTCGACATTCGGGATTCTTCGCAGCCCGATAATGTCGCCATAGAACCTTTCAGTCGCAGGGCCGTCGGATGCCGAAAAAACGAGGTTGAGGTGGTCTTGGACTAGGCCCAAAGGCAGGTCGGTTGGCTGGGTCATGTGATCGCCTTTTAACGGTTCATTAATGAAGGCGCAGTCTACAGGAAGTAAAAGCCCGAGGTAATAAGTGCTGGTACAGGCTGCCGACTGGCGGGTGTTTGATGCTGTTTCTAATTGAGCGATCCTGTCGAGGATAGTGCGTGTTTATCAAGCGTGAGGAACCGTTGCGGTTGGAGACACGTTGCTTGGTCATTTTAGAAGCAATGATTTTGAGTGGCTAAATCTGATGGTTACCGGCATTCAAGGCTTGTGGCACAAAGACGTTAGTCAATACGCATCAAATCAGCGGCGCTGGTACCAGATTAAGGACCTTGCCCTAAAGTGTTTGAAGCACCCCGTTTATACGCTCGGTAATCTTATCCCGGCACCATTCCGAAAAAATTGTATGACCTAGGTAGGGCAGACGTCCCAGGCGGTGAAGTTGGACGGTAACTGGGCTGGTTAGCGTAGATCGATGGCCCATCTGTTGTTCCTTGCCTATGGCGTCTGCCCGGCATTCGGCCCTAAAACGGACCTTAATGCGTCTGCTGCTCGAGTGACTTTCTGCAAAGAAAGCTAATTTTTTTTGGCAATCTAGTACAATTTTGATCTCGGAAGTCTATAATCAGCGCCGGCGTAAGCACAGCTCGAGATTTACCCCTTAAAAAACATTGAAAAATGTTGTGGGCCCTGCAGTGCTTGCTAAGTCGCTCATAGCGCAAACAAAGCGCACCTTGATTAAATTTGACTTAATAGGAGAGTCTAAGTTGATATCGAAAACCAACCCCGTGGCAACAAAAGTAGCAGCGATGATTGCGCTACTCATAGCGGTAACATTCCTCACGACAGCTCAGGCGCAGGTCACCACTGCGATACGTGGCACCGTCGTTAACCAGCAAGATGAAGTGGTTGCTGACGCGAGTGTAAAAATTACGCATACCGAGTCTGGTACGGTTTCAATTGCATCTTCGAACGAAAACGGTGTGTTTTCGGCACGTGGTATGCGCGTTGGCGGACCCTATTCTGTTGAGATTAGTGGAAGTGGATTCTCTGCGGTTCGGATTGATGATTTATATTTGGCCCTAGACCGCACACTGAACTTGCCGGTGACAGTACAGGCTAAAACGGCAATCGAGGAGATCGTAGTTACCGGCACTCGTAAGTCCGTTGGGTATAAGAACCTAGGGTTGGGCACCGATTTCGGTATCGAGGCATTGGAAGAGGTCGCCTCTATCGATCGAGATATCACGGATGCCGCCGCACAAAATCCGTTTGCGATTGTTAATGTCCAGTCAGGTGGTGCGAAAGAGCTAACGATAGCGGGCGCAAACAACCGGTTTAACTCTCTCACCGTTGATGGCGTTGCGCTTAACGACCGTTTCGGTTTGAACGCCAACGGCTATCCGACGCAGCGGTCACCTATTTCTTATGATGCGATCGAGTCATTATCAATTCAGACCGCGCCTTTTGACGTGGAATATAATGGTTTTACGGGCGGGACCATCAACGCGGTCACCAAGTCAGGTACAAACGAGTTCTTTGGTTCGGTCGCGTACTATACAACTGACGACTCTCTTGTCGGCGACAAAAACCAGGACCAAGATTTCGACTTCACGTTTGAAGAAGAAACAATGGTCGCAACGTTCGGCGGACCCATCATTCAAGACAAGCTGTTCTTTTTTGTCGCTTATGATAAGTATGAAGAAATTGCCCCGCTTCAAAACGGGCCAGTAGGGTCTGGTGCATTAAACATCCGAGATGACATCACTCTTGATGACGTTGCTGAGGTTAGAGGCATCGTATCCGATGTATGGGGCTTCGATATTGGTGACTTTAGCAAGGCACCTGCTCAAGACGAGAAGATCCTCGCAAACATTGACTGGAACATCAACGATGCGCATAGAGCCAAGTTCACCTACATCAGCACCGAGGGGAACACAATTCGTGAGCAAAATGGTAACAACTTCCTTGCATCTGATAACCGTCTGGGCGCGTCGTCAGCATGGTACGACCGATCAGAGGAAGTGGAAACTTTTACCGGCCATCTATTCAGTGACTGGACGCCTAATTTTTCGACTCAGCTGAAAATTGCAACGACGGAGCAGGCGACGGGTCAGAATTCTCTCAACGGCGCTGAATTCCCCTCCTTCGCAGTATTCCTTCGCGAGGTTGACGGTGACGAGAACTACCTCGTGATTGGGCCAGATCGCTTTCGGCATGGTAACTCTTTGAACCAGGAATTCTTTCAGGTTAAAGCGATTGCTGAGTATGTAACGGGTGACCATTTGATCAAATTTGGTTTTGAGCGCGAAGAAGTGGATGTGAACAACCTGTTCGCTCAGAACTCAGAAGGGTCCTATGTTTTCGACAGTACCGAGGACCTGAGTAACGCAACGGCATCTGGTCTGCTTTACAACAATGCGGTGACTAACAATGAAAACGATTTGCGGGCTATTTGGGGTTATGAGTACAACTCCTTTTACGTTCAGGACACATGGAATATCGCTAGCGATCTAACCCTAGATTTTGGTATCCGATACGATCGTTACGGAAGCAGCGGGTCAATCCGCGAGAACCAAAACTTCGTCGACAGCTACGGCTACTCAAACGCGAATGACATCGATGGTCTAGATGTCGTGCTGCCTAGAGCCTCATTCGAGTGGAACGCCAGCGATGCGTTGACCATTCGTGGCGGTATCGGCAAATTTTCAGGGGGGTCGCCCGGTGTCTGGATTTCAAACAGCTACTCCAATGATGGCGTGATTTCTGATGGCCAAAATGCTTTTGGCGTAGTTAACGTTCCAACCACACCGGACGCGGCAACAGGTCAGTATATTCCTGAGAATGTTTTGACTGACTTAGCCACCAAGGCGCCGAATGGTTCTGTGAATGCTTTGGCAGATTCATTCGAAATTCCGACGACGTTGAAGGCAAGTCTTGGTGCTGCGTTTTTAACTCAGAGCGACTGGTTATTGTCGGTTGATGTCTTGTACAACGATTTGGAAAACGCACCTTTTTGGTTTGACCAACGATGCGCCGTACAGTCAGAAACGGCGCCTGATGGCAGACCGCTTTATGATTGTGGTGGCGGTAATCCAGAGGCCATCGTGATCGATTCTACAGACCAAGGCAGCGGTCTGCTGTACGCATTGGCTGTAAGCAAAGATTGGGACACAGCCTACGGTGCGATCGATATGTTTGCGAGCGTTACGCTTTCCGACGTTGAAGATATTGGGTACGGAACGTCATCTACCGCGACCTCAAATTATTCTGACTTCGCGGCCTATGATCGTCAGCGGCCTCGCGCTGGAGTCTCTAACTTTGAGACCGAGACAGCCATAAAATTCCGCTTGAATTGGTCAAAAGATTTTTTCAGTGGCTATCAGACGAAAGTCTCTATCTTCGCGACGGGCCGTACGGGTCAGCCTTACAGCTACACCTTCAACGAAAACAATGCGTGTGTGCTTGATGTTGGCGGCGGTCGGTGTAGTCGTGAGAGTCGAAACGATGATGCGGGTCACCTGCTGTATGTGCCTTCTGGACCGAGCGATCCTCTGTTCGCAGCCACGTCGTTTGGTGGTGACGCTGGAGAACAGCAGGCATTTTTCAACTACATTAATGGTTCAGAGCTGGCCCAGTATGCAGGCGGTATCGCTGCTCGAAACGGCGACACATCTAGGTGGTCTACCATGGTCGATTTGCGCATTAAGCAAGAATTGCCAGGGTTCCTGCCGGAGCACCGAGCCATGTTGTTCTTTGATATCGAGAACCTGGGGAACCTGCTCAACTCAGATTGGGGCAGGGTAGAGCGGACTCGCTATGAATACGAGCGTGATGTAGTCTCTGCTAGCATCGTGGACGGTCAGTACGAGTACTTCCGGCTGAATAACACTCGTAGCATCGAGAACCTCGAAACCCTCAGCAGATCGGTATGGCAGGTCCAATTGGGTTTCAAATACGATTTCTAGGATTTGATCTCCATGCGTTGAGTTCAAACTTAACGACTTTGACAAAAAAGGGAGCTTAGGCTCCCTTTTTTGTGGGCGATTAGAACGCAGTCGGGATGGCGCCGATGTGCTTTTTTGGCTCTTTAAACCCTTCGGGTCAAAAGTTGTTCCACAAACCTCGATAAATTGAGCCGTTTTAAACTACCAACGAGGATTGGGTATGACTAAATCCTCTGAATTGCGATCATCCAATATCCGAACGTTCGAGCTTAAAGAAGTCCTCTGGGAGCGGCCGGTACAGGTCAATCTGTTTTCTAAGCTTGCTGCCTTTAGGATGATTTGGTCATGTTGCTTTATGATTAGGT
>JAQWWC010000013.1 GCA_029249645.1 Pseudomonadales bacterium
TCAGATCAGCGTAGGAGATTTAGGGTCGGTTTGCGGCTTTAAGCATTTTTAAGGCACAAACGCTTTAAGCGTTTTTAAGGCGTAAACGCTTTGACTAAATTCCAGCAAGACTGAACCAAAACGTTTTGTCATGACAACATCATAATTAGACGGCGCGAACCCGCGTCACGCACCGTAGGAGCACAAACCATGATTACCATTTTAGACGGCGGTATGGGTGGGGAAATACAAAAAAGATTGGCCGGCGCGGCCAAAGGGTTATGGAGTGCCACAGCATTGGTCGACTCGCCAGAATTGGTGGTTGCGCTGCATCAAGAGTATATCGAAGCCGGCGCCAGAATGATTATTACCAACACCTACTCGACGGTGCCAAGTTATCTGGCCAAAGGAAATTTAGAGGCGGAGTTTGAACGGTTTACCGCCTTGGGCGGGGAACTGGCACGCAGGGCTGTGACCCAGAGCGGCGAGTCCGTACAGGTGGCAGGCTCCTTGCCGCCGCTCTCTGAAAGTTATCGTCCTGACCTCGTGCCGGCGGCGGTCATCGCAGAGCCCATTTACGCGCAGTTAGTCCGCGCCCTTGAGCCCTATGTCGACCTGTTTCTGTGTGAAACGATGTCCTCTGCCGACGAGGCGTATCACGCTGCAAGCCAAGCCAAGGCTGAGGGAAACGGCAAACCGGTCTATGTTGCATGGACATTGAACGAAGCACCCGGAACCGGGCTGCGGAGCGGGGAGACTCTTTTGGCGGCGTTTGAGCGGCTTGCTGATCTGAGCATCGACGGCTACCTTCTAAACTGCACAACGCCTGAAGCCGCGAATACGGCCATTAACGAGCTCAAACGGCTCACTGATCGACCGATAGGGTGCTATGTTAACCGGATTAAAGAAGTGCCTAAGGGCTGGACGCTGGACAACGAAGGGCCAACGATACGTCGAACTGATTTAACCCAAGATTATTTCGTTGAACTGTCGATGCAAGCAATTGATGCGGGCGCGACCATCGTTGGCGGCTGTTGCGGGATTGGTCCGGAGGATATTCAGGCCTTCTCAAACGCATTGTCCGCCAAGGTCTAACCAAAACCCTGGTTCGAAACCGGACCGCTGTTGCAATTGGAGTCATTATGTCTAAGCCCCCGTTCGAGTTTGATACCCTAGCACTGCATGCTGGTCAAAGGCCTGACGCCGAAACGGGTGCGCGCGCGACCCCCATCTATCAGTCTGCCTCCTTTGTGTTCGAAAGCGCTGAGGCGGCGGCGGGATTGTTCAACTTAGAACGTACAGGACACGTTTATTCACGGCTTTCGAACCCGACCAATGCCGTGCTCGAAGAGCGGATTGCGGTATTGGACCAAGGCGTGGGCGCGGTTGCCGTGGCCAGTGGACAGGCCGCCATGCATCTCGCCGTCGCGACCTTGATGGGCGCGGGTGACCACATTGTTGCCTCGCGCAGTCTGTACGGTGGCACACACAATTTGCTGAGCTACACCTTGCCAAGATTTGGCATCGAAACGACATTTGTTGATCCCAGAGATCCGGCAGCCTTCGCCGCGGCCATTCAGGACAATACCAAGCTGGTATTCGGTGAGGTGGTGGGCAATCCCGGTATGGAGGTTTTGGATATTCCGGCGATATCGGAGGTTGCCCATGCTGCTGGCATTCCGGTGATGATCGATGCCACCTTCACAACGCCCTATTTGTGTCGTCCGATTGAGTTGGGCGCGGACCTGGTTATGCATTCAGCAACAAAGTTTCTGTCGGGTCACGGCATTGTGATCGGCGGCTTGCTGGTCGATGGCGGCGTTTTTGATTGGGCAGCCAGTGGCCGTTTTCCGACGCTTGCCGAGCCGTTTGATGGCTTCCATCACCTCAATTTTGCAGAAGAATTTGGCCCTGCAGCGTTCATCGCGCGCGCGCGCCGAGAAGGCCTACGGGACTTTGGTGCGTGCATGGCACCCACCACGGCCTTTCATATTCTTCAAGGAATCGAAACCTTATCGCTGCGTATGGCGCGACATATGGAAAACGCAGAGGTGATTGCCAAATTTCTATCAGAGCAAGAGGGCGTGCTGTCTGTCCTGCACCCTTGTTTGCCGAGTCATCCGGATTATGAATTGGCCAAGAAACTGCTGCCGAATGGCGCCGGCGCGGTGATGAGTTTCGAGATTGCGGGCGGAAGAGAAGCCGGCGTGCGCTTCATCGAGGGCCTAAAAATCTTCTCGCATTTGGCTAATGTTGGCGACGCTAAATCCCTTGTGATTCACCCAGCCAGCACAACCCATCATCGAATGGATGCCGAGGCCTTGGTTGCAGCGGGTATCTCGGAGGGCATGATTCGATTGTCCATCGGGCTTGAGGATGCCGCGGACCTGGTTAAGGATTTAAAGTCTGGGCTGCGCTCGGCTGCCAAAGGAGGCCGGTAAGATGAAGACGCAATTGCAAGGCGCGACGGCGTTCTACGGGGTTGGTAATGGTGAACACGCACCAGAGCAGCCAAGTGTTGTTTTTATCCATGGTTCGGGGATGGATCATACGGTTTGGCTGATGCCTGCGCGGCATTTTGCCCGGCACGGCTACAATGTGGTTGCGTTAGATTTGCCTGGGCATGGCGGCTCTGAGGGGCCTGCCTTGACGACAATAGAGGCAATGTCCGATTGGGTGAGCGCGCTATTGAATCAGCTCGGGATCGGTGAGGCTGCCATTGTCGGCCATAGCATGGGGTCATTGGTGGCTTTAGATTTTGCCGCGCGCTATCCAAGCCATGCCCGCTCACTTGCGCTGCTGGGCACGTCAACGCCTATGCCGGTTAGCGATGTTCTCTTGGATGCCGCGAAAAACGATGATCGCGCAGCGATGGTCATGGCAAATACTTGGAGTCATAGTGCGCCCGGCCTCATGGGTGGGCACAAAAGCCCGGGTATGACATTGTATTTTGGGGGTTTACGGTTATTGCAAAGAACCCCAGAAGGGGTCTATTTTGCGGATCTTGGGGCGTGCAATGCCTTTGAGGCCGGGCCGGTGCGGGCCGAGGCTGTGGCGTGTCCGGCGCTGGTGGTTTTAGGCAATGAGGATAAGATGACTGGGCCCAAGCAGTCTCGCGCCGTTGCGAGTTCAATTCGTGGGGCGCGGGTTGTTGAGCTCGATTGTGGTCACGCTATGCTGAGCGAGCAGTCCAATGCAGTGCTTGCGGCACTAAAAACAATCGTCTAGCGAGGACGGGCTGCCCACTTGCCGCTTTGACCGTTAAGGGTTTGCTTGCTGCCTTGCAGCGCGCGGTTCAGCGATGAGGGGCGGCTCAGTCGTGAATCCGAGGTCGTGCAGCCTTTGAGCCGCAGAACTGCCGAACCGTTGAACCCTAGCGGCGCAAGGCTCATCTGCTTGGTTAAATCCCTG
>JAQWWC010000014.1 GCA_029249645.1 Pseudomonadales bacterium
AAAACCAAGGCCCTTCTATTGCAAGCGGCGGGCCTTCTTTGGCAGAGTGACACCGTACACTTATCCACCGACGCTGGCTGGATCGCGCACACAGACGGACGACGGGTGTCGTACGGGGCGCTGATTGAGGTCATTCAAGAACATGAACTTGAGCCCCCAAAAACCGTTGACTTGAAACCCTCGTCAGCCTTTAGCGTACTGGGTTTCCCCAAGAAACGTATTGAAGCCCCTGAGAAAGTAACCGGCCGCGCCATCTTCGGCATCGACATCAAGCGGCCCGGTATGATTTATGGCGCCGTCGCAAGACCACCCGTGTACGGCAGCCGGGTGATCGCCTTTGATGACAAAGCAGCTCGTGCTATACCGGGCGTTTTAAAGGTTAAAGCCATTGATGCCGGCGTTGTGGTCCTTGCCAAGGACTACTGGACAGCAAGCAAAGGCGCTAAAGCCCTGAAAGTACAATGGGATGATCTAGGTCTCGGTCAACTCTCAACAACTGGTTTTACAGAAGACTATCGCGCATTAAGCAAAACTGATGGCTTGCTGGCTGAAGATATTGGCGATGCCAAAGGGCTTCACGAGACAGCAATCGCCGTTCACGAAGCGGTCTATGAGATGCCGTATTTAGCCCACGCAACCATGGAGCCCATGAATTGTACAGCACAGGTCTTTGACGACCGATGCGAAATTTGGGTCGGCACCCAAAATCAAGGTAATGACCGCACCGTTGTCGCCAAGATGCTTGGCTTACCAGAAACAAGCGTTGTAATTAATCGCACCTTGATGGGCGGCACCTTCGGGCGCCGAGCGAGCAAAACGGCAGACTTTATTACCGATGCGGTGCAAGCGGCCCAAGGAGAAACGGTCCCGGTGCAAATTATTTGGTCCCGCGAGGAAGATATCCGCGGCGGGCATTATCGACCGTTGTTTGTGCATCGCCTTCGCGGCACCGTCGATGCCGAAGGTTTCCCCGCCTCATGGCATCAAACCGCAGTGGGCCAATCTATCATGCAACACACCAAACATGACCCAACGTATATGGTTCGAGACATCGATATTTATTCCGTCGATGGTTGCTTGCAGGAACCCTTCGGCGTCTTCCCCTATGGCACCGCCTACCAAATACCCAATCATCGTGTCGAAAGTCACAACCCACCAAAGATCGGCGTACGACCTCATGAATGGCGCGCCGTGGGGCACACTCACACAGGCGTTGCCTATGAATGCTTTTTAGACGAGTTAGCCCACCTGGGTGATAAAGACCCCTTAGCGCTTCGACTGCATCTAACCCGAGATAACGATCGAATGCACCAAGTACTCTTGCGACTCAAAGAAGCCGCAGACTGGGACCAACCGTTGGCGGTCGGACGGGGACGCGGTATGGCGGCTAGGGTTTATTCTGTCTCACCCATCGCACAAGCGGTCGAAGTGACGGTTGCCCGCGATGGCACTTTCACCGTCGATCGCGTCGTCTGCGTGGTCGATTGCGGTTTTGCTGTCAATCCCTTGGGGGTCGAGTCCCAAATTCAAGGCGGCGTCATGCTGGGACTCAACGCGGTGGCTTACGGCGCCATTGATCTCGTCGCGGGTCAGGTTCAGCAAAGCAACTTTCATGACTATCGGCCATTACGATTTAACCAAATGCCTGCCGTCGAGGTGCACATTATGCAAAGCGATGCGCCGCCCACCGGCGTGGGCGAGCAAGCAACAACGCCGATCGCACCAGCAGTGGCAAATGCGCTATTCCACGCCACCGGCAAACGGATTCGGCAGTTTCCGCTGGACCGATTCGGCTTTACCCTCAAGGCCTAGCTGCGGCTGGTTGCTCGTACTCGGCGCCAGCCTACTACCCCTGCCTGGCGCACGTTGAGCGAGCAGCTCAGTCCGTTCACCATTAACGCCGCCCCAACACCGCCGATGAACCGATGCCGGCGGTGGTTTTCTCAACTCGAATCGAATCTAACGTGGTAGTCTTTAACCAAATAAATCCTCTGATACTTAGCCCAACAGACTAGGAGGCTAAGGGAATAAGAGACCAACTCCCAGCTTGGTCATAATCCATCAATCCAGAGGGCCCAACCAAAAAGGAACGCGCGTGCAACCAATTTCATTTTTAGTACTGCTGATCGTCTTTGGGCTGACGGCGTGTGAAGCCCCTAGCAAGGTCCAAGAAGCCATCCTTGCGCCCCCCATTGCTGAGCAAGTGCCGACCTGGATCGGCGCCGGCGATCAGCGACGTCTGGATGAATATTATTGGATTCGGGACGATGAGCGATCCGACCCAAAGGTCTTGGCCCTGCTCGCGGCTGAGAACGCGTATGGCCAACAACTGATGGCTCACACCGAAAGACTCCAAACGACCCTCTTCCAAGAAATTACCAATCGATTACCCAAGAAGGATGCGACGGTTCCGATTGCGCTTGGAGGCTATCAATACTACCGCGTCTTCGAACCGGGGCTGGAACACCCTATCTATAAACGCTTTCAGAACGATAACCCAGACACCTCGGAAGTGGTCCTGGACGTCAATCAACTTGCCCAGAGCTTTGACTATTTTACGGTGGGCAACTGGGTCGTCAATCCGGCGCAGGACCTCATTGCGTATGCCGAAGACACCCTTAGCAGGCGGATCTACACGCTCAGAATCAAAGCCGTTGGATCTGACATCTCGCAACCAGATGTGATCACCGGCGCCGCCCCGTCGATGGCCTGGAGTCAGGATGGTCAAAGCTTGTTTTACATCAAGAAACATCCGCAGACGCTTCTCGAACATGAAGTCTATCGGCATCAACTCGGCACGGATCAAAGCCAGGATCAGTTGGTGTATCGGGAGACGGACCCAACCTTCTCACTTTGGCTGGAAGAAAGTCGGAGCAAAGCCTTCATCTTTATCAGGGCGAGCAGCACCGAAAGCACCGAGATTTTAATCATTCCTCGCAAGACCCCTCTGGCTTCGCCCTACCCGCTGCTTGCACGCACAGATCAGCATGAATACCGAGCACGGCATCTCAAGGACCATTTCTACTTATTAACCAACGATGAGGCGCCGAACTACCGGTTGATGCGTGTTGAGGCAAAGCATGCGGGCGATCAATCAGCATGGGAGCCCGTAATCACCCCTGATCCCGGAACCTTTATCGAGGACTTTGAAGTTTTTGATACCTTTATCGTGACTAAGGAAATCGAAGCCGGGATTGCCCGGCTGCGAATTTATGATCAAAGCGGTCAACCAACCCGGGATATTCCAATCCAAGATATTCCCGCAACCCTCAATCTATCTGCTAATCCGGATGCGACCTCAACGGTCATTCGATAT
>JAQWWC010000015.1 GCA_029249645.1 Pseudomonadales bacterium
ATGTCGAGAAACGTGCGTTTCGGATCCAGGTTCGAAACCACAATGGGCGCGAGATATTCGTCGCCATTGCGCAGAGCGACGCCGGTCGTTTTACCGCCCCGCACCATAATTTGATCAACATCGGCATCGCAAATGATCTCACCACCATAGGATTTGAAGGCTTTTGCAATGGCGTCCGCGACAGCGCCCATACCGCCCCGTGCAAAGCCCCAGGATCCGACGTTGCCATCCACATCGCCCATATAGTGATGCAGGAGTACGTAAGCAGTGCCAGGGGAGTAGACGCCGAGGGCGGTGCCGATAATGCCGCTGCCCGCCATGTGGGCTTTAATCACATCGGTTTCAAAATACTCACCAAGGTAGTCGCCAACACTTTTGGTCCAAAAGGCGATGGTGTCCGCAAGGCCTGCTTCTCCCATGTTTAAAAACGCCTTCGCGAAATCTAAGAGGTCGGATAAGTCCCGGGGTTTCATGGAAGTAGGGTCCGGCGGCGTTCGCATTAAGAAAGGCCGGATAAGCCGCGTCTGCTTTGTAACATCAGCCGTGTAGCGGTCATAGGCATTGGCATCGCGTTTGGAGTGTCGGGCCATTTCTCGGTAATGACGATCGTGATCGTGGTAGTTACCAAGGTGATCTCCGTTCCTCATAAAGGTCGCGCCGCCGCCAAAAGGCACGACCTGTAGGCCATGCCGTGGGAGTTCTAAATCACGAGCGATCTCTGGGCGAAGCAGGCTGCAGACGTAGGAGCAGTTGGAGTAATACCAACCCTTATGGAGTTCTCGGCTCACGGTGGCGCCGCCAATGTAGGGATTGCGTTCTAAAACAGCAACTCTGAGTCCAGCTTTGGCCAAATAGGCGGCATTGGTTAGCCCATTGTGTCCGGCGCCAATGATGATCGCATCATAGTTATTCAATAGCGTCTCCTGAGTCGATGAGGCGGTGGATAAAGGCAAAAGAATGCCACGTTGGCTGCGGCAGAACAAGCTGCGAATGAACGCGGGTTCATTCTTTTCTTGTCCTGGCCCGGGCACTGCTCTAGATTAGTTGGCTATAGAATTTTTTCTGGCTTGGCGTTCTGTATGCAAACGAAAGTAATCAAGAGTGTGTCTGAAAAAAAACGGGTGATTCTGCCGCGTGCGGTTCGACGCCAGCAATTGATCCTTGCCACAATGCGCTGTATTTCGAGGGTGGGTTTATCATCTGTCACGATGGCCCAAGTTACAAAGGATGCGGGGCTAAGCCGTGGTATCGCGAATCTGCACTTTGAGCGCAAAGAAAACTTGCTGATCGAAACATTACGATTTGTTACAGATGAATATAATCGAGGCCAAGCTGAGATCTTGGATGCGACGACCTTTTCATCCGCCGCAGAGAAACTGGCGGCTTTGGTGCAGTTTCAATTTAGTCGTTCGGTGACCGAGGCGACCAAGATGGCGGTGTGGTTTGCTTTTTATGGGGAGGCGACGTCTCGCCCAACCTATCAAAAGATCTGCGCCGACTCCGATGCTCGAGCTGCACGATCGGTCCGGGCGCTGTTTACGCAATTGGGTGCGGCGCAAGAGGTTCTGGTCGATGTTGGCGCTGTTACCGACGGCTACATTGCGCTCATTGATGGTCTTTGGCTCAATATTTTATTAGCGCCGCAAAAAATGACTCGTGCTAAAGCCAAGCGCGTAGCGCGGACGTTTCTTGAAGGGGTTTTTCCATCGATTAAAGTTTGAGCGTAAGGCGTTCAACAAGCTGGGTTAGAGGCCTTTGCTGCGCATGCTGGCGGCTCAGCGCTGTCAGCGTGCGATCTGAGCTGGTGGGATATAGTCAAAAATAAAGTTAACTCGACCCTCATCGCCCTTGTTCATCACGCTATGACGCTTTTGGTTATTGATCTCGTACACCTTCCCGACCTCGAACGCATAGGGACGGCCGTCGATCATAAAGCGCACCCTTGGGTTGGTGTAGATAGGGATGTGGATGCGGTGACCATGATGAAAAGAAGGGTGGCCGTCATGATGGGGTTTGATAATGCCGCCAGCTTGCAAACGCGCCGCCATGGCCCTTATGATCGTGCCACCAGGTGGGTAGTGATCTTCAAGGATTTGATGCATCAATGGTAGGGCGGTGGATTTAAAGAGATCCCAGCCAGATTCTTGCTTTACCTCGATGTTCGGCCAACCCGAGCCGTCGGTAAAGACCATCACGATTGACTGGGTGTGCTCATGCACTTCGTATTCTAATTGTCGGTACTGATTGCCCCACCAAGCCGCCTCCGGCTGGGCCAGAATCAATTCTTTGAGGGGCTCGATATCGTAGGATCCGAGTTCCTTTAGCGGCACGCCAATGTCCATAGGTCTTAACGCTGTACTTTGGGTCTAGTGTGCCACAGATCAGTAACGGTATGAATCGGCTTTAGGATGCGTTGCCGGACTTGCTACTATGAAGTGAAAACGAGGCCAATTGGGCCGAAGGATGAGGGGTGCTATGAATCGATTGATTGTGAGTGCATGTTTGGGCCTTGCGCTTTTGGGCTTGCATTTGGAAAGTCACGCCGGGCGCTATGCCTTAGTGCCGGATCAGGTTATTGATGGCGTTCAGGAGACTGAGCAGGTTGATGTTGCCGTTTTGGTCGAGGACGCGCGCATTGTTGCGCTGGTGGCCAAAGGTGACATCCCTGCGGGATATGAGCGCATTGATTTACAGGGGATGACGCTCATGCCCGGCATGATCAATGCGCATGAGCATCCGCTTTTGTATGACGATAACTACCAGACCGCACATCTCACTGCATCCTCTGCTTATAAAGCGCTATTGGGCCTTGCTGTGATGCAGCGGTGGCTTGCCCATGGTTGGACAACGATTCGAGTGATGGGCGATGGGGACGTGTTTTACGGCAACCAAGATCTGCAACGCGTGTTTTCCGAAGGGGTCTTTGTGGGACCCAGAATAACCGGTGCCGCGCACTATATTTCCATTACTGGGGGCGGCGGCGATATCAATTATGGCTCGCCAGAACAAACGCTGATTGCCGATGGACTGATTGCGGATGGGCCCATTGAGATTCGCAAAGCCATACGGTCTGAAATTAAGTATGGTTCTGATTGGATTAAGCTGCTGGTAACGGGCGCCTTTCATTCTGTCGGCGATGATCCGCGCAATGTAGCTTTTAGCCCAGATGAACTCGCTGAGGCCGTCGCTGAGGCGACTCGGCACAATGTGCCAGTCGCCGCCCATGCCCACGCGACCGACGGGATCAATCAAGCGATCCGGGCTGGTGTTCGATCGATTGAGCATGGTACGTATCTCGATGATGAATCAATTCGCTTGATGGTTGAGCACGGTACGTTTTATGTGCCGACGATTTACGTTGGAGATTACTACGCTGGCACGGATAAATTGCTCGCCCAAGAAAAGAATGACGATGCTTACTTGAGCTATCGAGATGAGTGGCTCGAAAAAATTGGGCGCGCGCATGCCGCCGGCGTGAAAGTGGTGGTGGGGGTAGACCTTGGTGGCTACAACATTGAACCTGAGGCCTACGCCCGTGAGTTTGCGGCGCTTATAGAAGCTGGGCTAAGTCCTATGGCAGCGATTCAGGCCGGCACCAGTGTCTCAGCGGATCTGTTGCAGTGGTCGGACCGAGTTGGCCGGATTCAAAGCGGTCTATTTGCAGACCTCATCGCGGTACCGGGTAATCCTCTTGAGGATATTACGGTGCTGGAGGCGCCAAGCTTTGTGATGATGTCAGGCAAAGTGGTCAAGGCCGTGCAATGAAGCAAGCCCCGCGGGGCCCGTCTCGCGATCACGGCCTAGCATGGCATGGTTACCCCTCGCGTTAGGTCACGGGCGTGCTGAATTGCGGGATTAATCGAAGCCGTAGGTACAAACCCGCATAAATTAGCATGCCGAGTAATGCAGCACCTGAGCACATTATAAACACTGCCTGATACCCCAAATCTTCGCCCAATAAACTTGCGGCCAAGTTGGGTCCTACAATCTGACCTAGGCCTTGGGCGCCCGGCATGAGCGCCGCAAACTTGCCAGTGGCATCAACGCTTGCAACCGTCGACATTTGATAAACATCGATAAAGATCCAAAGCAGGTTAAAGGTGAAGACGCTCACTAGCAATTTGGTATCGGTAATGCCATTTGCCAGCATTCCAACAATGACGGACATTAGAACGAGGGTCACTAACAGCGGGCGGCCCAAGCCGAAGCGGTTGCTGAGCAGGGTTGCGAACAAGCAGCCCACAATGGAGCAAAAGGACGCCCATACTAAGACCTGATTAATCCAGATCGGGTCGATCTCTGCACTGAGTGCGGCCAATTCGATGTAGGTCCAATAAGCACCAATGTTGATGTAAGTTACGAAAATTGCGGTGAGGCCAAGCCAGGGTAAATAAGCGGCCAATGGTTTGACAAAGTCGTGACCGCTGTCAGATTGCATGACTTCTGTGGGCGCTTGGTTGGCGTAGGCCGGTATCCAGTTCATGAATCCGAGGGTTACGAGGAAACAACCAATAAAAGTCAGGTAGATCCCGTTCATGCTGAGCAGCGGTAACACCTGCATTTCAAGGGCTTGTGAAAAAGCGAATGCAAATAGCATCATGTTATAGGCAAAAGCCGGATTCGAGCGGGCGCCTAAGGCGGCCACGGCTGTTGCCGTATAAATGCCGCTTCCAAAGCCGGCCAGTAAGCGCAACCACAGAACTTGGTCGTAATCGACAAAGAGGATGCATAGACCATTAGCAAGCACCGCGATACTGATCCCAAGTAGGATCAGCAGACGACGATTCATGCGCGCAATAATGACGGCCGTAAAGACGGCGCCGGCGGATAGCCCGCCCAAGTCTGCGCCGGCGACTCGGCCCACTTCAACTTCTGAGAAGCCCAGGAGCGTGACCCAAGCGGTGCTAATCACCGGAATACCGACTAAGACGCCGTAACCCACGAGGGTCATGTAAAGACTGATTAGCAGAGATCGAGTATTGTCAAAAGGGTTTGTTGTTGTTGTCATCGCTTGTCCTTGTGGGCTGGCTGGTCGTAAAGGCTCGCGTACATCAATCGCTATGAGCACTTTAGAATTACCACGGTTTAGAGGCAAGCTTCTGAGAATGTGCTGGCCGGTCCGGATTGTGGCAAACTCTAACAAAGCTCAGAGGCTTGAGTTGCACCATCGGTTGGAAATGGAAAATCAATGTCTGATCATAAAAATCCCCGTCAGGTTTTTGAGCGCGTTATCACACTACTCAAAAGTGGTGCTCGAGCAGAGGCAGAGTCCCTGTGTCGTGAATCTATTGAGCGAGACCCGGGAGACGTTAATTTTATGGCGCTCCTCGGCACCATTTTGGCGGAGCGCAATGAATGGCGGGAAGCCGAGGAATGCTTGCGTCACGCCATACGAGTTGCCCCGGGCCACGCCCGCGCGCATGAGGATCTGGGGACGGTGCTGTTGAATCAAGGTCAGCATGCCGAGGCGCTTCCCTTTTTAGAAAAGGCGGCCGAGCTGATGCCGAATAACCCGGCGGTTTTCACCAAGCTCGGCGGGGCTTTGTCCGCGCTAGGTCGTCCGGAGGCGGCTCAAAAGGTCTTGGCAAAGGCGTCCGCGTTGTCGCCGACTCAAGCAAAGTTCGAGCAAGCTTCCCGGCTGTTTGCCGAAGGCAAATTTCGAGCTTCCGAGCAACTCGCGCAAGAGATTCTTCAAGCCAATCCGATGGATGTCAATGCGGCACTGTTACTGGCGCGGATTGCGATTAACGCGCATTGTTTTGAAGATGCGGAACAGTTGCTGCTGAAAATTACTGAGATTGCGCCTAGGTTTGTGGCCGCCTGGCATGACTTGAGTTCTGTGCTTAAAGAGCTGAACCGCTACGAAGAGGCGGTTGAGGCCCTAGAGCATGCGGCCACGCTCGATCAGAATAATCCGGTAACACACTACTTTTTAGGTGCTGCGCTCGCAATGGCGGCGCAGCCTGAGCGTGCAATTGAGTCCTATCAGAAAGCCGTGGCGTTCGATTCTAATCTTACGGGCGCTCATATTGGCTTGGGGCACGTACTCAAAACCGTGGGCGATCAAGCGGGGGGGATAGCTGCCTATAGGCGGGCGATTGAGCTTAGACCGAATTTTGGGGAGACCTACTACAGCTTGGCCAACCTAAAGACGTTTCAATTCAATGATGCGGAGATTGCGGACATGGCGTCTCGATTGGAAAGCGCCGAATTACCCGTCGACTGCCAAGTCCATTTCGCGTTCACCTTAGGCAAGGCCTATGAGGACAAGAAGGACTTTGATCAGTCTTTCCACTACTACGCGCTGGCAAACAAGACCCATCGCGACAGTATTGCCTATGATCCGGTACAAACTGAAATCGCCCACCAAAAAATGAAAGAGGCGTTTGGGCTCACGTTTTTTGACCAGCAAGCGGTCACCGCAGCAGGATGCCAGCGACCGGATCCGATATTTATACTGGGTTTGCCAAGATCCGGCTCGACGCTCCTTGAGCAAATCCTTGCCAGCCACAGCTTGGTTGATGGCACGAGTGAACTACCCGATATCAGTATGATTGCGCAATCGATTACCGATAAAGGTACCGGAAGGTCCTTTCCGCTGTCGATGCCGGAACTTTCTGCTGATGCCTTAACGGCGTTTGGCGAACAATACCTTGCCCAAACGCAGCGGCACAGGGGGCAGGCCCCGTTTTTTACGGACAAGATGCCGAACAACTTCGCCTATGTTGGCTTTATAAAGGCCATACTACCGAACGCAAAAATTATCGATGCACGTCGGCATCCAATGGACAGCTGCATAGGCTGTTTCAAGCAGCACTTTGCAAAAGGGCAAACCTTTACATATGACCTGTTTGAACTCGGTGAGTTCTATTTAGAGTATGAGCAGTTGATGGCGCATTGGGATGATGTGCTGCCAGGGCAAGTGCTGCAAGTGCAATACGAGTCGGTTGTCGCCGATCTTGAGACCCAGGTCCGTCGAATTCTCGATTTTTGTGGTCTTGAATTTGAAGACAATTGCGTTAATTTTCATGAAACAAAGCGAGCAGTTCGTACCGCCAGTTCTGAGCAGGTCCGTCAGCCAATCTATCAGGGCTCTGTTGCAACCTGGAAACGTTTTGGGCCACACCTGGATGAATTGCGGCAGGTGCTCTCGCCGGTCTTGCCGGCCGAGGATCAGTGGGTACAAGGATCGTGACCACGCCCTTGCCAAAACTTCTTGCAACATCAGTGGTTCGGGGCAGTCAGAAAGGTCAGAGTCACGGCGGTGTTTATCTTGTGGACTTTGGCGCGCAGCAGGTTGATCAGGTGATCGATTGGAACAGCGGCGACATTGATTTCAGTGGTCGGGGTTGGGATCGGGGCTTGCGAGGGATTGAATTCACGGAGGATGCGGTTTGGATCGCCGCTAGTGATGAGCTCTTTTGCTATTCACCCGATTTTCAGCTGATCGCATCCTATCGCAACGAATACCTAAAACATTGTCATGAGATCAGTCGCAAGGACCACCTGTTATTTTTGACGTCAACCGGTTACGACTCGCTGCTTGTTTTTAATCTCAATACTCGAGCGTTCATATGGGGTTTGTACATCAGTAAAAATGGCCAGGATTGGATCGGGCAGCGCTTTGACCCAAACGCACGGGGTGGACCGCCCTTTGCCAATAATTATCATATCAATATGGTTTCGGTCTCCGATGCAGGTATTTTCTTTAGCGGCCTGAATACCGGCGCTTTGTTGCGGGTCAATGCCGAAATGCGGGTTGCGGTGGTTTGTAGCTTGCCAACGGGCTGTCACAATGCCCAACCGTTTAACGGCGGGGTTTTGTTTAATGACACCGCTAGCAATGTGGTTCGTTGTGTTGATCGGTTGGGTCAATCATTTGCTCAAAAGGTCATGATGTATCCCGAGCAGGAATTAGATTATGCCGGCGTTGATAGCAGTAAAGTCGCACGGCAGGGCTTTGCCCGCGGACTGTGTGTGATTGATGATCAATTGGTCGCTGTGGGTAGTTCGCCCTCAACGATTACTATTTTTAATGTGCAAGCTGACCGCCGACTGACAGGCGTTAACTTGACCATGGATATCCGAAATGCAATACACGGTCTGGAAGTTTGGCCCTTTTAGGCCATCAGGCCAGGTCGTTGTTTGTTGGTTTGCGATATGACCGAGGTTTCTTGATTACGTTTAATCATTGAAAAACTTTGGGGCTGGCTGCCAACTGAAGAGAATGTAGCATTATCAGTAACAAAATAGGCAAAAAGAGACGGCTGCAGGATTGTTAGGAGCGCCTGCCTAGGATGCTTTTTTGGGCGTCGCGGGAGTCGATAGGTGATCTTGCCCAGACATAAAAAAGCACGCTTAAGCGTGCTTTTTTATGTCTGGCCTATTCAGATGTTTTTTTTAAAAGTACTTCCTAAAAGAAACCCCGAAGTTTCTCGGGCGGATCACGCTCGAGCTATTCCCACCCCAAATTTGATCAAAATCTTGCGTGTCCTCATAAGAAATCCCACGAGAATCGGCGATATTATTGACGTAGATTCGGGCGCTCCAGCCGTCTGTTTCAAGAGTGAAGATGGCGTCCGTTACGTGATAGTCGCCTTGACTCAATTTATAAGACGGAAATCCGCCGGTCAGCTGATTATAAGACTCGCCCACATTATTGTGCTGCAGCCGCAGATTGCCGCTGGCACCAAGCAAGTCAAAACCGGAAAGGTCGACATAAGCTGACCACGACTTATCCGCAAATAAAGGCAGTGAGGAGCGAGGTTCTAGGCCGGATGGGATTTGCCCACCCGGTACCCGCGATTCATCATAAAAGGCTTGGCCCTCAACATAGGCTTGGGTGATTTTGGTCATGTTGAAACCGATTTCGACGTTCTCGCCTAACAGGGCTTTTAGATCGAAGTCCCAACCTTTAACCACGGCATCGCCAACGTTACCGACAACAACTTGAAAGGGCACGTTGCCGTCTCCGCCATAGGCACTCAAGCCATTGCTAGGATCAATCACTTCAAGCTGCATGCCGGCCCAATTCATTTGATATAGGACGGCATTCAGTTGAACCCGACCATTCGCGAATTGAGACTTCAAGCCGAGCTCTTTATTCTCAAGAATGTCTGACTCGTAATCAACGGGTAGTGTTGCGCCCCCATTGTCGTTCGTTCGTCCTCGGTTGGTGCCGCCCACTCGGTAACCTTCGGAGTAGACGCCATAGAGCATAACATCTGGATTGACGTGCCATTCAAGGCCTAATTTTGGAATGAATCCGTCATCCTCGGCTTCTCGGTTGGGGAGTTGTTGATCGACCCTTGAATCGGGCTTCTCTACTGTATAGCTCAGTTCTCGGTCGACTTGGTACCACCGGCCACCGACTAGGGCGGTTAACTTGTCCTCGATAATGTCAAAGTCCATTTCGCCAAAAACGGCTTTGTCGGTTCGTTTGGTGCCTTGGAAGGAGTTCCACCAGGCATCGGTTGGCGCAATTCCTGGGTAGTAGTAGCTCCAAGCTTCGAAAGCGGGTGAGTCACGATAACCGTCGATGTAGGTATAGAAGTCCCAGAACTCTTCACTCTTTTGATAAAAAGCCCCAACCGTCCAATTGGTTCGGTCCGAACCGCCCGTCAATCGAAGCTCCTGAGTGAAGCTATCTAATTCATAGGGTTGATTCAAAAATCCGGTTGGCTCCTCACCAAAATTATAGGTCTGATAACCGTAATAAATACCAAAGGCATAATGAAAGTACGCTGCATAGGATTGGGTGTCATGCTGATACACAATTTCGCGATCATAATAAGAGGTCGCTGACACCAATTGCGCGAAACCTAAATCGCCTTCAATCACCAGGCTGGTTTGCAGCCATTCATCGGTGCGAAATTCTTCAGCAAACTTAACGGTTTTTAGATCGCCAATGTTGGGGTCATAGTCGTTAAAGCCGCCCGCCGCTAAATCTTGGTAGTTAGCAGTGCCGGTTACCGTCCACGCGTCGTTGACCAGCCAGCGGACTGCGGCTCGGCCACCTTGCCACTCGAGATTATTAACATCTTCTGCTTCTAGACCACTGTTGGTTTTAGTCCCGCCAAGACCCGTTCCAAAAAGGTCGTCGTAGACCGTTGTGCCGAGTACATTGTCGATGTAGCCAGCGTCTTCGGATTTAAAGCCAGATAAGCGGATTGCAACCTTATCGCTGAGTGGCACGTTAATGGTGGCGTCAACCTCATGACTGCTGCCGCCATTTCGGGTTTGACCGACCCCAAAGCCGACATTGGCGGAGGACTCGGTCACATCAGGCTTGTTGGTAATCACCCTCACGGCACCACTTTGTGATGAGGCGCCATAAAGCGTTGATTGCGGTCCGGCTAACGCCTCAACTCGGGCTAAATCGATTGGGTAGACATCCGGTGCTGCGGAGGTGACGGACATCGGTTGTTCGTCGAGATAAATGGCCGCCGTTGGGTCAACGAGGAAACCGCCGCCGTCGCTGACACCCCGGAAGACGATGGTGTTTTGTCCAGGCGTTGTCGTTGAAATATTGAGGCCTGCGACAAATCGAGCGTAGTCCTCCAAGGTTGTGATGCCGCGCTTCTCCATTTCATCACCGGAAATCGATTGCACCATCATCGGAATATCCTGCGAGGACTCAGCACGTTGTCGTGCTGTAACCACGACTTCTTCGATTTCCGCACCGTAGCTGAAACCAACGCTGGTGGTCCCAAGGGCCGCGGCAATGCTGCTAACCAGCATTCTTCGACGAAAGGGGTGATTGGGGACTGTAGGCTTTTTATAAGTCATATCGTGATCCGAGTTCATGATGATGAGGCTGGGACGTTACGCGATCAATTGGTTGCGAACATTGATCAAGACCGACCGAGCGGTAAATAGCGTTTTAATCTCCTCTGATCGTAATGCATCCTGAGGTTTGATAAAAGTGCTTTGGCTACAAATATTCTCGCCAAAATAGCTGGATCAAAGGCGCTATTTTAATCAGCGGCCGCCGCTTTTACCGGCGCTTAATGGGTCGCAAGTGCGCGACAAACTGCCGCGCTGGCAGGCTGTCCCGCGTTGCTGTTCACATCAAGACGTAGAACTTGCTCTGTGCTGGTTTGATAAGGCGGCCAAGGCACCGCGATGCTCGAGTTCGGATTGCCGGTTTTGATGAAATTTGCCCAGTAATGCTGCATCTGGACCGTGAGCGCTCGATCGTTTTTATCGGTTGGCAGCCAATCGTCGTGTGTATCAAATACATACGGCAGTTCTGCTCCGTGGTATGCGCCCATCGATGCCGCCATTTTGCCGGGCCGAATCTTATTAAATTCATAGACATACACTGCTTTTTTAACCTTGCTGAGATGCGAAGCCAAACGCAGGGAAGGGCAAACAAAGGCGCGGGCCGTGATGAGGACATCTAGCGCTCGGGTTGCCGATGGAAACTGGGCAAGCAGTGGCAGGACGGCGGCGCGTTGGGTTTTGCTCAGATGCTCAGCCAGCCAGTCATCGAGTTTTTGCTCAGGATCTAAGTACATAAGCCATTCATCCTTATTCGTCCCGATGAGCAGGTCGATGGGTGCCACGGCGCCTGTATCCAGAGATTGTCTTGGCGGCATCACAACACTCTTACCGTCGATAACCGGATCAAAATAAAAACCGGTATAAATAGATTCGGCGGCAGCGAGTACTGCCGCGGGTGGCAGCTGTTTCGCGGCCGCCAGCGCCGCTTGCCCGCGTAATCCTGTCAGCTGCTGCGTTAAACGCTCGCCCAATGTTCGTGCGCGCGCTGGGTCGGTCTCTCGATCTACCGCCGAGCCGCCGCTCTGATGAATCGCGCGCTGAAAAAGGCCCTCGGCCAATGGCGAGGCGATTAGGAAATTGATGCTGTTGGCGCCAGCGGATTCGCCCATAATCGTAATTCTGTTGGGGTCTCCGCCCAGGGCTCGGCTATGTTGTTTGATAAACTTTAAGGCTTGAATTTGATCCAGTAGCCCAAAATTGCTGCGAGCGAGCCCAGGATGCGTGAAGAAGCCAAAAGCCCCTACGCGGTAAGCGATTGTAATGACGATCACGCCTTGTGCAGCGAGATGGTGTCCAAGGTAATTGGGTTCATAGCTGAAGCCGCCTCGATTACTTCCGCCATGGATGAAGACGACCATAGGCAAGGGCTGCGTTTCGCCCTTGGGTCGCCAAAGGTTGAGATATAAACAGTCTTCACTAACCTGGGGCGCCTCAATCACCCTTGGGTCACCGCCAAAATCGTGAACAACGCCTTGGTACCATTTCGTAATGTGCTCGCCTTGATAGCAGGCTGGTGCAAAGTGTGTGGTCATTAACTGTTGGTGGGTTGCCGGCAGGGGTTGGGGCGG
>JAQWWC010000016.1 GCA_029249645.1 Pseudomonadales bacterium
GTTGCGGCTGGGACAGATCCCTTGCTTGCAGACTCGGATGCCGACGGCATCAGCGATAATCTCGATGCGCTTCCGTTAGATTCAGCTGAGACTCTAGACAGTGATCTTGACGGTATTGGTAACAATGCTGATCTCGACGACGATGGTGATAGCTTGCTGGATACCGCAGAGGTTGCGGCTGGGACAGATCCCTTGCTTGCAGACTCGGATGCCGACGGCATCAGCGATAATCTCGATGCGCTTCCGTTAGATGCAACCGAGACCCTAGACACCGATCTTGATGGTCTTGGTAACAATGTTGATCCCGATGATGATGGTGATGGTGTGCTTGATGCTGCCGACGGGTATCCCTTAATCAGCCTCGGGAATCGAACGGATACTGATGCTGATGGTTTCCCGGATGATTGCGATCAGGCTTGCCAGGATACCGGGATGATCGCTGATGCGGATGACGACGATGATGGTGTCACCGACCCCTCAGATGACCTGCCACTTGATGCTAACGAAACGCTTGATACCGACGGTGACGGCGTCGGCAATAATGCAGATCCGGATGATGACGGCGACGATGTTGCCGACGCGGATGAACTCACTGCAGGTACCGACCCGCTCTTGCCCGATAGTGACGGCGATGGCGTTAATGACAATTTGGATGCCTTTCCGAATGACGCGGACGCAAGCGACGTGGGCGGCGCTGGAGCAACTGGCTTTACATTACCCTCGACCATTACGGTCTTGAAGACGGAGGAGTAACACAATGACTTATTTGAAAACCATCACAGCAGTCGGTTTACTCTCAGCCACCTTTCTTGCGGCTAGCACGGCTTCGGCGACCCCCCCAACTTCTGGTGCCTACGTTAACGATGAACAACGGTTTTTCGTGGAAGGGCAGCCACTGACCGATGCCATTGAGCAGGCCAGCGCCATCATCTGTTACATGGCCTCTATGAGACCTGATTCATTTGTGAACGACGGTGCTTATGTGGCCAAGATTTATGAGGATCGCTGTGAGACATCGGGCGCGAACGCCACGTCAGAACAGGCGTCAGCTACTGCGACCTCCTCGCAAAGTTCGACCACGGCATCTTCTTCCACCTCCTCGACCTCTATTGAAACCGAGCAGGCTCTTGAAGCGGTGCTAGATGTTCGCCTCGCAAATGCTGATGAACCTGTGAAAGCCAAGGTGTGGGTCGAAGACAAGGCTCAAGACGAGTTTGATCTCGACACCAAGATTTACATTCAAGTGAATCAGACCGGCGGCGTGTCTGACGAGGCGCCCAATGGCGAATTTGAAATGTGGTTTTCAATGCACCTAGACGGCGACGCTGATCTTTTTGGCAAGTTCGCAGGCGATCCCGCCGGGGATGACGGTCCCGAGTTTGAAATTGTTGACGGTCAAGCGCTCGGGCAAGGCTATCTCAAAGCGTCTGGCACGGAGCTTCAGTATAAGGAGTTCGGCCGAGACAGCGAAAACAATATTGCTATGGATTTTTTAGCTAGTGGGGACGTCAATGGCATCTATGGCCAGTTCGTAAACATTTGCGATGGCTGCGGTGGAGACCTTGGAAATGATCCGGGACAAGGTAACGGCGACCAAGGTCCAGATGATGGTGGCCAAGGACCAGATGACGGCGGTCAAGGACCAGATGACGGCGGCCAAGGCCCAGATGACGGCGCCCAAGGCCCCGACGATGGTGGCCAAGGACCAGGTGATGGTGGTTTCGATGGGGGCGGGTCCAGCGGCGGGCCGAGCTTTCGTAATATCATGGCGTTCTATCAGTTTTACTTGAACAAGCAGGCCAAAACCTATTGTAAGAATTATGAAAGTGCCTTTGAGCTGTGCTTTTCTCCGAATGATTCGCAAAGTTGCGCTGAGTTCTACGATAGTAACGTTGATGGAACTGCAGATGGCTTCAATCGCTTTGAGCCCCAGCGGATCGAACTTTCCCAAGCGGGTTTAGAAGATCTTTTGGCGCAAAGTGATTCTAGCACCCTCAGCACAGATGAGAACGGTGCATTAGTGACCGAGGAGTGCTACTCCATCGATCAAAGTGATGCGACCCGGAACGTGTTTCGGTACGGCGTTTACAACCAGGATGGTAGTCGGTTGAGCGTGGGAGACAGCAGTGCATTCCCAATGTTCGCTGAGGTCAGCGTTGATCTCCCCTCGCCAACTCAAGATGACCCGAACGCGACGAGGTCTGTCACTGAGCGAGTGTTTGGGTTTGCTGACTACTGGGGTGTTTTTATCGACCCCCGCGGGCGAAAGCTAATCGCAGAGTCTGGTCAGCAGTTGTCTGATATTGACTTTAAGCGGGAAGTCTTTGGTCCCCAAGAGTCAGGTTCTGCGAGCACGAGTTATAATGTCGCCGAATCTGAAATTCGGGTCGAAAAAAGGACTAAGAGCTATCAGTCTTTGAACGACATTGACAAAATTCGCATTGGGCTTCATGTCCAGGATCCCTTTTGGAATCAGGAATACAAGCAACTTTTGGGTCTGGACGAGAGTAGCAATCTTTTCAACCTTAGTATTACAGGCGTAGGGGACAAAACGCTAAGTAAGGTTCAGGAATTTCAGGGTGCTTTCGAAAAAGATACGTATCTCCCGAGTGAAGTCGATGATGGTGGTCCCGTTGAAGGCGCCACCCCTGGCGTGTTTGTGTTCGATACAGCCGTCGCCTTTCAGCCGTTTTGGGATGAAGTGAAGCTCAGCGAGAAGATCTACTTCAAGCCAAGCGACTGGGTGAGCACTATGAAGAAGGAAGAAACCTTCTTCGGTCCCAATGGTCCCGAGACCTTTGTGAATACCCGGCCTATGGGGGTTTGGTCGAATGACACCCACCAGTGGTACGACATCAGCGCCGCGGCTCTGAACGACCCTACATTGTCAGACCCGGCACCGTCAGGTGACGTAACTGAATGCTCGAAAAATATCTTTGCGCTTGCGGGCACAGATTCGTGTCGCGGCGGTATTCGAACAGAGACGCAGGAATACATATCAGCCAGTGACTTGACCGAATCTTTGGCGTGCATGGGCAATTGCCTTACTCCCTCGCGAGTGGAGCAAACTTTTTTATATGCGTATTGCGCGAGAAACGCCTCGTCCGATGCAGAAAATTGTGCGAGCTACACTGCCTCGGAGTCGGGACTCGCTCCTAGTCCATTTGCCAATGTCGGCCCTTTCTTGAAAAACGACGCAACCGTGATCGAGATTGACCGCAATGACCCATCAGCGCTTTCGATGACGGACGATTTCCATCTTGCGAGTAGTCCGCTGCTGAGGGAGGGGTTTCGGTTAGCGTCGCCCAGAGCGCAATTGCAAGATTATGTTTTTGTTGCTGGTGGCTCTCATGATGGTATTGCCGAAGATCAATCGTTACCTCGATACACGAAATTAGATCGCCCGCGAGGAGCCGATCCTGCCAAGGTCGACGGCACATTGTTCATGAATCATGAAGGGGGGCTCAATTATGAGAATCTGGTTGAGCTTGTCAGTGGGAGAGGAGGACAATCACCGGTTGCCACATTTGATTTGATGTCTGCACCACCTGTGGGAGATAGCGGCTCAACGCCAGTCACTATTGAACTGAGGAATATGTTTTCGGGCACGCGGCTGATGGCAACCATCCCTGTGGAATGGGCGAGCACCGCAGGCGGATTTACGTTAACGGTGCCGGCTGGGTCGAGCTACGACGTGAAGTTGCTCTCTGACAACACCGGGATTGATGTAACGGCAACGGTGGGTAATAGCCAAGATGACGTATTTGCATACGGTGGCGGATTATTCACCAACGGTGGTCGCTCAGGGTTCACCATGCGGTTGCTCAGCTTGTTCAGTGGTGACCTAGGCGATGTCGGTAGTCTTAACTTAGAGACTTTTATCGAACCGGCCGCGCAGTACGAACTAACGGTTAACTTAGGATCTTTGCAGTTTGGTGAGGGCCCCATCCCGACGCCTGGTCCGGGTCTCGATTTAAACGCATTGAAAATAAATTTCACAGTGTCGGCAGGATTCGGTGAGCACTACAACGTGTATACCTATCAGGCTGGCCAATATTGGGACGGCATTCGGGACTCGGAAGTCATCCGCTTCTCACCAACCAGTACCGGTTTCGCAGTGGACGGTACTGAACTGACGAAAGGAGCGGTTGTTAAACAGTTCTTGAGCTCGAGCAGTGATCCATTCTCTGCACTCGGCAATACGCAGTACGCTGAACCGAATGGATTTACATCGAACATCAACTGGGGGCTAAGATCAGGTCACCTAGTGGCTGAATCTGATCTCGCTCAGCTCGAGTGTCAGAAACGCGACGGCGATCGGTACGAGAATCATCCAGAGTTCAGCGGTGATCAAGAGACTGAGACGCGCTATTGCGAGCAAAAGCTGTTCGATAGTGTTTCATTAACGACTTACCAAATCCAGTTGGATACGCAACCGAGCTATGTATTGCTAGATGCAGCAGGCGATGTCGTGACAATTTCGCCGCCGCGTACGCTCTATTATGAGGTTCCAAATGAAACTAGCTATGGCCTTGATGCCGGTAAGCGACTCTCACTTGAGTTCGCTGGTCACGGAGAGCTGCGAGGTATCCCAGGATTTATCTATGACGTGGCGACGGATCAAGAATTGGGTCAATTCGCTCGTGAATGGAAGGATACCTACCGCTTCATCAATCGATTTAATATCCCTGATGGCGGCATCGTGACTGATGCAGATGGTGATGAGTATTTCGTTAAAGCGCTAGATGGCGAGGAATGGCTGCAAAAACTGGGTAGCGGCGTAACGGAAGTTGGGAACTACTCCTTCGAGCGCAGCCGGTTGGCACCTAATCAAAAAATGCGCATCCTGGGCGATCCAAACTTTCCCGAAGGCAACTACATTGGTGAGCCACCAACTGCACTTTGCGACGCACAGACGACTACAGACTGCCTGATCAATAGCGGCGAGCCAGCCGTGGTTCATGGGGAAGTGGTCTTTGATCCAACGCCCATCGTCGAGTAATCAACTAAACTGCGAGACCAGAATGCGAGACCAGATTTTCTGGTCTCGTCGTGGCCCTGCCCCCTCGATTGTCTTGCTGAGTGACCAGTGAGCTTTCCGCCGTTAGGTTAGAGTCTTTCCGCTGTTGAGTTGGCGGGTGCTGGGCAGGCTCCTTAATAGAGGCAAGGTTCAGGGAAATGCAATCACCACACCAACAGACAGTTGACCGTAAGGATGTTCAAAGAGTCTTGCTGTCTTTCTGTTGTAGGCCAGTGGTTCGAAGCCTGCGAGGTAGTGCATAAACGCTTCAGCTCGTACGTAGGTACTGACTGAGGGGGTTAAAGTGAACCAGAGGGATAGATCAAGTGCGGCATTGGTCGTCACATCATCTACAGTTAATCCAGGATCGTAATCGTCTCTCCAAATTTTGATGGCTCTAAATTTCGCGAGCCCCGTGATGCGACTACCCATAGGTCGCATAGCTGAAAATTCGTAAGCCAGTGCTCGTTCAATCCAAGGCCTTGTTTGGGGAAGTTCGGTTCTTAGCGTGCTAATAATTTCACCGACCGGCTGTCCCTGGAAGCTGGCCCGCAAAATGAAGGGATCGGTGATATCAAATAACGGTGAGTTGAAGTTCACGTCGATTCGAGTTTGGCTTGCGTGTAGGTGATGAACCATGCGCCAGGACGCAGCAGATTTCGCAAGACTGGCGCCGACCATCATGCTACGTTGCTCGGCCTTCGACGTAAGCACGGGCAAGTAAACGGTTTCGCCTGTCTCACGAAACACTTCAGGATCAAAAAACCGCAAGGTTGCTTCGTCACAGCTACCGCCTAGGATGATGCCTGCGCGAGCGTAGCAATCAATGGATAGCGGGTCTTGATCGCCCTGCTCGAGGCCGACAAAGCCTCGACCGGTCCATGAGCCGATGGACCAGCCGTCAAAACCAGCCTCGATTAAATGGCTTTCGATACGGGTTGTTACTGAAATAGGTTGCGTTGTCCGGGAGGCTTCGCCACTCGAGTCACGGTAGCTATAGCTTATGGACCAACGAGGCGAAATAGGAAGTGACAGATCTAGGGTATGGATAGATGCTTCCTTGGGCGCTGCGCCTGAACCGAGTTTCGACCGGTAATTGAGCACGTCAAAGGATGCATCGAAGTGCGTTGTCTCAAGGGTTAGCATTGTCTGGCGCTCGAGTCCCTCCTCAAGGGTGCGACTGATGGTTCTGTCTGCGTAGGCTGCCGAGCAAAGGCCGGCTGCAACACAAAGACCAACGATTATCATGAGAGTGCGCATTGATGGATGCCCGATAATGGCGACAGCTTGAGTCTAACATGAGCATCTACCAACGCACTCATGCTCAGGCTGTGGGCAAAATGAAATGCGAGTTTATGGAGAAGCCGCCTGCTATAGTGTGGTGCAAGAAGCGGATCCTAAAGCTAATTGTAGGCGGCAATTAGATCAAATCGTTGGTTTGCCTCCGGCAGCAGCTCCGCGACTGAGAGATCCAGTGGCATCCGATGATAAACCACAGGCTGTCACGAGGATTCGGCTATGGAGCGCTAATGCTAAAAGGCTTTTTGATTTCGTAACCATCCTGATTACATGCCCCTGACAAAACCACGTTCTACCAGCTAGATTTACCCCACCAATGTTAGTGGAAAAAGCGAAGTCCATATTGTCTATCCAGCGACAACGAGTGCTAGTAAAAAAACGATAGCTTCTACATACACGAGTAATACCTGTACACAGAAGAAGCCCCATCTGGTGAAGCGGGGGCTGGACTGGGCCGGGAGGCAGCCTGGGTTTTGATGAAGACTGCGTCAAAAGCGCGTCAATGACGCAATTGAAAAATAAATAACGGCAAATATAGGTGCGTGATTTGGTGCGTTAGACCCTCTAGGGGTGCTTGTAAGTCATTGAAAAGTAAACAACG
>JAQWWC010000017.1 GCA_029249645.1 Pseudomonadales bacterium
GGTTTAATTGATCGGGAATGCGACCTCGAAGGTCGTAGGCTTTAAAACAAGAGAGATCCATGTCGTGTTCCAGTGCTGCTAATGCCCGCTAGTTTACACCATCCGAGCCATCAAATTAGTGCCCGCGGGCACTCGATTTGGCGCGGCGGCCCCATGGGGCTGGCGATCCTACTCTTTGGGATGGGGCTCGCGGCCTGCAGCCCCTCACCTTGGGATCAGGCGCAAACGCGCTACACCGAGGGCTTAGCGCGGACGCTGGATGTGCCGCTACCGCCTGACAACGCCCGCGCCACCAAAGCGCCCGTGGCGCCGCAACGGGTCTCTCAGCAGGCAGTCGCAAAGGCGACCCTGAAGCCTTATTCAGAAGGGACTCGCACCGGGACTACGAATGACCCCGCGAGCCTCAACCTGCTGGACTACCTGCGCACCTCGCCCTGCGAACTCCACAGTCTGATCAGCGAACACAACTCGAGCTTGGGCAAGCTCGGCAGCGCAACAACCCGGTTGGTGTATGACGTCAACTTTATCAATGCCAGCGACCGCTGCGTGAGCCGCCTCAGCGCGAGCCATCCTGAGCTTGCGGGCCAACTCCAGCGCGAAGCCGATCGAAAGCGGTCACAATTGCCAGTCCAATTGCGGACCGCCCTACTCTATGGGCCAGAATTTACTCAATTTTGGCAAGCGCAATCCAGCCTTGGTCAGTATCCGGAAACCCTGCACAGTGACTTGGAGCCTGCGCTTAAGGTGTTGCTGCACGACACAACTGCTATCAGCGCTGTGACATTCTCGGGTACAGCGTCCGACTTGGACTTAGCCTTGGCCGCTCTGCGTTCAGCTGAGGGCGGTTTACTTCTAAAAGGCTGGCTAGATGTAGCGCGTCAGATGCAAGTAGCCAATTCCGTTATCGATAGGTTCTTAGCCAAGCGCCCTTTGTGCTATGCGAACCAAAGCAATCCGCGCGCCTTACAACTCAGGGCCCTGGTTGACAACGTCTATGTAGGCCAACTGCAACCCATGACGGCCGCCCTGAATCGACGCACCCACGCCCTGCTACCGTTGATTGAGGCCCTCGAGAGCGCCGTTGACGCGCAACAAGACCCGCGCTATGCGGCGTTCATCACTGCACGCGCCGATTTAATTGGCATGGCCCGAGCGCGCCTAGTCTCCCATACCGAGCGTTTGCAGGGCTTACTGGCTCAATGCCAGTTGGCGCCCGGACAGGCTTAGCGGCCTGAAGCAAAGCAAGCTGCATCAGAATGCCCAGACAATGATTGAAGCGATTAAAGCCTGCGCGGCGCGCGCCTTCTGACAAACCCACAGCAAACTTATTCGGTATCACTGCGCATTCGATAAAGCGCAACGAGGGCTTATCAAAACTTGCGGCGTGGATTAGAACCCGGCCGCCGCACCCATATCTCGAGGGTCAGCAACCCCCTCAAACTGACCATCCGTGACCAAGATACTATTCGCCACCCCTATGGCGCTCCGGGCTTGCAGGCTGTGCCCCCGCGCTTTTAAGTCGGCGATCACGGTTCCTGACAAGCGGCCTTTTTCGAAATCAATGACATCGGGTTGCCACTGATGATGCACTCTGGGCGCGGCAACCGCCTGCGCCAGCGACTGCCCATGATCAATCACATTCAGAATCACCTGCAGGACCGTTGTGATAATGGTAGAGCCGCCGGGCGAGCCAGTAATGAGCACCGGCGCATTATCTTTTAACACTAAGGTCGGCGTCATAGAACTTAGCATGCGTTTGCCGGGGGCAATGGCATTGGCAGTATTCCCGAGCAGCCCGTACTGATTGGCCTCGGTCGTGCTGGCCGCAAAGTCATCCATTTCGTTGTTCATCAGAATCCCAGTACCAGGGATGACCCACTTATTGCCAAAGCTGCTGTTCAAGGTTGTGGTCAGGGCAACCATCATGCCGTCGCCATCTATCACCGAGTAGTGGGTCGTTTGTTCGCTCTCTTGCCAAACCCCGTGGCTGATTGCAGAGCTCAGGCTGGCCTTATTAGGGTCATAGCTTTGCATGCGGGCCTTGGCGTAGCCAGGGTCAATCAGTTTTTGAATGGGCACCGGATAGAAATCGGCATCCCCTAAATGCTCAGTACGATCGGCATAGGCGCGGCGCTCGACCTCGGTCATGAGATGGATGAGTTCGGGCGAATCCGGCTGCAACGCCCCAACGGGATAAGCCGAAAGCATGTTCAACATCTGGGTTAACAAAATACCCCCGGAGGATGGTGGCGCCATGCTGTACACATCAAAGCCCCGATAACGGCCGTGAATCGGATCCCGCCAAACGGCCGCATAAGCATCCAGATCCTGTTGACGAATGAGGCCGCCTTGTTGGACCATCTCATGGGTTATCGCCTTGGCCACCCAGCCACTATAAAACCCCGCCCGGCCTTCGTCCGAGATCGCTTGCAGGGTTTTAGCAAGATCCGGCTGACGCCACGTTTCACCCGCACGATACGCCTTGCCACCGTCACTAAACTTCCTCAGCGACGCAGGCCGATCGCGAAGTTCTGGCAGCAGTTCTTGAATGCGACCCGCCAGGGTTTCGGATAAGACAAAGCCATTGCGCGCAAGAATGAGCGCCG
This sequence comes from Pseudomonadales bacterium, assembly GCA_029249645.1. Taxonomy (GTDB): domain Bacteria; phylum Pseudomonadota; class Gammaproteobacteria; order Pseudomonadales; family Azotimanducaceae; genus UBA9926. Next base: position 2,607 of record JAQWWC010000017.1, read on the forward strand.
GCGCAAGCACGGTTTCCCGCGAGAGCTTGCCAAAGCGCTCATGCAACACGAGCAACCCGTCAACCGAACCCGGCGTACCGGAGGCTAGGTGGCTTTCAAGGGATAAATTCGAATCCAGTCGTCCTGCTGCGTCTAAGAACATATCTTGGGTCGCCCCAAAGGGCGCGCGTTCGCGATGATCCAGCGTGATCACTTCGCCATCCGGCGCCCGCACCACGGCGAAGCCGCCGCCGCCCAAATTACCCGCCTCGGGATAGGTCACGGCCAAGGCAAAACCGACCGCCACAGCCGCATCTACGGCGTTGCCGCCGGCCTTTAGAATCTGGGCGCCTACAGCACTCGCCTCGGGGGACGAGGTCGCAACCATACCTTGACGTCCGACGGCCTGGGTTTCAGCTGAGGCGGCAGTAACACCCCCCCAGGACAGAACCGCCGCGATCAAGGCCAATGCAAGCAACTGAGTCAACGCTTGAACCCAAAACCGCGTGACAACACCGCTCATCATATTTGCTTGCTCCGCCCTGCCCAGTAGGGCTCACGCACGACCCGGCGTTGTATTTTGCCTGATGGCAATCGCGGTAAATCCTCAACAAAATCGATCGATTTTGGCGATTTAAACCCAGGCAGAAAATCGCGACAAAAGGTGATGAGATCTTCAGCAACATCATCAGTTGCCGTGATACCGGGCTTCAACTGCACCACTGACTTCACTTCTTCACCCCACTCCTCATTGGGAATGCCCACTGTGCAGACATCGGCCACTGCTGGATGCTTCAGTAACACATCATCGGTCTCTTGAGGGTAGATGTTCACCCCGCCCGAGATAATGGTTTCCGCGCTGCGCCCGGTTAAAAACAGATAACCGTCTTCGTCGAAGTAGCCCATGTCGCCCAAGGTAAAATAATCCCCGCGATAACTGCCTTCGGTTTTTGCTGCATCCTTGTAGTACACGAACCGGACCGCGGGCGCTTTAAAATAAATTGTGCCGACCTCCCCTGTGGACACCACTTCCCCTTCATCATTTAAAATGCGGTTATCGGCGCCCTCCGGTGCGCGCCCAACGGTGCCGGGTTTGGTCAGCCACTCTTCGGCATCGACAAAGAACCCGCCGCCGCCTTCTGTTGCCGCGTAGTATTCAAAGAGTACTGGCCCCAAGTAATCCATCATCTGTTGCTTCACATGCACCGGGCAAGGTGCTGCGCCATGCAATACATAGCGCAGGCTACTGGTATCGTATTGGGCGCGCACAGCCTCTGGTAGCGCCAAAATCCGATGAAACATGGTCGCCACCATATGGGTGTGGGTCACCCGATATTCCTGAACCAAGCGCAAGGTTTCTTCTGGGTCCCATTTGTCCATAAGGACCGTGCCGACGCCGAGATTTATCGGCGTGATGATATTAAAGGCCAAGGGGGCCGCGTGATACGCAGGGCCAGTGCACAACGCGCGATCGGTGTCAGGGTTCCAACCTGCCGCCACACTGGCGCGGGTCACGGTGTCGGCGTTCGCCCGATCCCCTGCTGCGGCAACCGCCGGCGGCGTTCTCGGCCGAAACACGCCCTTGGGCCTGCCGGTCGTGCCAGAGGTATACAGCATTTGTGCGCCGATTTCAGGATCCGTAAGGTTCTCTGAAGCCGCGCCCGCCAGTTCCTCATCGTAATCCGCGAAGCCTTCAACTGCCCCGCCCACCGCCAGCGCAATATTCAGCTGACCCGCATGCTCTTGGAGGGCCAGTTGCGCGGGCTCGGCGCAACGCACATCGGCAATAAAGGCTTTCGCCTCACAATTGCCCACAATGTACGACGCATTGTCACCGGTTAAATGCCAGTTAATGGGCGTGACCCGAAAACCGCCACGCTGACAGGCAAACAACACCTCTAAAAATTCCGGCCGGTTGACCAGCAGCATGGCAACCGAATCATCCGTACCTAAGCCCGCGGCCCGAAGGCGGCGCACCACTTGGTTAGCGCGCGCGTTTAATTCCGAAAAACTGCGGTCGCCAAATTTTGAGGCCACGGCTAATCTGTTCGGCGCTTGCTGGGCGTGATAGGCCAAGGTCATGCCGCATTGGGCAGCCGCCTCAAGACTCTTTAGATATTCCATACTTCCCCCTTTTAATGGAGCTTTGATAACATATCGGGGATTGGGAAGACAATCCTTCAATGCGCGCATAACGCTAAAGAGCAAAATGATTTTTAGCAACAAGCTCGATTAAAGGCGGGATCTTGGCACACCTCAAAATGAACGGATGAACCAATCCTTTCAGTTTGAAACAGGAAGAAAGCGCCCGACTCGGATGAACATGAAATTACTGCAGCGAGACAGGATCAAGTAGATTAGGCATAGTCGGTATCGCTTGTGCGTGGTGAGACGTTCCAGCCGATTTTAAGCGTTACAAGTACCTTGCCAAACTACAACTCGCCAGTTCGCACCCAGTTTCTTGCGCCGATTGCATATCGATCAATCGGTTAGACTCCGAAATACCCTTATTTTTTCGTTTTGAAAGCCGGCACCTGCGGGGCGGTACAGGTTTCTCATTCCTAGACATTTAGCCGGCCTTCTAGCCTGGTAGTCGCGCTTTTCTAGTACTCAGCTGCCAAGCCGGGCTTAGTACCTTGATTTTCTTAGCTTGCCGGCAACACGACCGGCGCTGATACTTTCACCTGCGCCGCAAGGTCCTTAACCCGAGCATTGTTAACCGCTGGCGACAGATCAACAACCGTTAAGGCGCATGGCAGGCGCGGCGTCATCATTTGATTTAGGTGGTCTTTGGTCGTGATCGGGTCAATCCAGGTTGCCACTTCGTCGACAGTAAGCATCATTGGCAACCGATGATGATAGACCTTGGTTGTGGCAGGCGCGCTCGTTGTGACAATGGTGCAACTGGTGAGCACGCCATCGGGGCCCCGCCATTCATCCCACAGACCCGCAAACAACAAAGCTGCACCATTTTCTGGCTCAAAATACATGGGTTGGGATTGCCCGTTCTGCTTACGCCATTCAAAATACCCACTGGCTGGCACGACGCAGCGCCGAGTCTTAAAGGGATCTCGATAGGCAGGACTGTTAGCAAGGGTTTCGGCGCGAGCGTTAAACATGCTGAACTTATGTTGGGGCCCGGTCGACCAGTGCGGCACCAGCCACCAGCGCATTAAGGCCGCGTTGTAGCCTGAGGCGTTTGCCCGTAGAGCCAGCACCGGCTCGGTCGGCGCGACATTACCGCGTGATTCAACGTGAGGCACTTCGCCTAAAAAATCTGATAAGAACGCGACAATGGGCGCGTCGATGACATTTAACCGGCCGCACATACCAAACCTCCCTTAAGGGCTTATTGACTGAATCCTAACCGCACACATTACCCGCGACACACCGTTGCTCATTTAAGCGTCCAGAGCCTTTCGCCAAACATTGTTCAGATGCCGTTACCTTGTTCCAAATTACGACCTAGCCCTTTCGTCAATGACGGCCGACCATGCCCCTCGGCTCGCAATCCAAAATAGACAAACTTCAGAATCTAACCTAAAATTTTGCAGCTTCGCACACTGCCTCTTTATCTGACCGAGGCTTGGAGCCCAGCATGCCACATGTAAACCATTTAAAAGATTTTACCACCCAAGACCTAACCGACATTTTGTCATGGGCGAAAACGATTAAAGACAATCCTGATGACTTTCGCTCGGCGCTTTCGCACCAAAGCCTCGCCATGCTTTTTCAGAAAACCAGCACCCGAACCCGAGTGTCCTTTGAAGTGGCAATGACCGAACTCGGTGGCCACGCCCTGTTCTTAGATTGGCAGAGTTCTAATTTTATTCTGACGGATCTCGCCTATGAGATCGAATACTTGTCTCGCAACGTCCAAGTCATCATGGCGAGACTCCTCCACAATAGCGATTTTCTGACCATGGCAGCGGCCAGCCAAGTCCCAATGATCAACGGCTGCTGCGAGCGCTACCATCCCTGCCAAGCCTTGACCGATGTACTTACCATGACCGAGCACAGCGACAAGCCGCTCGAGACGCTTCACCTTTTGTACACAGGGGTTCAAAACAATGTTTCGAATTCATTGGTTTTGATGGCAGACCGACTTGGATTTTCACTTACGTTGGCAACGCCTGAACCCGCAGAGAACCAAGAAAGCTTCGATGCCGATTTGCAGGCAATGATTACGAATAACCCAAGCATTGTGCAGGTGGCGGACCCACGAGACGCCATCGTCTCCGCTGATTTTATCTACACCGACACCTGGATCGACATGCAGTATTTTAACGACCCAACCAAGCACGCCGAAAAGACCGCTTTGGTTGCGCAAATGCAACGCTTTCAGATCAATGCAGACCTCGTCGCCGGTCACGAATTAAAAATCATGCATGACATGCCGATCCACAATGATTATGAAATTACAGAGACCGCGGTGCGTGACCCAAGGTCAATTATTTTTGACCAAGCGGCTAACCGCCTGCACGCCCAAAAGGGTTTGCTTTATTGGCTACTTGTCGCCAACACCTAAGGATCAACATGGCTTGTTACGTTGTTGCCGATATTCTCATCACAGATCGCGCGCGCTACGCCGAATACGAAGCTGGCTTTATGGCCATTCTGCTGGCGTTCGACGGCGAAATTTTAGCCGTTGATGAGCAAGCCTTTGCCCTCGAAGGCGAAACCAAAGGCCAGCGCCAAGTGATCCTGCGATTTGAATCAGAAACAAAGGCGCAGGCATGGTATCACTCGGACGACTATCAAGCGCTCATGCAACACCGCCTAGCAGGCAGCGACGGCAAAGTTATTTTAGTGCACGGCTTGGGGTAAATTGGCTAGCGTTTACGTCCGACGGGACACATTACAGGTCCGGTTCTGGCTCCTGGTCCGGCGCTAAAATCAACGCTTCATGTTGCTGCCACAACAATTCTGCCCAGTGCAGGACAGGTACTTTCGTCCCAGCATTCAGGTGCATTTGACAGCCGATGTTGGCGGTCACGATCACTTCCGGCGCGTGCGTCGTTAACGCCGTGATCATCTTCGCTTGTAACGCAGTCGCCAATTTGGGCTGTAGCACCGAGTAGGTTCCGGCCGAGCCGCAACAGGCCAATTGTGGCCCCGTTGCCGCAACGTCGATGCCTGCCCGAGTTAAAACATCCGCCACATTCGTACCCAGCTGTTGACCGCTGCTCAACGTACACGGCGTATGCACGGCAACCCGAATGGGCGCGGCGTTTATACTGTGATCGTCAAATAACTCAACCACGTCAACGATGCGTGCCGCTATGCGACTTGCAAGTTCATGATCTGGGTCACCCACCGGAAAATGGCTGGGATAATCTTTCAGCGTGACGCCGCAACCGCTAGCGCTAGACACGATTGGCACGCCGTCCGGTCCTGCCGCGGCGAGCGTGTGCAGCAGTCGCCGCATGTCAGCAAGACCTGCCAAATGATCACCCAAATGATAGTTAAGCGCCCCACAGCACGACTCTTTTGCTACCCGCGCAACCTTAATGCCTGAAACCCCCAGCAGTTGTTCAACCGCGAGGTTGACGTTTGGGGTAGCCGCTTTTTGCACACAACCGGCGAGCAGTAAAACCTGCTTTGTGGTTGACCTCGGTATGACCATCGAGCGCGGTAATCGGCTCGGAGAAAGCTGAACAGGGAGCCATTTGGCCAGTCCTGGCCAACGCCCAATTTGGCGCACAGCGCCAAATGCGGCATACAATAGACCTGGCAGCGCTAAACCTCGACGCAACAACCAACGCCCTACGCGACTCGTGAATGCTCTGGTTTGCTGCTGCTCGATGGCACCGCGGGCAATATCCAGCAAGTCCGTATAGGCCACGCCAGAAGGGCAATTAGTTTCACAGTTCCTACAGGATAAACACCGGTCTAAATGAGTGACCTGTGCGGCATCAACCTGCCCGGTCTCAAACATGTCCTTGATTAGATAAATCCGCCCTCGTGGACTGTCGTTTTCATCACCTAACAACTGATAGGTTGGGCACCCATCGGTGCAAAATCCGCAATGCACACAGCTTCTTAGGATGGTGTCCGCGCGCGCAAGATCACCGGGTGATAAAAAATTTGGATCGAGGTTCGTTTTCATGAACTCGGCCTCAAGGCGGGATACCCAATAAAGGATCCGTTGGCGTCCAGCGCGGTTTTCACCCGTTGCTGCAAACGGCCAACCCCATCGGCTCGTAGCGTTAAGGCTGGCAAGACGCCCTCGCTCGGCCTAAACCAAGTGATCACCCCTTTATCCCCTGCATTATGTGGTGCCACGTCCGACGCGAACCACCGCAAAGCCCCGCCCCAGTCCATTGCCACCAGCCGACCCGTAACAGGCGCATCCACTGCGCCATCCCAGCGCCATAGGTGCTCGGTATGCGCAAAGCTCAAATCGCGCACCGCCGCGAGACCAGCATTTGATACCGGTACAAAGCCTTGGCCCAGGGCCTGTTCAAAGGCAGTCTTGGCCCGCTTACTGCCTTGGTAGCGCACGAGGAGCTCTCCATCACAATAAGCGCTTGCGCTTAACCCCGTGAGCCTGCGCTGCGCTAGCATATGCCGTTGGGCCAGACTTGGGTCACACGTAAGACCGTAAACCTGAACGACCTCGGGTATCGGCAGCACCTTTAGCGCAACTTCGAGAATCAGCCCCAAGCTCCCACGAGCGCCAACATTGAGTCGCGTGATGTCGTAGCCCGCGACATTTTTCATAACGTCTCCGCCAAAAGCGGCGATTTCACCAGAGGGTAATATCAGCTTCATGCCCAACACATAGTCTCTAACGCCGCCAACATAAGGCCGGCTTGGCCCCGCCAACCCGGCCGCAACCATCCCGCCAACCGTCCCCGCCGCGCCAAAACTCGGGGGCTCGCAGGGCAAATATTGGCCGGCCTCGCTTAAAGTTGCTTGCAGATCAATCAGACGAGTGCCCGATCGAACCCTGATCACGAGTTCATCCGGATGGTAGTGCAGAATCCCCTCATGCTCGGCGGTCGATACCAACACAGCGTCCGCAGCGGCTGGAAGTAGGAACTCTTTGGTGCCTCCGCCGCCCGGCCGTACGACCTGCCTCTGACTGATTGCTGCGTGCACAACGCGTTGTAAGGCGTCACTCTGATCCATTTTAAAATCTCGGCAGTTCTGGATGCTTTTGTGCACCCTGATGAACATGCATAGCACCAAATTCCGCACACCGATTGAGCGTTGGGATGGCTTTGCCCGGATTGAGCAATCCGGACGGATCAAACGCCGACTTCACGGCATGGAAAACCGCAAGCTCAAGGGCCGTAAATTGATTGCACATTTGGTCAATTTTCTCCAAACCCACACCGTGCTCACCAGTAATGGTGCCCCCAAACTGCAAGCAGATCGCCAAAACATCCGCGCCAAAGGCCTCAGCCCGTTGGAATTGATCCGAATCATTGGCATCGTACAAAATCAGTGGGTGTAAATTACCGTCCCCCGCATGAAACACGTTGGCCACGGGTAACCCATAGTGCACTGATCGATCGGTAATCGCGGCCAGCACTTCAGCCAAATGCCGCCTTGGGATCGTGCCATCCATACAGTAGTAGTCCGGTGCGATGCGGCCCACCGCGGGAAACGCCGCTTTACGGCCCAACCACAACCGGGCCCGGGCCGCTGCATCACTGGCTTCAACCAGGGAGTCTGCGCCGGCCGCTTGCAGCACAGCTTGAACCGCCTCGCTAAGACCTGCAATTTCCGCGTCGCTACCATCGAGTTCGCACAGCAATAACGCGTCGGCCTCCAGGGGATAGCCCGCGTGCACAAAATCCTCAGCCGCCTGAATCGCCAGCCGGTCCATCATCTCAAGCCCAGCTGGCAGCACGCCCGCTTGAATCACGGCGCTCACCGCGTTGGCAGCAGCATTGGTATCTTTAAATCCGGCCATGAGTACTGTCACTGCCTCCGGCACCGGCCGCAGCGCAACGGTGACCTCAATCACCAACCCAAGCAGCCCTTCCGAGCCATGCAGGAGCGCGAGCAGATCAAGGCCGTCTTCCCAAAGCCCGGTGCCGCCCAGACTTAGCACTTCCCCATCGGCCAGCATGATTTTTAAGGCGCACACATTGTGCAGCGTTAAGCCGTACTTTAAACAATGCACGCCGCCCGAGTTTTCGGCGACATTACCCCCAATCGTGCACGCTATCTGGGAGGACGGGTCCGGCGCGTAAAACAAACCCGCACTGGCGACCGCTTTTGAAATAGCAAGATTGGTGACGCCCGGTTCGACCCGCGCCGTCATTTTGACCGGATCGATCTCTAAAATGCGATTGAATTTTGCAAGCCCAATGAGCAGACCATCGGCCAAAGGCGTCGCCCCCCCCGACAGGCCCGTGCCAGCCCCGCGCGCCACCATCGGCACCCCATGGTTATGACAAATGCGCAAGGCCTCTTGCAAGGCTTGCAATGAATTGGGTAGTCCAACCAAAGGCGGCATCTGCGCAATCGCGGTTAAACCATCGCTTTCGTAAACCTTGCGCCGGCTGGGGTCCTCGATCAACTCTAGGTCATCGATTTGACGTAAACTGCTTGTGATAACTTCTGATAGCATGCTGGCTTGCAACCTGTGTAATGTCGCATTATAGGGCTAACCTCCCGAAAGACCCAGCGAACCTCGCTCTGGGATATACTGACGTCTCAAATAGGAGCGTAATGTGAAACTCAACACAACTGACGAGATTCTTGAGGACTTCCGACAAGGTAAAATGGTGCTGATTCTCGATGATGAAGACCGAGAAAACGAAGGTGATTTGGTCATCGCTGCAGAGGTTGTCACGCCCGCCCACATTACGTTTTTCGCACGCGAAGCCTGCGGCCTGATCTGCCTCACCGTCACCGAATCACGGGCAGCCCAACTACAACTCCCCCTCATGGTGGACAACAACAACTCTCAGCACGAGACCAACTTTACCGTTTCGATCGAAGCGGCAGACGGCATCACCACCGGCATCTCCGCCGCTGACCGAGCACGAACGGTGCGCACAGCGGTTGCCAAGAATGCCAGCCCAAAAGATATCGTGATGCCTGGCCACATATTTCCGCTTATCGCAAATCGCGGGGGCGTCCTTAGTCGCGCCGGCCATACCGAAGCCGGTTGCGATCTCGCGCGTATGGCCGGATACGAAGCCGCGTCGGTCATTGTCGAAGTGATGAACGAAGACGGCACCATGGCCCAACGGCCAGAACTCGAGGTTTTCGCCCAAAAACATGGTATTCGCATTGGCACGATTGCCGACCTCATCGAGTATCGGGTGTTAAATGATAAGACCGTCAATGAAATTGATGTGCGCGATATCGCAACCGAAGCGGGCACATTCCAGCTGCACACTTATAACGATACGACCTCTGACACAATTCATATGGCGCTGACCAAAGGCACGATCAGCGCGGACAGTCCCTGTCTCGTTCGAGTGCAAACAATCAACACCTTACGCGACATTCTGGGCGCAACACGACCCGGCTTTAAGCAGTCTTGGTCGACGAAGGATGCGCTCCAGGCACTGGCATCTGCAGATCAAGGTGTCCTCGTAATTGTTGGTCAACCTTATCAAGCCGATCAAGAACTGGCGCAGATCGAATCGTTTCCGGACATTCCCGCAGCCGATCGATCGATAGCAGAATCCGGCGTCTATCGCGTCATCGGCGCCGGCTCGCAGATCCTGCGCGCGCTCGGTGTCGGCAAAATGCGGCTGTTATCGAGCCCTTCTCGGTACAATGCTTTGTCCGGATTTGGCCTTGAAGTGGTTGAGTTTATCGAGGCAGAATGAACGCTCTATGAGCCGCAACCCGTTGATGGAAGATTAACCCATGGAACAATTACTTTCGGTCGAGACGCAATCCAATGCGGCGCCCATGGAACTCAATCTGGCGAGGATTCTGCGAGCAAGCCTAAGCGCTGACCAAGGTCGTTTGGCGGGCCTACCCGACACCATAATCTTGAAGGACACCAAAACCCGCCTTAAGCTGCGCCTAGTCATCACTCCCGATACTGGGATCACAGTTTCCAGAGCCGGTAAAAAAGAAACCGCTTTGGTTGAGGGCCTCTTTGATCCTTTTGTTGGCGCGCCGCCGACATTCGAACTCCGCGGTGCATGGCGCAAACCCCTTTTAAAACGCAGACTTGAGCAACTGTTTCAACCCACACTCACGCCTTGGCAAACCGCCGCGGAGAATTTTTATACCGCAAGCAGCCTGCTGGACCCGAACGAATTTACCGTCGAAAGTTATAGCGAAGACACGGACTCCCGGCATTGTTGGGGTCAGGGCTCAGAACACGCCCTCATCCTAGGCAGTGCAGCAACACTCAGTCACCTCTATAACGGCTACGCGCTCTTGATTGATGATATTTTAAAGGGTCGGATTCAGTGCCAAGCTAGTATGCGTACAATCGCGATCATCACCGATGCCACAACCAACCACTGGATGGACCTGCAATGACAGACACAGCGTTTAAGGGCGAGGTAAGCCTCGACGCCTGGCTTGATCGACACCATGTTAAACGGGTTCGAACAATGGCCACTGATCTCGACGGCTTTGCGCTTGGCAAATATTGCGCCCGTGAAAAGTTTACGAAAGGTCTCCCGATAGGCCATAACCTTGCCGATGTGGCGCTAGGGTCCGACAGCGAAAGCACGCCCCATCTGGGTTTTTGGCACTCTTTTAGGCGCAATGTCTTAGGCGACATTGCGTTAAGCCCAGACCTTTCAACTCTGGTACCCGACGGCCAAGACCCCGATTTGGGTCACGTTATTTGCGACTTTACCTTTTTAGATGGCGGGCCCATATCGCTCTGCCCACGAACAAAACTCAAGCAACAAGTTCAAAAACTCGATGACCTCGGCTTGAGTGTTAAGTGCACCTTCGAACTTGAATTTTTCTTATTTGATAATTCTTTCGATGACGTCGAGCGTAAGCAATATCAAAACTTAAGCCCGGTAGGCGCCTCACCCTTACAAACCATTTACCTCCTGAAAGACTCTTTTCGGGCCGTCACCTTCATGAATCAAGTCCTCTCCCGGCTTGAAGCCTTCGGCATCCCATGGGAAGCCTGGAATGACGAGAATGGGATCGGACAGATCGAATTGAACCTGGTGCCGGATGAGCCCGTCGTCATGGCGGACCGTGTCGTGCGCGCCAAACAAATTATTTTCGAAACAGCCGTTGAGCAAGGCCTATCGACCACTTTTATGGCCCACCCTCAGCCCGGGTTTTCGAACGGCATGCACATTCATCACTCGTTGCTCCGTGCCGGCGACCCGCAATTTTATGATGACGGCGCGCCACGACATCGTTCACAGTTGCTACGGCATTGGCTTGCCGGCTTGGTTGCCACCATGCCTGCAACGGTGAGTTACCTATGTCCGTCTCTAAACTCTTTTAGGCGGTTGCGGGAGTTTGCAGCGCCGCCAGTTACCGCAACCTGGGGTGAAGAAAACAAATCAACCGGGATTCGTCTCATCTGCGATGCACCCAAAACAGCAAGGATCGAGCACCGGGTTGGCGCGGGCGACTTGAACCCCTACCATGCCCTATCCGTCATCTTAGCAGGCGGACTGCTCGGTCTCGCGGCAAAGCAAGAACCGCCACCAGAATTTACCGACCTAGCTTGGGGCATTCCAGCCAGCGTCGAACGCTTGCCTTCAGACATTATGACCGCAGCAAGCACCCTCAACGCCTGTGACGCGTTAAAGCAAGAATTGGTTGCCGAGGATGTGGATTATTGGATCAAATCCAGGCGCCATGAATGGATGACCTATCATCGCGCCGGTAACGACCCAGACAACCCAGTTCCAGGGCTCTGGGAGTTTCAACGGTACTTCGCCGCGTTCTAACCTTGTGATTCTGCGCCTATGAGCAGACGATTGGATGTCTAAAACGATCGCCCAGCCTTAGCCTCTTTCTGAGCTGACCGGCGATCCGGCAGCCACTGGCTCAATGCGTCGTCGCGCGCCAGATCGCCAAACGTTGGACTCTTAAACCCTTCAGAGAGGAGTCCAGCACCTAAAATCCAACGCCATGCCGCTCCTTAATCCTTAGACTAAATTGATTCGATACCAAGTTCTCTGCAAATCACCGTGTTCTTCAAGCTGGATGCTTACATCTTGATTCTCAGCGCGTGGTTACGGGATTGGCTGGGAATCTATTCCCAAGGACTGCGCTCGTCGAGACGGAGACGAACCCTACTACAGGGCTTGATCTGCTAACGAGACGAATAGCAGACTGTTGAATCCAATATACGATCTGAGGCGAGCCAATAACGCGTCATCAAAACGCCGACTCGATAAGCAAGGCGCTTGACCAGATCTGGCTTCACCACGCCAATCACGGATGAGGTATCGCAAAGGCCTTTAGCCTGCAGGCTTATGGCTTATCTTTTATGCCTTATCTTTTAAGCCTTATCTTTTACAACCTATCCCTTATCCCTTATCCCTTATTCCTTATCGCTTATCCCTATGCCCTTCCGCTAAACCTACCTTAGACGGCCCGAAACTGTTCAACATCAACCTCGTC
>JAQWWC010000018.1 GCA_029249645.1 Pseudomonadales bacterium
TCATCACCTTCATGCTCATCACCTTCATGATCGTCATGGCCCTCACCCTCATGCGCAGGTCTCAGCGCGTCGAGGGCCTCAACGGCAGCCGTATCAATCGCAAGGCCTGGTATCTCAACATTACTACTGCTTCGGTTAAAGCCCTCCAGGTGCAGGGCGAAATTACCCTTGCCCGCATCAATACGAAATAGACTTCGGGATTCGCTGTTGTTGTCATTATAAGTTTGTTCAAACACAGCTTTTGGTTTTGCAGGCACAACCTCAGGGATGCGACCATCGATAACGTTGACGACGCCGCCGATTGCGCCGCTTCCGTACAAAAGGCTTGCCGGCCCGCGAATAATTTCGATTCGGTTAGCGAGACTCACCTCTACACCTTCAGCGTGATCTGGGCTTTGGTTAGCAACATCAGTGGTACCAACGCCGTTTTGCATGACGCCAATACGATTGCCAGTGTGCCCACGAATGATTGGATGTCCGACGCCCGGTCCAAACGAGGCGTTGTTGATGCCGATTTCTTCTTTAAGCGTTTCACCAAGAGAATTGGCGACATCTTCAAGTAGGGACTCGCCCGCCAGTACATTAACAGGTTGCAGGGTGTCGGACGCCTTCGCTTGAAATGGCCCGCTAACCACTATTTCCTCCAAGTACTTATCGTGAGCATCCCCATGAATATCGGCTGCTGAGGGGTCGGCGTAACTACTCGAGCTTGTCAGGTAAAAAATAAGTGGCAAGAGCCACGCGTAAATAAAGCTTCGTCTCATATTTTTTCTCATTAAACCGAAATGTTAGGAAGCAAAGCGTATCATAAATTATGATATATCATAACATTTTAAGGAAAAATTGTGATTGCGTTGCGCGATTGTCAACTTCCGCCAAAAGATCAGGCCAGCGAGACGGTTAGCGCCATGCTGGTTATTAGAATCGCGAGGCCGCCATCGCTGCTGACAACCGTTTAGATCGACAGCTCGAGCTTGACGCGCCCGGATCGTGTCTAAACGAAGATCGTTGTGCTGTTCAACGGAGCGAGTTTGTGATGAGCCAAAGCGACAAAGTCAGGATGTCGAGTTGCAGCAACTCACCAAGCGAATGGGTGGATCTGGCCGAAGCGATAAAACGCGTCCAGGATCTGAATGCTCAAATTGCTTAGGTGAGTCGCATTAAACCTTTGCTGCGTGCTTACTGTTAGACCGGTAGGCTTGCGGCAGAGTATATGCTCGATATCTTTATTGGATTATCAACGTTCACGGCTGCGGCGGCGCTGAAATAGATTACAGAACCCGCCCGCGGATGTCCGAGAGTCGTGATAAAGCGCTAAATAATGCTTTACCTAGGATACAACCGAGTTTTCTAGGCACTTTCTGAGCTGCCTAAAATAGGACTTTTCGCAAGTTTAGATACACAAAAGGGGTTGCGTACGATCGAGAGCCTGGCTGATGAGTTAGATGGTGGCCTTGATTGCATCGTCCCATTGGAACAGAGAGCGTTGTTCTCCGTGCGCGAGTTTGACGACCTTCACGCGGATCCAGCCGATTTGAGACAAGCAAAGCCCTCAGGCGGCAACCTGCCGGTAATTGGGTCAATAGCCGCAAGACACTCAAACGCATGGCCCAACCCGAAAGTAAGCCATCAACGGTATACTGTCGCCGCTAGCCTGTGAAATTAATCAGATCGCATTGCACCAATCAGGTGCCTGCAAAGCTTGGGGCTCTGCACTCAAGACGATGGATCGGTTTTGCTTTCGGCAGGCGCATAAAACGACAGTACAATAGGAGTTAGATACGATGACCGTTTATATAATAGCCCGATTTAAGATTCACGATCGCGGTGAATATGACAAGTACTCAGCAGGTTTCTCAGCGGTCTTTCAAAAATTCGATGGCAGGATGCTGAGCGTTGATGAAGACCCTACGGTGTTAGCCGGTGACTGGGATGACACTCGGTCGGTAATTATAGAGTTTCCATCAAAAGAATCTGCCCTAGCTTGGATGACGTCTGATGATTATCAAGCAATAGCAAAACACCGCAATGCCGGTAGCACCGTAAATTCGATACTTGTTAAGGGTTTGGACGCACCGTCGTCGTAAACTTTTGCACGGAATAAAAAATTAGAATACAAGAACCCATGCTGGTCTGCTGAAGGGGGCGGCCGTAATACGGGGCCGGGCTCTTAGTGAGCGAAGGCATACCTAG
>JAQWWC010000019.1 GCA_029249645.1 Pseudomonadales bacterium
AGAAGTTATAGCCGGATGAAGCGCTATCAAATGAGTAAGCTTGCCAACATTTTGTTTACCCTCGCCCTGAGTGAAAGGCTTGCTCAGGCACAATTTGGCCTGAAGGCGATCGCCTGTCACCCGGGTGGCTCAAACACAGAATTAGGTCGCCATCTTGGGCCCTTAAAGTATTTGTTTTTGCCCCTAGAATTGATCATGAATTCATCAGCCGAGGGCGCGCTGCCAACCCTTCGAGCGGCAACGGATCCTGATGCTGTCAGTGGTGACTATTATGGTCCGGCGGGTTTGGGTGAGTTTGCCCGGTCGGCAAAACGGGTCGCAATCGATCCCGCCGCGCGCAAGTCCGAGCTTTGGGAGCGGCTTTGGCAGGTTTCGGAAGCTTTAACGGGGGTAAATTTCAGATTCTAAAAAATATCAGGCGATGAACGGAAATAAAGTTGAGCGGGTCTACTCGCCTAATTTGGACGAAATGTTGCAGGCCGAATTACACTTAACAGTCTCGGAAGGCGATCATCATGCCATTCAGTTAAAATCAACAACGTAAGCGCGACCAATTTCGAACTAACCTGGGTTAAAGGGCTTCAGCGCAGTAGATTTTTAGTTGGGAGCAGAGCTTGATTGCTTTGTGTGAGGCTGTAATCAGTGGTGTTTTAAGATACATCCGCTTAGTACGACAAAATTTAAATATTAGAAGGACAAACTATGAACGCCTGGAACCTCAATGTTGCTTCGTGTTGGTCTGATATTCGGACATTGATCGTGTGTGCTTTGATCGGTGTTTCAACGCAATCATTAGCGACTGAAACTGTCGGCTATGATCAAGCCAAACTAGCAGAAATTAAAGTACTTTTAGATGGCCTGTATGAGAAAGGCCAAATTCCAAATTATGCGGTTGAGATTCGCAAGGATGGCGAAGCTATCTTTTCGGCCTATCGGGGCAATACCAAATTAGGGGGTGCCGTAGCGGTCGCCCCGGACACGATTTTTTGGGTTGCGTCGATGGGTAAGCCCATTGTGTCATCGGCCGTTTTGAAGTTGATAGAAGATGGGGTGCTCGGATTAGAGGATCCATTATCCAAATATTTCCCTCAATTTGACAGTATGGTGGTCGCCCCAATGGGGGATTTAGATGTGCCGTTTGAAATTGCCAAAAAACCGATCACCATTCGAAATCTACTCACGCACACTTCGGGCTTTACCTACAGCCCTGAGGTACTCGGGCTTGGCGATGTTGCGTATCAATATGCCGAATTAGGCGTTATGAGTCAGCAGGTTAGTCTGGAAGAAAATTTAGAACTGCTCGCGCAAATCCCATTGGTTGCGCAACCAGGGGACTCTTTTAATTACTCTGTGAGTGTAGATGTATTGGGCGCGATCATCGAGAAAGTCACGGGCCAACGGTTAGGCGAGTATTTAGACGAAGTCTTTTTTAAACCATTGGGCATGAACGATACGGCTTTTTCCGTGAGGCCAGAGGCGAGAAAACGCTTTGCTCGTTTTTATGCACCAGAGTCCTTAAGAAATCCAGCGCCTTCGATTCCTGGTTCGGAAATAGAGTGGCACATCGTCGAGACTGCGCCCTTTGGTCGGCCTTATGATGGTTGGGGACAGGTTCCAACCTTTGATAGCGGCGGTGGTGGCATTTATTCAACCGCACAAGATTTCTTAAAGTATGCAGAAATGGTTGCCAATGGCGGCGAACTCAATGGCGTTCGTTATTTGTCCGCGGAAACTGCAGCGATACATTTCCAAGATTTGATGCCCGAATTGGGACTAGAAGCCTTCGCAGTCGCTTTTGGTGAGGCCGCTCAGTACATGAAATTTGGCGGTGGGTTCGGTATCAAATTGCAAGAGGACGGCTCCGAAAAGGCAGATTATTATTTTTGGGGTGGCGCGGCCAACACGTTCTTCTGGATAGATGGTCAAGATGGTAACGTCGGTGTCTTTTTTACCCATATTTGGCCGCCAAGATACAACTTGAGTGATCAAATTGAGGCCTTAGTCGATGAAGCGAGAATTATAAAATGAGTAAACGAGACACGTCGCTACCGGCATTCTTTGCATTGATACTGTCTACGATGATGCTCGTGGCAACCGCAGACGAAGTGGCTGTGCTCAGCCCATTGACGCAAGAGTATGCCAATCTGTTAAATCCGATGGTTGATGAGCAGCTCATTCCGGGTTACTACCTATCTGTCTATAAAAACGGTCAGCAGATTGTTGATTTGTCTCGAGGCTTTGCTGACGAGGAGGCTAGTCTCCTACCTGGCCAAGATGTTTTATACTTCATTGCATCAATGACCAAACCGATCGTCACCTTGGCGACCCTGAAATTGGTAGAGCAGGGACAACTGAACCTGTCGGATCCGGTCAAGCAATTCATTCCTGAATTCTCCAATCTGTTAGTCGTTCCAGAAGGTGATCTCGACAACCCAACAGAGGCGCTTGATCGAGATCTTACAATTCATGACCTGCTGACACACACCTCGGGCTTGACCTACAGTCAAGACATCACGGGCCGTGAAGAAATTGCCAAGGTTTACGCCGATCTTGGACTTTTTGCAATTGATGGTCTCGCAGAGAGTAAGTTAGGCTCGCTAGAAGATCATGTGGAACAACTTGTCCAATTACCTTTGGTTTTTCAACCGGGGGAAGCCTTTGTCTACTCGGTTGGAATCGATGTGGTTGGGAGGGTTCTTGAGATTGTGACAGGCAAGCCTTTGGATATTGTCATCACTGAACTGGTATTAGAGCCTCTTGCAATGACAGACACGCATTTCACGATACCAGAAGTAAAGCGTGACCGGCTCGCCGCGATGTACTCACCACGCGTTGCGACCTACCCGATTCCAGGGGTCTACCGACGTTATCAGTCTTATCAGAATTTGCCCAAAGGGCAGAAAAACTTTGGTGTTAGTGATGCTGGGTACCTGAGTGGTGGCGCAGGGTTGATTAGTACGGCGCGAGATTACGCTAAGTTATTGGCCGTTATGTCAAATGGCTTTCGCGTGGGGCAACTGCAATTTCTCGATGCCCAGATCGGCAATGAATTGTTTCAAAACCAGCTTCCAGCAGACCTAGAAGATGAGGGGCTCGTTTATAATTTTGGACCGTCGGCGAACAACGCAGGGTTTAGTTATGGTTTGGGTATTCGATTGATTGAAGGCGGCAATCTAGTTCGCACCGATGACCATGACTATTATTTTTGGGCCGGTGCGGCCAATACCGGTTTCTGGATTGATTTGAAAAATGATGTTTACGGTATTTTTATGACACAACATCTACCGACGCAGTACGATCGAACAGCTGAAATGGTGGAGATCGCCCGTTGAGTTTCAGGTGATTATATAAAGAAGGCTAAGAATGCAAATTCGAACAATTTTATTGGTGCTCTCGATTGCTGGTGCGGTTGGTAGCGCGTTGTCGGTTTGGTATGTGAGTTCCTTAAAAGAGCAGGCCCAAAAAGAGGCCGAGGTGGATCTACGACTGAACATTTATCGAGATGCGTGGAATCGAATCGTTTCAGTAGAAAAAAACAATTTTGCCGCCTACACCACAGAAGGTGACCGAAGAGGTTTCTGGCTTCAGGAAAATACGGATCCCTTGAATTTTAAAGCGGGTATGAATCGAAGTAATTATTTTACCGATTTCAGTAACATCGCTCAGGGCGACGTGATGAATCCAATGTTGTCAGCGCTGCTCAGTTCAAACGAACAAAAGGAGGCTGATCGATATCTTAGAAGCTTTTTTGGGCCGGCTCTGCAGCGCCAAAACCTGCTCTTTTACGCCATTATTGATGCCGAGACACTCGAGCAGGTTGCCTGTCGGAAATCGATTTTTTCGAGGCGCTACAATCCGTGTTCGTCAATTTACGACACGACCTATCTTGATAAAGGATCTCGGTTTGAGCTCTATGAGACGATGGCCTCAGCGAACCAACCGTGGTCAGGTTATATGGTTCACTATACGCCCGAGGAAGAACACACTAACCTGGTGACAGCCTTTCCCGTCACTATTAATCAAGAAACCCGGTTAATCGTCTTGCTCGGAAAATCGCTTGATCGTATCGTCGAAGGGTTCCAGCAAGAGATGAGCATTGAAGCCAAGATTGCGAATCTTGCTGACAAGCCTCGCGACACCGAGAATCTTCCGTTACAAGCTGAAGCGATGAATCTTGTTGGTCTCAAAACCATGAAAGAAGTACTGTTGCCGGCGGAAGGGCTTTCCTTAATCGCCTTGCCCCTGGGGGACGAGGCATCATTGACCCATCAGATGGCCGTTGTGTTGCAGCGGGATGTTACTGAATTGCTCGCCACAGAAAAGCAGTTCAATCGGTTTATGATCTATTCAATTGTTGCAGCGGTCTTAATTATTGTACTGGTGCTTTTGGGCGTTCAGAGGTCTGTCTTTTCAGGTTTGAGCTACGCCATTCAAGTGTTACAGCAATTAACGGCAGGTGAACATCTCGAGGCGATTAAGCGACCACGGGGAATACTGACCAGTGCAAAGGATGAAGTAGGGCAATTGATCTCGGCGCTTGGCCAATACAAGGAAAAGCTTGATGAATTGAGTTCGTTGAGAGGACAGCAGCGGCAGAACCGAATCGATAGAGATCGCTTAATCATCTCAAAAATGCGTGGACTGTCGGCCCAACTGGAGGGTGAGGCAAAAGAGTTGCTCCTGGGTGATATCGCGCGTATGGAAGAGATAAGTGTCGCGATAGAGCGAAGCGTCGCACAAGGTGATTTGGCGCAGCGTCGACAAGCAGAAGAGGAATCTAATCAGCTGATCGCGGTAGCGTTTGAGCGGATGTCCGACCAGGTAACCGCTCTGATTGAGGCTAGAACGTCGGAAATGGAGGGCGCTCGAGACGAAGCAAGAGAAGCCAATCAAGCGAAAAGTAAATTCTTAGCGAATATGAGTCATGAGCTTCGGACACCGCTCAACGCGATTATCGGTTATAGCGAACTGCTGCTAGAAGAAGCAGAAGATGATGGCATGGAGTCTATGTCACAAGACTTGAGGCGAATTACCGATTCCGGAGCTCACTTGCTGAACCTCATCAACGACATCCTCGATTTGTCAAAAATTGAGGCCGGTAGACTAGAACTCTTCATCTCCGAATTTTCAATTGGCACCGTAATGGATGTTTTACAAAGTGTTGCAAAACCATTGGGGGAGAAGAACCGGAATCAGGTTGTGTTCGAGGCGTCTGATGCGCTGGGCACTATGCACTCTGACGAAACCCGATTACGTCAGAGTTTGCTGAATCTCATCAGCAATGCCTGTAAGTTCACCGAAGATGGCCGCGTCACACTCAAGGTTGAGGCTTATGAAGCGCTAGGTGCTCCTTGGTTACAATTCTCCGTTCAAGATAGCGGTATCGGTATGACGGAAGGACAGATGGCTAAAATCTTCGATGATTTTACGCAGGCAGAGGCAGAAACAACGGCCAAGTTTGGTGGCACCGGGCTCGGGTTGTCCATTACGAAGCAACTCATTGAAATGATGGGCGGAAGGCTGTCGGTTGCGAGTGAAATTGGATCAGGTTCCACGTTTACCATCCAAGTGCCAAGACAGGTGGTTACCGAGGAAGCGCCTGTTGATCAGCCTGAAATGAGTGACGAGGTTGTCGCGTTCGATACGGCGAATTTAACCCTATTAGTGATTGATGATGACCCGACTGCCCATGATTTGGTAAAGCGCAAGCTTGCCAGTGAGTCGTTTAATATTGTTTCGGCCCTCGACGGCGCTGATGGCTTGCGCAAAGCGCGCTCGGCCAACCCCGACCTGATTTTGCTCGATATCCTCATGCCAGGAAAAGATGGTTGGACTGTTCTAGCAGAGTTGAAAGCCGATCCAACGCTAAAGGAGGTGCCGATTATTGTCATTAGCATGTTGGACGATGATCAATCTGCCCAATCGCTGGGTGCGGCAGCCTACATGACCAAACCCATCGATAGAGAGCGATTGGTTGGCAATATTCAAACGATCTTTGGCGATGCTACAGCAGGTAAGCGAGCATTGGTGGTCGATGACGATGCGGAAGCGCGAGACATCACCAGTCGAATGTTATCAGCTCAGGGGTTTGAGGTTGAAACCGCAGAAAATGGTGCAATCGCTTTTTCACTCGTGAGCAACGGCTTTGACTTGGTGGTGCTTGATTTGTCGATGCCCGTTATGGATGGGTTCGAATTTTTGTCGAGGCTTGATGATCTTGAACTGAATGTGGCGCCAAGGGTGATCGTGTATTCCGCGATGCATTTGGATGAAACCATGCGCGCTAGGTTATCAGGGGCCTGTTTTCAGGTGATTGATAAGAACGATATCTCGTCAGAATTTGCTTTGGGGAATACTGTCAAATCAGCGCTGATTAAGAAATCCGCATAACATGCTGAAACGGCTTAATTACTACTTGTTTCTGTTCTCGACAACAAGTCGTGTTTTTCCATACTTGCTGATTTTAGGATTAGCTTCGACGGTCATTTTAGTAGGTATGGCGGCTTACTTTTTCGGCCTATTTTCAGCGGATGCTTTACGGGCCGAGGGTATTGACGACGCGCTAGGTGGGGGTATTTTGGACACCCTCTGGTGGTCGATGAAACACATCTTAGACCCGGGGGCTTTGTCGGAGAATTATGGGGCGCCAGTTGGCGTCATTGTGTTTGCCCTGTTTAATTCAATTATGGGCCTTATTATTACTGGCGCGCTGATAGGGTTCATCGTTAGTGCAATACAATCTGCTATGGCTGATGCACGTCGAGGGTCCGCAACGATCAGAGAGTCAGGGCATTACCTCATATTAGGTTGGAACCGAAAAGGTATCGTGATTTTAGAGTTGCTAGCAAAGCTGGGTACGACAAACAGAGTGGTGATTTTGACCGACACAGATATCGAGCAAGTACACACTGATATTCGACAAGGCCCTAGGTTACTGAAACAGCTAAAGATACTCCCAATGCAAGGCTCTATTTCGGTTAATAGTGAGTTGAGGCGAGTGGCAGCGCATAAGTCATCGCATATCATATTATTATCGGAGCTAAGGTCAGGTACGTCGGGTGACCTGACGACCATAAAGACATTAACGCTCCTAAACAGTAATTTGTTCCAAGAGGGTCCCGATAAACGGCCAAATATTGTTGCGGAAATTGTCAATAAAGAAAATGCCGTCGTTGCGGGTATTGCCTCTAAGCATCAACACCCTATTGTTTCTAGCGGTGACTTTATTAGTAAAACGATGGTGCAGTGTGCTCGATACCCAGGTTATGCTGAAATTTATCGCGAATTATTTGCATCGGGCCAGTTTCAAATCGAGACCAGTAATATTCCGGACCTAGATGGCGTGCTCTTCGGTAATCTTGCGATTTTAGTCAATAATGGCATCGTATTGGGCGTCAGTTGGATGGATCAAAAGCCAAATCTGCCGATTAGACGGGTCTCTGTCTTGAACCCAGAGCCTGATTACGATTTAACGGACGATGACGAAGTGATCGTCCTGAGACGTTTTGATGAACCTCTGGTGAAAGTCAGTCTGGATAGTTTTTCATCGTGGGATGAGCCGCCTGAACGAGAAATACTTCGCCCTAACCTCAAGAAAGTTTTAATCCTCGCCTACAACACAAACTTGGGCTTAATCGTGAATGAGCTTGCAAAACATGCAACCTCAGATATTAGCGTAACGGTCGCTTGTGCAGAGTCGGTTGGTGCTGAAGCACAGGTTCGGTCTCGCTATGCCGAACTTTTTACGGGTGGCCTGACGTTAAGCTTTACTGAATTTGATCTGGCGGAAACCTGGCGCTTAGAGGCGATCCAGCCTTGGAATTTTGACGTCATCTTTATTGTTGCCGATGAAGCTGATAAGACCATCGACGCAGATAGTAAGACCATCATGTTATTGCTTTTGCTCAGTGAGATTAAGTCCAAGCAGAAGGGTGCTGAATTTCCGCCCGTTGTTGCTGAATTGCTGAATTCGGAATCCAGGCAACTTTGTGCTGGGACCCCGCTAACGGATGCAATCGTAAGCACTGAGATTTTGAGTATTCAATTGGCGCAGTTGGCCCGAGACCCTTTTCTTGAAACGCTTTATACAGAGCTGTTAAATGCTGGCGGGATAGAAGTTGGCTTACGAAGCGTCAAGCATTATGCGAAACTAGGAGATCCGTTGAGTATGGCCGATGTGACACGGTCGGCTTTACGATTTAACGAAGTCGTACTTGGGTATCGAACGCAAGATGCAGGCGTCGTCATCAATCCAAATAAAGACGATGTTGTTATTTTTGATGAAAAAGATCGATTGATCGTGCTGGCGCAGCAGATATACGCTTAATTTACGAGACTTGGAGTAGGTCGTGACGAAGAAGATACTCATTGTAGAAGACAATGAAATGAATCGGGACATGTTGTCACGCCGTTTGATGCGTAAGGGTTACGAGATCCTTATCGCCGTTGATGGCGCCATCGGGCTCGAAATGATGAAATCAGAGCAGCCTGATCTGGTCTTGATGGATATGGGTTTGCCGGTAATGGATGGCTGGACAGCGACTGCGAATGCAAAGGCCGATTCAGATTTGAGAAATATTCCAATCATTGCGCTCACGGCGCATGCGCTAGAAGCCGATCGACTGCGTGCGCTTGAGGCCGGTGCCGATGATTTCGACACCAAACCGGTGAATTTATCTGGCTTACTTGAAAAAATGGAAGCGTTGTTACAAGGTTAGTTGCTTCAGCAACCCCGTGTTTAGGGCTTTGACCGCGATTTGATTGGAACGTCACTGCCCCCTGGCTTGATATCTTGACCGAGTAGGAAAGAGCAGCATGAAACATGTATTGGTGGTCATGGCGGGCATCGTTTTGATGTACTTTGGCTTAATTTTCGCGGCTTCGGAGTTGGGGGGTGAAGTGGTGACTCTGTTGCGTCCAAGCGCTGATGGTGATGTCGATGAGGTCAGAATATGGTTCACAGAAGCGGGTTCAGATGCTTTTATAGAGCATGGGACTGATGGTGATTGGTGGCTTGAGCGCGTTAAATCGGGTGGCCCCCTATCGTTAATGCGAGCAGGTCTTAAAGTGGACTACTTTGCAGTCAGTGCGCCCGACTTACACGCCCGCTACCACGAATTAAGGCGTGAGAAATACGGTATCGCGGATCAAATTATAGAGCAGCTTTCGTTTAGCTCAGTTGATGCGTGTGACGGTGTTGTTGTTCGTCTAAAACGACCTGGCCGTAGTGGAACCTAAGCAGCTGCTGGGTGTTGTTACTCGAGCTATTGAGTATGGCGTCTAGCACTGGCTCCCAAAACACAGAGGTTTAGTCATGCAGCTATCAAGGGTCCATCATATTTCACTCAATGTGACTGATGCCGCGCGCGATACAAAATTCTATACAGAGATTCTAGGGTTTCAAGCGATTCCACGCCCAGAGATGGGGTTTAAGGGGGCGTGGCTTGCCATGGGCGATCAACAGTTGCATTTGCTCGAAGTGCCGGGATTTGAGCCGCCAAAGGGTCAGCATTTTGCCTTTGGAGTTGCGGATATTCAGGCTGCGCGGACCCATCTTATGACCCAAGGCGTTGACGTCTCAGAGCCCACGGCCCTGGCGGATGTGTGCTGGCAGTGCTTCTTTAAAGACCCTTCCGGCAATTTGTTGGAGCTCAATCAGGCGCTTGGTGCTTAGAGAGAACGCCGGAGGTGGCGCATGAGTATGCAAACAAAGCGCTTTAAGCATCTCGGTCTGATTGGCTTGGGTTTGGCCGCCGTGGTCGCAGGGCTTTTTTGGGTTGGGGCAGCGGACATAGAGCGCGCTGTGAAGCAACAGCTGACGTCCGATATGTTTGTTTCAAGTGACAGCGATGCGTTTGACCCAGGACCTCCACTCGGCGCGCGCTTTCCGGCTTTGTCAGCGCGCTTAGACGCAATGCCGGTCACCGATGTCAGTCGGTTGGTGGGTGACAAGGGGATGATCTTCATCGCGGTTCGTTCTGTCGACTGGTGACCCTATTGCCAAAAGCAGCTCGTGCAGCTGCAATGGCATCTAGCTGACTTTGAACGCGCTGGGTTTTCGATTATCGCGCTAACCTATGATTCGCCAGCCCTACAAGCTGCTTTTATTGAGGCCAATGGGATCGAGTTCCCGATGCTCTCCGACGTGGCGGCGCAAAGTGTTCAAGCCCTAGAGATTTTGAACGAGGACTATATGCCGGGGGACGATCATTACGGCATTCCATATCCAGGCATCTTCATCCTGGATGAGCCTATGACCATTCAAGGCAAACTGTTTTTGGAATCTTATGCACAAAGAGTGGACGCCTCTGAGGTGCTAGCGCTGGCAAAATCGTTGCGGTTGTAACGATGAATGGGTGCTTAATAATGAGCGGGATCAAAAAACGCAGATGCAACGTTAGGGCCATTGGGCGTCGAAAAAACAAGCGTGACGCCCTGACAGCGCAACCCAAAAACGCGGTCTAAAGGCTCGCATATTTCTTCATTCTTTTTGTTACCTTCTTGACATAATTCCTTGATTCTAAACGAATATGCCGGTTGGTTAGGAACCAGTAAAATTCTTCAACGGTCATCGCGTTGATTCGGTCAATGGCCGCGCGCTTGCCGCCGGTTGCCGCAAGACTTTTGAATAGATTGCCTGCGCCGCCGTTGTAGCTCGAGATGATGGCGTATTCCAGTTTTTGCGGATGGTAAATACCCGCAAGGTACCGGTCCGCGAGGATGCTCAGGTAACCTGCACCCACCTCAACATTGTTTTCTGGGTTGTACAGATAGGCTGATGTAGGCGTGTGCTGGTAGCCGCTGATAATCGAAAAATAATCCCGCCCCGCGGTGTTGGCTTTGATTTGCATTAGCCCAAGTGCATTGGAGCGTGAACGTGCTAAGGGATTAAAAGAGCTCTCGGTCTCAATGATGGCCATGATTAAGGCCACCGGAATCATATGCTTGGCGCTTGCCGCCTTGGCAAAGTTCACATATCTAGCCCCGGCAATGGCCTTGTGTTGTCCAATCATTGGGATGGTCAATCGGCTCGCTCGCGCATTCCCTTGGCGCCTCATCAAGTAATCAACGTAGCGTTCGGCTCTCCAGGTCGAGGCAATTGGGGCGCTATCCTGATCAAGGACTTGCTCGAATAGAAAGGGTTTTTGAGTTTTAGGATTAATAAGCCCTAAATCGCTAGCGGTAGCGGCATCGATAACCGACGGATCAATCTGGGTTAACAAAATCTCCACAGCGGCTTGTTTGATCTCGGTTGGGTCTGCCGCGGTTATCGTGATGAGGCCACGCTCAAAGTCGATCAGGGTTTCGGCCTTGCTTTGCCCTTGATACGCCCAAACGGATGGCAACAAGCTGCCCGTTTCGTCGGATTCCGAGTGATACTCGGTCAATAAGGCGGCGACATCCGGATCATATTCATCAAAGTTGGTGGGTTCTTCGGCGAGCGCGAGGGTTGGCAGCAAAAGAAACGCCACCCAATAAACCATTGTTTTCGTCAATTGTCTGCCTGCAAAGGCCAAGCCCTGAAGGGTTTGGGCAAGGTGCCGTGTCATCTGTCTTGTCATGGCAACAGTCTAATCAATGCGCGGGCTCGAAAAAAGCCGAGGTCGGTTTAAAAAAGGGGGCGCTCAGCGTCTGGATCGATGATTGCTCGGGTGCCTGAATCTGCTTTTTTAATCTTGGTATGCAATGTAATTGAACGGCAGACTCAAAACGAATCGACCTGGTAAGGATCACCTACAGACCGCGTTGAACCACAGGGCGCTGCAATTTCGGGGCGCGGCCCGCAGCGCTCGAGCGTTCGTGACAGAAACCTTTGAGCGGGTCAAAAAACAGGTACTCAAAACACTCAGCGCATCGCCTTGGCAGCTGGGCTAAAATAGCCCGCAGATCAGATCACAGCCAGCGCGTCCTGTTGCCAGGCAAAGATCGATGATGCGAAGGAGCATAAGTGTGACAACGATTGAAACCACAGAAGTCTTGGTGCTTGGCGGCGGCGCAGCGGGCCTGATGTGCGCGTTAACGGCAGCAGGGCAAGGTCGACAAGTGCGGGTGCTTGAACGCAGCAACAAACTCGGCAAGAAAATTCTAATGTCAGGGGGCGGACGGTGTAATTTCACCAACCTGCATGTTGAGGCAGAACACTTTTTGTCGGATAACGAGCATTTCGTGAAAAGCGCCTTGGGGCGTTATCCGCCGAATAGCTTTATCAGCCTGGTGGAATCCTACGGAATCGAGTTTGAAGAGCGTAAGCATGGACAGTTGTTTTGTGTCCATTCTGCTAAAGAAATATTGGCCATGTTGGAAGCGGAGTGTTTGTCCCTGGGCGTGCAGTTTCAAACCGATTGCGACGTCAGCCAACTTGCGGCAAAAGCGCGTGACGCGGCAGGTGCAGAACGCTTCAGTGTGCGGTATACCCACCAGAGCCAGCCCATCGAGTTGCATTGCCAATCAGTTGTGGTGGCAACAGGCGCGCTGTCAATCCCAACGCTTGGCGGTAGTGATCAGGGCTACCAGCTTGCCGAACAGTTCGGCATCAACCTGGTACCGAGACGTGCCGGGCTGGTGCCGTTTATGTTCACCGGTGATCTTAAGGATTTTTGTGTTGCTTTGGCGGGGGTTTCGATGCCGGTCGCAGCGCGCTGCGGATCACAGGGCTTTGTTGAGGACATCTTGTTTACCCACCGTGGTCTGAGTGGCCCGGTGATGCTTCAAATATCCAGCTATTGGTCCCCGGGGGATGCCTTGACGCTTGATGTCTGTCCGGAACTTGATTTGGCGGAATGGCTGGTCATCAGAAAACATCAAAAACCCAACCAAACGGTGGTGACAGCATTATCTGAAGTCTTACCTAAGTCCTTTGCAGAGCAGTTTGTCGGCCTGTATTACCCTAAGTTTTTGAACGTGAAATGCGCCGAATTAAGAGATCAACAGCTGGGTCAGGTGGGACGGGATTTGAATGAGTGGCAGATTAAGCCGGCGGCGACCGAGGGTTACCGTACAGCCGAGGTCACTTTAGGCGGGGTATCAACCGATGCGCTCAGTAGTAAAACGCTCGAAGCGCGGGGGCAACCTGGTTTGTTCTTTGTTGGGGAGGTTGTCGATGTTAGCGGCCACCTTGGGGGGTTTAACTTTCAGTGGGCCTGGGCGTCAGGTTTTTGCGCCGGACAAGTGGCTTGATTTAAACGGAATCATCTCTTAGACATTAGGGTGCGCGCGGCGTTTTTTCGAATAAAAACACGCTGAGGACTTTTTATTTGACTTTGGTAAAGGTTCAGACAGCGCATAGCGACGAAAGGCTTTGTCATTTAAGATCGAGTAGGCGCAGGTGCTTCAAAAGGTGATTCGGGATTTGCGCCTTACGCATAGCGTGGTTGACGATGAACGTGTTTTTTACGGGCCAGAGCCGGAAGGTTGCTCGTACAACCGCGCGCGCGATGTTAGTTTTATTGGCAGAAGGAGGGGACTATGGCGCGCGTGGGTCGTGGAATTCTGATAGGGATGGTTGGCATGCCGGCCGTGCTGTTTATCGTTATGGGGTTGCGTTGGCTGCTGGACCCTGCCGGCATTGCACCCAGCTTGGGACTCAGTCTAGAAACTGGGTTAGGTCTCAGCACACAGGTCGGTGATCTGGCAGCATTTTTTTTAGTCTTGGGGCTCTGTACGCTTGTCGCGCTCGTGACAGGTCAGCGCGTGTGGTACTACCCAGGAGTATTGCTGCTCTTGATCGCGGCAATCGGCCGCTTAATTGCATGGGTACTCCATGGCGCGGCGTTGCCTTTGCAGATGATCGGATTTGAAATCGTAATCGCTTTGGTGTTGTTAGCGGCTTCGCGATGGCTACCGGATCAAGACAACAGATGATCTGTAGAACGCGCCTGCTATTAGCGCTGGTCATCGTTTTATCGATTAACGTGCTTGTTGCGGCGGAGGTCCCGCGTCGGCCGAATATTGTTTTCCTGCTGGCTGATGATCTGGGATATACAGACATTGCGCCCTATGGAAGTGAGGTTAATACGCCGACGCTCGCGGCGCTTGCCGATACAGGCATTCGATTTAGCAATTTTCATACAGCAGCCAATTGCGCACCATCGCGGGCGATGTTGCTGACCGGCGTCAGCAATCATCTTGCGGGTGTGCCGAATATTCCAGAGATGTTATCCCCCGAGCAGAAATTGGCTGAAAATTATCAAGGCGTGCTCGGTGACAACGTCGTGACGATCGCAACCCTCTTGGAGGATGCCGGCTATCACACGTATATGGCCGGAAAATGGCATTTGGGTTCGGAGTCTAATAAATTGCCCAGCCGACGCGGTTTTGAGCGGACGGTCGCACTCATGGACTCAGGCGCAGATAATTGGGAACAAAGACCGTACCTCCCAATCTATGAAGCCGCAAATTGGTTTGCCGATGGTGAGCGCTTTGATCTACCGGAGGATTTCTACTCTTCACGATTCCTGATTGATAAAACCATCGAGTTTATCGCCAGTAATCTGGCCGATGGCCAACCGTTTTTTGCTTACGTGCCGTTTCAGGCCGTGCATATGCCGGTGCAAGCGCCTCAGGAATACATTGACCGATACTTGGGCACATACGATGCAGGCTGGGATGCGCTGCGGAAAGCCCGTCTGGCGCGTGCTGTTGAGGTGGGCCTGTTACCGGCCAAAGTGCCGATGACCCGAATGGATACAACAGGGGATTGGGACGCTTTGTCTGACGCCCGTAAGCAATATGAATCCAAACGCATGGCGGTCTATGCCGGCATGATCGAAGCAATGGATCACAATATTGGTCGGTTAGTCGCGTATTTGCAGATGCAAGGTGAGCTCGATAACACCATTTTTGTTTTTACCTCTGATAATGGGGCGGAGGGATCCGGCCCCGTCGATCCGTTAACCGGGCCCAATAGCATACTGCCTGCCAGTATGGGCTATTCAACAGACTATGAAACCCTCGGCCTCAAAGGCAGTTTCAACTCTATTGGGCCAGGATTCACCAGTGCGGCGGCCAGTCCGCTGGCATTTTATAAGTTCTACACCGGTGAGGGCGGCTTGCGTGTGCCCTTGATTGTCTCGGGGAAACCGCTGGGTGATACCCCGAAACAAACGGATGCCTTTGCTTGGGCAACCGACATTGCTGCGACCATTTTAGCGTTGGCCAAGGTGAATTCTCCAGAGGCGCGCTACGGCGGGCGTCCTGTGCAACCCATGACGGGACAAGACCTAACGCCGCTTATGAGAGGTGAGGTCGATCGGGTGTACGGTGAAGAGGAGGCTGTTGGTTATGAATTGGCCGGTCAAGCAGCGCTATTCAGAGGCGATTTTAAAATTGTCCGTAACCTGCCGCCGCTCGGTGACGGGCAGTGGCGGCTCTTTAATATTGTTCGTGACCCAGGGGAGACGTTGGATCTTACGCGAGAAGATCCCGAGCGGCTGCAAACAATGCTATCTGCTTATGAGGTGTTCGAGGCAGAAAATAAGGTCGAGCCATTACCTAAGGGTTATTCCAGAAGCGCGCAGATCATATTGAATCCATTGCGAGAGCGTGTTGGCCCGGTTGTTTTGCTGGGCTTGCTAACGCTGTTGATTCTGCTGCCGTTTGGGGTCTACTTGAGGATGAAGCGCAAGCACTGAGGCGGTTGAACCGGTCGAATAGGGCTTTGGTTCACAGTTGGGTCCACGATTGGGTCCCGATTAGCTTCAGGTTAGTATGCGTCCTTGTTATAAATTTTAACTTCAGAAGGCTGGGCAGGATGCTCGAACCGATTCAAAATCCGAACGCCGTGTTCGCGGTTGACCCCCCTCGCATCCTACGGTGGTTGATGTCGAAGGTGTTGGGTCGTGTGGCCAGTACCGATCACATCGAAAAAAAACGGCGTGATTTTGAAGCCCAGCGGGTCGCGCAGAAGCAAGCGCATACGGTTGAATACTTTCATCAATTGGATGACCCCTATTCGCATTTAATGGCGCAGGTTCTTGCACAGCTGGCTGAGCGTTACGACATCAAGGTTGTGCCGAGGTTGATTCGGGCAACGGGCGGCAAGCATCAGCCAGAGGATAAGAAACTGGCTGCTTGGGCGCGCCGGGATGCGGCGTTGGTTGCGCCGCATTACGGCTTAACGTTTCCAGATACCGCTGGTATGAAGCCCGAACTTGAGTCGCTGCTTGGTGCAACCCGGGCGCTCGCAAACTGCGATCCAGCGGTTTTTATCGCGAAGATCAAAATCATTAGTGAGGCCCTTTGGTCTGGTGCTGGGGATCTTGAGGCGATGTCTGATGGGGGCATCGCGACCGACGCGGCGGCGAGCGCCGCATTAGATGCGGGCTCCGCGCGCTTGCTAGAACTCAAGCATTACTCCGGCGCCAGCCTTTATTATGGCGGGGAATGGTATTGGGGCGTTGACCGACTATTTCATCTTGAGCAGCGGCTTCGCGATTTAGGCGCCTGTCATTGCCCCTCGGAACCCTACTTGGTGCCGCGCCCTGAGGTGGATGTTACGGGCGTTGACGCGTCGCAGCTGGCATTGCACTTTTATCCCTCTCTCAACAGCCCCTACTCGGCGATTATTTTTGATCGAACGGTTGCTTTAGCTAAGGCCTGTGACATCCGGTTTCATCATAAACCGGTACTGCCAATGATTATGCGCGGCGTGGCGGCAACGACAGCCAAGGGTCGCTACATTTTTTTTGATACAAAGCGCGAAGCCGATTACTTTGGCGTGCCGTTTGGTCATCATGTGACGCCAATTGGGGCGCCAACTCGGCAGGCTTATTCGTTGTTGCCTTGGGCAAAGTCTTTGAATCAGGATGCTGCGCTTATGAGCGCGTTGCTTAGACTTGCCTTTTCAGAGGGCAAAGGCCTGCATCTTGAGAAAAATCTGCAGCTTGGGGTAGAAACTGCAGGCCTAGACTGGCAAGCGGCTAAAAAACATCTGGGGAGTGACAACTGGAAACCGCTTGTAGAGCAGTACCAAACCGAAATGGTGGAAGGCATGGGGTTATGGGGCGTGCCGAGTTATCGACTAACGGGTCCTGATGACGAGCCAGACCTTGAGGTCTGGGGGCAAGATCGATTGTGGTTGATCGCTGCGGAGATTCGCCGGCGTGCCGGGAGGGACAGCGCTCCGTTGTCCTGAAACGCATTATCGCGTAGCGCGGTTCTGGCACCTTGGTTGTCTGAACTCGTTAGGGCTGAATCGGCTCACTTGACCGAGATTAACGCCACGACCCTGAATGATAAAATCCCAAGCGCGGGTCAATGATCATTTTTGGTCTTCTTGTTTTTGATCAATCGGCCCGCGGTACTTGTGCCTGCGCCCAATAGGCTAATGAGTTAATCGCGGTTACGGCCGGATAATATCACCCTCCTAACGAAAGGAGCCCTTTCAGGCGAGTCTTATTTTGACCACTTGGGGGACAACATTCTGAGGCGCACGGCGCCTTAAACTGTGTGAAAAAACTTCGAATATCAGAGGAGGCTTCCTGTCTGAAGCATCGATTAGTTTTATTGCAGGCCGCTCGTGAGTAAGAGCCGTCTTGATCAGGCTTATGGGCGCGCCGCTGAGCCATTGTGTTGAATTGCCGGCATAAAGGCATTGCAGGGGACGCTGAGTCACAATCAAGGTCCTGCCTCAGCCAATACAGCGGACGGCTTCTCCGATCGAAAGGGTTTTAGATGATGGTCTCAAAGACGGGGCTTTTAAGGTTGCTCAGGGGCGATACTCAAAGACGGGTTAGTATCGAGTTGACGGGAGGGCCAGCGTGCTGGGCACCTCCCGATCGATCATTTTCTGGGTCTAGCTTTCGTTTTTGTAGAGATAGGAAGCGTTCCAGACCGATTCACCATCACAAGCCGCATAGGCAGAATAGTAGTCCCCAAGGGCGCGACTACCACCGCCGTTCGCGACCCAGTTTTCATTTGCCATCAGTTTTTGGGCGTTTGCGTAAGAGACCATATGCATGAAGCGCCCCTGTGCATTACCCGCACCAAGTCTTGGTAGCACAATGTTCCAGGCCATGCTGCTGCTATCAGTTTCGTAGGCTGCCTGCCAGGCGTCATGCTTCGTTTTGAGCTGATCCCAAGAAACGTTATCGCGCTTTGAGCACCAATTCATCGAGATTAACCGATCATCGGTTGAGTCGAGGGCCTCAATCTGGGCGACTCGATTGATTGCTCGAGCGAATTTGAAGGTGCAGGTGGCGACTTTGTTCGATGCCGCCATTAGTTTGAGAGCATCTTTCGACGCGAGCCAATTGTCCCATCCGGTTCCAAACGCTTCTATAGCCCCCATAGTAACGTCAATATAGCTGGTTGCCGGTTCTCCTGGCATGCTGTGACTGTACATCGGCGTGAGGCGCATCAATGATAGCGCTAGACCGGTTTCAGCAAATAATCGCCGGACTTCGCCGTTCAGCTTGGCCATGTCGTCTAAGGTTTTACCAGGTTTGAGCTGGCAGACTTCGAATTGAATACCAAACTGTTGGTCGAGATCAACGCCGCGCCAGGTTTTAGTGTGATTATCAGCCTGTGCAATTGCAGCAAGTCCGAATAAGGCAATACAGGTTATAAGTCGTTGGAACATATTTTTTCCTCTTTTTTTGAAAAAGTTAACGCGCCATCAGGTTCAATTCTTCGGGACGCTTGTAAGCAGATTTCCAAAAACGGCTGCTGCACGCAACGATGGTTCGATATTGCTCAGCTAACGCAGCGAGCGTTTTTTCGCCATTGCAGCGCTTTGGGCTGTTGCCCTCAAGGACCTCTAGTTCGAGAGTGTCTTGAAACAGACTTAAGGTCTGAAACAATCACAAAACGGGTCATGATGTCTGTGCAGAGAAGCGGTGCTGCTTGCGGCTGATCTCAAGGCAATGTCTTGCTTGGGCCGTTTTGCTGGCGCAAAGGTCGGTTAAACCGGTCGGCGTTATCAGCGTTTTTGTCGCAGTTGAAAATGCGGTGCTGAGCTTAGGGCCACAGGACGTTGCAAAGACCGCTCTCGCTCAGCCATCCGCGGCAGGGGTCTTTTGCGTTTGGTAGCGAACTTGTTTGCGTGCGAAGTTCAAGCGAACACTTTGAAGAGTATTTGGTGGATTTGGAATAATGGCTTTTTATAACGAGGGGCCTTAGGCTTATGGGTAGGTTGCTTCGATAAGAAATGTGCGGTTTCAGATCGTGATCATTGCCAGAATGGTAAAATCGTTGCCAGAATCGTAAAATCGTTGCCAGAAACGTAAAGCGGGTATTGAGGAGCTAGAGGTGAAAAAGGCTATTAGAACTAAGTTTTTGTTGCCAAGCGCGTTGTGTGCCGTGTTTCTGTTGGGCTTTGCATCAATGGGCTCGGCGAACACGGTCTGGCTTACCGATCTAAATGCAGAAGTTAGCAGTGGTCAGGTTCAAAGCCTTGTAGAGGATTTAGCAGCAGCGGAGCGGGCGGGCGCGGAACTCGTGATTTTGCGCATTGACACACCTGGCGGGCTGTTGGAGCCCATGCGCGTGCTCATACAGGCAATCCTTGACTCACCGGTACCAATTGTCGGCTATGTCACGCCAGCGGGTGCTCGGGCCAGTAGCGCAGGAACCTATATTCTGGCTGCAACGCACGTTGCTGTGATGGCCCCCGCGACGAATGTCGGCTCTGCGAAACCCGTATTCATTGGTTTCGGCGAGATTGATGAGGACTCAAAGCTCAAAGCCACCAACGACGCCTCCGCCCAAATGCGGGCTTTAGCGCAACTTCGTAATCGCAATGCAGAATGGCTTGAGCAATCGGTTGTAGCGGCAAAAAACATCACTGCAGAAGAGGCGCTTGCCCTTGGTGTCATTGATTTGATTGCGGTTAACCAAAACGATTTGCTGAAGCAACTTCAGGGGCGCCGGATCCAGATGAGTGAGCGCGAGATCGTGCTTGAAACTGCGAATTTAGAGCCTAAAGAAAGTACGCCTTTCGAGGCATTTTCGTGGCCGACGGTCTGGTTGTTGTTTGGGATTGCGCTCATTGTTTTAGAATTGTTGCTCACCACCTTTATTTCGCTGTTTTTTGGCCTGGGCGCATTGGTGACGGCTCTCGCGCTGACACTTGGATTGCCAGCCGGCGGTTGGCCTGTATGGTCCGTTTTTCTGGGTTCATCGGTTCTGTTGTTATTTGGCGCACGGGCGCGGTTCAAGCAATATTTTGTCGGAGATGAGTTTGCGGAGGGAGATTCTGAGCTAGATGCGGGTTTACTTGGCCAACGGGTGCAATATGTGTCAGGGTTCACTACAGAGCAACCTGGCGAAGGGCTTGTGCAGTTTAGAGGTTCGAACTGGCAAGCTCGGAGTGAGGCAGCAACGGTTTCGGCCGAGGCTCAGCTTGAAATTGAAAAATTTAAATCAAATACGCTTTGGATAAAGGAGATAACTCATGAGTGATTTTGTCATGTACGCGGTCGGAGCGGGATTAATCCTATGGATCTTCTTCCAAACAGTGCGGATCGTGCCGCAGCGAGAGCAGTTTGTGGTCGAAAATTTGGGTAAATACCAAAAAACTCTAAGTGCGGGCTTCCATATTTTGATTCCGTTTGTGCAAAAGGTAGCCTATCGGCACACTTTGAAAGAGCAGACAATTGATGTGCCCTCACAGAGCTGTATTACGGCTGACAATATCTCAGTCGAGATCGATGGCATCCTTTATCTTCAGGTTCAGGATCCGTATCTCGCGAGTTACGGGATTCAGGATTATCACTATGCAACATCTCAATTAGCGCAAACGACGTTGCGTTCTGAGATCGGTAAGATTGAGCTGGATCGCACGTTTGAAGAACGCACCACCATCAATTCGCAAGTAGTAGAAGCGGTAGACATGGCTTCAAATCCGTGGGGCGTCAAGGTCTTACGTTATGAAATTAAAGACATTAATCCGCCAGCAACGGTGCGGGACGCACTCGAGAAACAAATGCGCGCTGAACGAGAACGACGCGCAGTTGTAGCAGAGTCCGAAGGCGAGCGAGAAGCAAGAATTAATGTCTCACAAGGCCAGCAGCAAGAAATGATTAACGTTTCGGAAGCCGAGAAGCTAAAGCAGGTGAATGAGGCACAAGGTAAGGCAAAAGAAATCGAGTTGCTAGCGGAAGCCACCGCCGAAGGCATCCGCACGATTGCCAGTGCGATTAGCTCGCCCGGTGGTATGGAAGCGGTGAACCTGCGGGTTGCCGAGCAGTATGTGAAGGAATTCGGCAACCTGGCTAAGGAAACCAATACCTTAATCCTGCCGGCGGATGTCGGTAACATTGGCTCTTTTGTTGCGACCGTCACGACCGCCATGAAAACCATCAGCCCAGAAGCGTCGAAGCCCTCAGGCGAGTCGCTCTAAGCCGGGACGGCGCGTTATGAGTCGAAATGGCTAGTCAGCCACGCGCCATAGGGTTTGCGTTGATCACATTGCTGATGTGGTCAACGGTTGCGACAGCCTTCAAGCTGACATTGGCCTATGCCAGCGTGCTGCAGACTTTAGCGATTGCAAGCGTGGTATCCAGTCTGGTGCTTCTGATCTTGGTCGCGCTCAGCGGAAGAGGCGCAGTGCTTGCGGGCGTTTTTTGGGATAATTGGCGGTTCACGCTGCTGGCCGGATTGCTCAACCCGGTAATCTATTACCTCATTCTGTTTGAGGCTTACGATCGATTGCCGGCCCAACTGGCACAACCCATAAACCTTACCTGGACCATTGTGCTGTCCCTGATGGCTGGTTTTTTGTTAAAGCAGCGAATTCGAGGATTTGACTATGCAGCGGCGTTGATCAGTTATACCGGTGTCCTGGTGATTGTAAGTCAGGGGGATCTCACCCGGTTGCTGCAAGCCGATTGGATTGGTGTCGGATTGGCCATCATTTCAACCCTCATTTGGGCAGGCTATTGGACGCTCAATATTCGCGATCAACGTGAGCCTCTTATTGGGATGTGTTTGAACTTTGTGATCGCAGCGCCAGTGGTGCTCATCGTCTGGTGGATGGTTGACGGTGCATTGCCGCCACTCGAGGGGATTGCCGGCGGCATCTATATTGGTTTGTTCGAGATGTCTCTTGCGTTTGTCTGTTGGTCGCTTGCGTTGAAGTCAACCGATAATGCCGCAACAATCAGTAACCTCATTTTCCTGTCTCCCTTTTTATCATTGCAGTTGATTCACCTCGTCCTGGGAGAGGTCATTCACTGGACGACCTATGCGGGTCTCATTACGATTATTGTCGGCATTGTCTTTCAGCAGATTCTGCATCGGCGGGCGGTTGTTGCAACGGTCGCCACAACGCGTTGAGTTTGCAGCAGAATTTAATGTCTACTCAATGGATGATTTTAAAATAGGGCGCCGAAAATTGAGTGCGCGTGGAAAATTGTGCTCTTAATGCACGCAATCTTGCAAATTGAGCGGCTTTGGATCGGGCGCGCTCAAGACCGAGTGTTTTTAAAAAACAGGGCTTTATCAAGAGGGGGTTGCTTAAAAAAGCTGTGTCCTAGACAAAGATCTTTAACCTAAACAAGGCTCTTAGACCTAAACAAAGCTCTGTGACCTTAAAAAAGGCCAGCGCCTGATTGCGCCATAATAGATATCGGGTCGCTCCTGCAACTGCGCGGTTCCTGCCGCATCGCAGGTCGCAATGTCATTTGTGCCGTCTTAGCAGATCAGGTAGCTTTGAGGCTATTGCAACCGTTGAGAGAACCGCCATGTCAGCGTTACTAAACCAATTAGCGGATATTTTAGGAGACGGCGGCCTGATCTCGGGTGAGGCTATAGCAGAGCGGCTTATTCCGCATGGACATCCGCTCGCCATCGTTCGGCCCAGAACGACTGAAGAAGTTTCGAAAGTACTCAAAGCCTGCTCGGACGCGGGTCAACCAGTGATTCCTTACGGCGGGTTAACGGGGCTGGTTGAGGCAACGGCCTCGAACGCGACAGAAGTCGCCATCTCGCTTGAGCGGATGAACCAGATCGAGGAAATCGACATCGCAAGCCGAACCATGTCGGTGCAAGCAGGGGTTGCCCTTCAGCTGGTGCAAGAGGCAGCTGATGCAGAAGACATGATGTTCCCCTTGGATATCGGTGCGCGGGGCTCGGCAACCATCGGCGGCAACGTGGCGACCAATGCGGGCGGTAATAGAGTGATTCGTTACGGCATGATGCGGGATCAAATCCTCGGGATGGAGGTGGTTTTAGCCGACGGCACGATTTTATCGTCGCTCAATAAAATCATTAAAAACAACACGGGATACGACTTAAAGCAGCTGTTTATTGGGAGTGAAGGCACGTTGGGTATCGTGACTCGCTTGGTGCTTCGATTAAGGCCTAAGCCGGTTAGCCAGCAAATGGCCTTTTTAGCGGCCAACTCGTTTGAAGAGGTGACAGATATCTTGAATCGTTTGGATGCGCGTTTGGGTGGCAGTTTGAGCGCTTTTGAAGTGCTTTGGCAGGATTATTACCGACTGGTTACCACACCGCCGGCGGTCGGGAAGCCGCCGCTAGCCCACGATTATGCTTACTACATCTTAGTTGAAGCGCTGGGCGGGGACGACGGCCGCGACGCAGACCGGTTCTTACAGGTTTTATCGGATGCCATGGAAGACGGGGTCGTCGCCGATGGCGCGATTGCTCAGAGCCAGGCTGAACGCGACGCCATGTGGGCAATTCGAGATGATGTCGGTCAAGTCAGGCAGCACCGACCCGTGTTTTCCTTTGATATTAGTGTGCCGCTCAGCAAGATGGACAGCTATGTCGTGGAGCTTCGGCAGGCATTGAATATTAACTGGCCGGGGAATCATCTGTCGGTGTTTGGTCATTTGGGCGATGGCAATCTGCATATTGTCGTAGGGGTTGGGGACAAATCTGCCAAGGCAGCAGTGGAAGCGGTCGTGTACGCCGGTCTTCCCAAACGCGGGGGTTCAGTGAGCGCCGAACACGGCATTGGGGTTCAGAAAAAGCAGTACCTTGGGATGTCACGCAGCGCCGACGAAATTCTGGTGATGCAGGCACTTAAGAAAACCCTAGACCCAAAGGATATATTGAATCCCGGTAAGATTTTTGCGTAGGGTTGTTCCTTAAGGGGTCCATGAAACGGCTGCTCAAGCGGCATTCGTCCCAAAGATCCACGTCAACCTAGGTTCGAGCTTTATCGCATCTCGTAACGCGCGCCGTTAGAGGCAGCCTAGCTGCAGCCGAGATATCTGCTCAGAACTCGCTAGCATCTAGGGCAGTTTGCGGACCTGGATGGCTTCGATGCCTTGACCCGACAGCATGTCCGAAATCACGACCACCTTGTCGCCACTTTGTAAGCCTGCCTTGCCTTTCAATAATTTGAAGGCTGATGTGAGGGTTTTTTCAGGATCTTGGCTAAAAGCAATACGGTAGGGCGAAACGTTCCGGTTCAAAATCAGACGCCGTCGTGTTTGGGAATCGTTGGTAAAAGCGTAGATGCGGCTTTTTTTGGGATGGCAGTTGGTCACAAAGTCTGCCATGTAACCACGGCGGGTGATGACAACGGTGCCTTTCGCGCTAATGCTCTCGGCCAGCTGCACCGCAAAGTGGGCAATTTGCTGCTTGTCAGAATCGGGCGTCAGTTTTTGAACGAAGCTCAGGCCTGGGACGCGTTCTGAGGCGCGTGCTATGTCAACCAATTGTTCAACGCATCGAATCGGGTATTTTCCGATGGTGGTTTCACCAGACAACATGACAGCATCCACTTCTTCATAGATGGCGTTGGCCACATCAGTGACTTCAGCGCGCGTCGGAATCGGGTTTTCAATCATTGATTCTAAAAGGTGGGTGGCAACGATGACCCGTTTGCCTTCCTCTGCGCAGCGCCGCACGATCTGGCGTTGCACGTTGGGCAGTTCTGCCAGGTTAATCTCAACCCCGAGGTCGCCGCGGGCCACCATGATGCCGTCAACTTCCTGCAAAATCTCATCCAAGTTCGCAACGCCAGATTGGTCTTCGATCTTGCCAATGATTTTGATCTTGCCGGCTTTCTTGCCGAGAAGGGCTTTGAGTTCTCGCACGTCTTCGGCTTCTCGAACAAATGACAAGGCAATAAAGTCGACTTCCTGCTCGATGCCAAAGGCAATATCAGACCGATCCTTGTTGGTAATCGCGGGGAGGTTGACCCGGATGCCCGGCAGGTTGACATGGCGTTTGCTTTTTAAAATACCGCCATCGATGATTTTACAGCCCAAGGTGCCATTGTCGTTTTTGGTGAGGACCTCCAGGTTAATGATGCCGTTGTCGACGGTGATGCGATCACCGATTTTAAGGGCGCTGACCAAATCGTCGTAATGGATGCGAATGCTTGATGCCTCAACATCACCGCCATCGCGGACACTGATGGTGATCTCATCCCCAGTCGTCAGAGCGAGCTCGCCGGTTATATCACCGGTGCGAATCTCCGGCCCTTGGGTGTCTAACAAAATGGCGACGGGATCCGGCAGCTTACGGTTGAGGGTTTTAATCGCGCGAATAATGCGGGCCGCGCCTTCATGCTTGGCGTGGGACATGTTTAGGCGAACCACGTTCATCCCGGCCAGCGCCAGTTTTTCAAGCTGATCGAAGGATTCGGTTTTTGGGCCGATGGTGCAGATGATCTTGGTTTTTCGCATGACGGGGCCTTGCCTGAAAAGCGGCGAATCTTACAGGATTTACGGCGCGCCTTGTAGTTCGGCCGCCTCAAATAGGGCGAGTTGTTGGCTTTGCTCGGGCTCTGGGTCATAAAAATGAACCCCGAGACCTATCAAACGTACGCCTTTGCCGGCGCCGCGGTCCCACGCGCTTTCAAGTAGCGTTTGTGTCAGCGCAGGGTCGAGGCTGTCGCGTTGGCGCTCCACGGTGGTTTGCGTGAAAGCGCTGAATTTCAGCTTAACTTGCTGATTTTTG
>JAQWWC010000020.1 GCA_029249645.1 Pseudomonadales bacterium
ACCTCATTAAAGGCGCGTGTCATTACAGGCAGCGCTCGACGCAGCGAGCGGTGTGTTATCGAGCCCGTCGCGTCGACGGAACAACGCTTTCTTTGGATGAGGGCAAGGTGCAGTGCTCACGCCCCGCGTTGACCTGGCTGCTTTAAACAGAGACGATGATCAGGGCTGCTTACAAGACGCGCTGTTATAAGAACGTGCCGTTTAAATACAACCACTGCCCCTGCTCCCGAACAAACGTACTGCGCTCATGCATTTTATAGGCTTTGCCTTGCTGCTTAAACGTTGCGATAAATTCAACCTCGCCCGACGCATCGGACGCTCCGCCCTGGCTATGAATTACCTTGAGTCCAATCCAACGCGTCAATGCGTCAAACGGGACCGTCTTGGGTCGCGTTGATGGATGCCAGCTCGCGATTAAAAACGACTCATTGCGTTGCACATAAGCGGTGTATCGCGCGCGCATCAGGCGTTCGCAGGTTTCTGCTTGCTCGTCCCCCGATAGAATGGCGGCGCAGCAGGCTTCGGCGACAGTGGGTTGGCCACAAGCACAGATAGACACTTGGCATCTCGAAATTAAATCAATCAAGTCTCGCAGCTTCGTGCGAATTTGCCTAATGAGTCCAAACGGAGCCTCTCAGACCAGTTCTCCTCTCTGGCGCTACCCGTGGTTGATGCCTTCATTCCCAGCATTGGCAAACCAGTGGAGAGCCTGATTTAATCAATGGCTTCAATATTGAGGTTGTTCTGATGCATCCATTTATACTTTACGGCGTGCCATTTTCGCAGCCGGTACGCGCTGTGATGTGGTTATTGCTGCTGAAAAAAATGCCCTTCGATTTGGTCCTAACCAATCCAGGCTCTAAAGGCGATAACGGTAGCCGGCACCCTGATTTCTTGGCGAAAAACCCGGCTGGCACCATTCCCTGTCTTGAAGAGCGCGAGACCGGATTTATCCTTGGTGAGGCGCACGCGATTATGACTTATCTGGCGAGAACCCACGGTTGGGAAGACGTCTATCCGAGTACGCCCCAGGCCCAGGCGCGAATTGATGCGTACCTGCATTACCATCATCGTAATATTCGAGAGGCCTCAGTGGGTTTGGTGGCGCCGTCTATTCGGAAAGATCTGAACATTCCTGATGGGGTCCAACAAGCTGCTCGTAGGACGCTCGGTGCAGCGCTGACTGTGTTCGATCAGTCTATGCTGTCTGAGCAAGACTATTTGTGCGGTGATTCGGTGACCCTTGCTGATCTCGCGGCGTACGTAGAGATCGGTCAACTGCAGGGGCAATACACCAATGTCTTTGATTTTAGCGCCTACCCCAATGTGCGGCGCTGGTTGTCCACGATGCAACAGGTTGCGGGTCACGACACGGTGCATGTCGTACTCGCCGAACTTGGCGATATCAGCCAGACAGCGCCTGATATGGATCAAATTCGCGGGGCGAATATCAAAGCGCT
This sequence comes from Pseudomonadales bacterium, assembly GCA_029249645.1. Lineage (GTDB taxonomy): Bacteria > Pseudomonadota > Gammaproteobacteria > Pseudomonadales > Azotimanducaceae > UBA9926. Next base: position 1,461 of record JAQWWC010000020.1, read on the forward strand.
GCAAGCTTTGAAACGAAGCCTCAGTACGCTTTAGTGAAGGCATTACTTATTCGGTTGTAGGCGGAGCACATAATCGTGTCGGTTAAGCGACGCAGACGGTTTGCGAGCTTGCAGTAAAGGCCACTAGGGACGGTTTAGCCCGCTTGGGACACTGTTGAGTAACCCCATCGTGAAGGGTAAGGTGGCCGGATTACGTTCACAACTGGGTGCATACGCATTAAATGCGGTTACAGTGGTGAGGCGGTGTTGCCTCAAATCAAGACGCGGAAAACGACACAGGGAGTCGCAATGATGAAGCCACAGGCTGAATGGGGGCCACGATGGGCTGTTCAGCGCGTCGTATTTCAGCAGTATTTTAAGCTTGATGGCCGAGCGAGGCGGGCCGAGTACTGGTGGTTTCTGGTGGCGTACCTTGTCGTTGCATTAACGATGGGGGTTGTCGTGGGGCTTTTAGGTCAGGCATTTCAATTCCGCCCCGAACCTGTGGCGCTGGTTTTGTCTTGTGCGCTGGCCGCGGGTTGCTTTCCTGCGTTACTGGCACTTTGGGTGCGTCGGTGTCGTGATTTAGGACGGTCGAAGATGGAAGGCGCCTTAACCTTTTTAGGACTTTTTTTGATGTCGATACTGTCGCCAATCGCCTCTGGCGGCATAGTGCTTGAACTGCCGGCGTTGCTTGGCCAAGTTTGTGATGGGTTGTTTTTAGCGGGCTCTTGCTACTCACTTTACGTCGGCTTATGGCCCGGTCAAAAAACATGAAAACGACTCCCGGCGGACAGGGACTCACGGTGACGAGCCTAATGCGTCAGGCCGCTGCCTACAACGCAGAACGAATTGCCGTGATTCATGGCTCACGGCGAATTACTTTTCGAGAGGCCTGGCGCCGTGGCGTTCAGATGGCGAATTGGTTGCTTGGTCTGGGGCTGAATCCCGGAGACCGAGTGGGGGTGCTTGAAGATAACAGTATTGAAGCGCAAGATTTTTTCTTGGGCAGTGCCATTGCGGGTATCGTTCGCGTGCCGCTCTATGCACGTAATGCAATCGAAAGCCACGCACACATGCTGTCACACACCGGCTGCCGGGCGGTGATTGTGGCTGACATCTATCAAGATGAAATTCGGCAAGTCGCACCCCTTGTTGCAACGCTTGAACACATCCTTATCCGGGATGAGACCTATGAGTCGAGCCTTTCTTTGTGCTCAGCCGTTGACCCGATGATTGCGATTGCGCCAGAGGATTGGTGCATCATTCGGCACACGGGCGGCACCACCGGTAAGGCCAAAGGCGTCGCCTACAGTCACCGCAGTTGGTTGGCCGCGGGGCGCGATTGGTTTTATAACTTCCCGCCGATGCAAGCCGGGGATGTTTGTTTACATGTTGGTCCAATTTCCCACGGCAGCGGCTATTTATACACGCCAACCTGGTTGGCGGGGGGGGTTAATTTGTTGCTCGATCACTTTGACCCTGAAGAGACGCTGCGGATGCTGCAAGACGAGCGGGTCGGCTACCTCTTCGTTGTCCCGGCAATGCTGAGCGCTTTGGCAAATCATCCGACGGCCGCGCTGGGCACTTTTGAGGATTTAAAAGTCATGCAAGTGGGCGGTGCACCCATCGCAGATCAAACTGCGCATCTGGCGCGTGCGGTATTTGGTGACGTTTTGTACCAAGGTTATGGCCAAACAGAAGCGGTGCCAGTTTGTATGATGGGACCCAAAGAATGGTTTTCTGAGGTCGAGGGCTCAAATCCGCTCCGGTCCGCTGGGCGCGCCTTGCCTTATGCACGACTTGAAATTCGGGATCCGGAGAATGCGGACGTGGTGCTGGCCTTAGGCGAGGAAGGTGAAATCGCCATTTTATGTGATGGTCAAATGCTGGGCTTTTGGGAAAATGAGGCATCGACGCGAGAGCGTATGACCTCTGACGGGTTCGTTCTAACCGGAGATATTGGACGATTGGATCGCAATGGCTACCTCTATGTGCTTGATCGGAAAGACGACATGATCATTTCTGGTGGGTTTAATATTTGGCCGGCGGAGCTTGAAAACGTCCTGCTAAATCATCCGGATGTGCTCGAAGTGGCGGTGTATGCGATCCCGGATACCCGTTGGGGTGAGACGCCCGCTGCGACCTGCGTCATCAATGACAGGGCAAGCGTGACAGCAGCCGATTTGATTGAACTGTGTGCCAAGACGCTTGGCTCATATAAAAAGCCAACACAGATTTACTTTCAGTCCGACGCTCTGCCAAAAAGTCCTGTGGGTAAAGTGCAGCGCAAGGTGTTACGTGAACCCCATTGGCAGGATCAAGATCGGAGAGTATCTGGTAATTAAGCGCTATATCTATGCAGACTAGCCTGATAAATTCGAAGACAGTGTGCGATGTAATTGACGTCTATGGCATTGCAAAAGGCAATCGCTAAAAGGCAAAGATCAACAAAAGGAGCAGTTCATGGGATTAGATTTAGCGACAATGGAGAAAATTACGGCCGACGTACAAATGAACGACCTGCAATGGGTCGAGGTTGGAGAAGGCTCGTATTTTAAAGTGCTGACGGTTCATGAACCGACGAACACCGTGGCCTTTGGTTACAAAATGGACCCAGGCGCGCCAGATTTCCCATCGCACTTTCATATTTGTCGCGCCATGGCCTGGACGGTTAAGGGCTGGTACGGTTATCGCGAATCAGAAAAACCGGAAGAAAGTCGGATCACGACAGGGATGTTTTCCTATGAGGCGGCAGGTTCTTTCCACACGCCGTTTAGTGATTGTCCAGAAGGGTTTCAAACCGTTGGGATATTTGAAGGTGATACGGAAATTTTGTTGCAAAACCATGCAGAGGCCGACCCCAGCTCAGAACGGATTGGTGACTTAACCGTTGGTGATTTTATGGGTTGGGCGAGCGGGGCGGCACACATTGTGCACCGCGATGGCACCATCACAGGGAGCCCAACCTTCAAATATGATTTCACCAGTGGCGTGAATACTTTTAAGGTCTAGTTGCCAGCGCTGAGCTCGGTGATATCCCAATCGGTCAGTTGCCCTGAATCTTATTGGAGGCGGCAGCGGATCGTGGCGGTTGGGTCTTAAGATTAAAGGCAAGGGTGCGTGTGATGAGTGAGTTGCAAGTTGATGCTGAGTCGGCGTCGTTAGAAACCGTGTTGTACAGTTCTAGAGCCATGCGTCGACTTGAGCCAACAGCAGTGCCAGAGCCGTTGCTGCTGAAACTGATTGATGCGGCCAATCAAGCGCCGAGTGGTTCAAATGCACAGCAAACGCGTTGGATCGTGGTCCGAGATCCGGATCAAAAGAAAAAGTTGGCGGATCTGAATCGGCTGCATGGTGCTCCATATATTCAAGCAGAAGTGGATCAGCCCAGAGATGCCAAGCATAAACGCCTAGTGGATGCGGTGGTGTGGCAGATGGATCATCTGCACGAAGCACCGGCCCTAATTGTCGCCTGTTACGACTATGACGAACCTGTCTCTGGGAGTGAGGTCTATCGGAAGGCGGGATCGGTTTGGCCGGGCATTCAGAATCTATTGCTCATGGCGCGTTCCTTAGGACTGGGCGCCGCCCCGACGACTTTAGCCCTCCGAGACCAAACTATGGTTCGTGCAGCACTTGATTTGCCGGAAACCTTTGCGGCGTTGTGCATGATTCCGGTTGGTTATCCTTTGGGGCGATTTGGACCGGTTACCAGAAAACCCGTCAATACGATCATGCGATTCGACCGTTGGTCTGAATAACGCGTTGCGTTGGCCCTTCGCTCAACAGGGTTGTATCGAAAGCAGTTAGCGCCGGCGGCGTTGATTAGCGGTCTAGCGTGAGGCCGCCGTTGACCTTATCAAAGAGCGTATGGCAAAATTATCGGTCTGATTGTCATTCGAACAAACCGCAAAATTGCAAGGAACTCAGATGAATCCTAGGTGCTTTCAAACCCTTAACCCCACCTCCCTTTTAAAAGTATTAGCTTTGAGCCTGCTTTTCTTTGCAGCGAGTCAAGGCAGGGCTGATCCGCTGCCAAGCGATATTTTTGGCGACCTGCCGATGCTCAAAAATGCGCAATTGTCCCCAGATGGTTCGAAAGTTGCAGCGTTGGGTGTGCAAAAAGGGCGTCCGGTTTTAGTTGTCACTGAATTTGGAACTCAAAAATTTGCGACCGTCGCGCGCTTAAAAAATGATTTTGATCGACTGGATTGGCTGGAGTGGGCGAATAACGATCGATTGATCTTCGGCAGTTCCTCCCCCTTATTAATACAGGGTCGTGCTGTACGGGTTCAGATGCTCGGATCGATGAATGCCGACGGCAGTGATTTTAAAATTTTAGAGAATAAAGCCCTCTACCAGAAAAGTAATTTTGGTCGGCCGAGTTACAGTTATTTGCATGCCTTGCCGGATGAGCCTAAAACGGTTTTGCTAGGGGCTTACGACCGGCGGGATCGAGCCTATAGTATTTTTAGAACCAACCTCTATGACAGCACTTTCGTGAAGGTTTTTGGGGGGGATTCTGATGGCGCAATGGCCATACCAGATGCGGATGGTCGGTTGCTGTATGCCAGCAAAATTGAGGACAGCATTGCGACGGTCCTGTATCGCGCCAACGAGTCGAGCCCATTCGAGGAATTGGTTCAGTTAGATCTCAATGGCGGGCAGGGGGTCTTTAATATCTTGGGTCAGGATCCTGCGGATCAAAAGCTCTATGTGCTGACCAATCAAGGGCGAGATACAACCTACCTTGCCAAATTTGATATCACAACCAAGCAGGTCGACGACATCTTGATGAGCGATCCGCGCTACGACCTCTCCGGTGGTCTATTCAAGGACGGTAAATTGATTGCGATCCAAAAGATTACTGATCGGGCGGAGCTGACCTACCTGGACGCAGATTACCAGGCGATCGCTCAACAGCTCGCCGCAGCCTTTCCGGGAGAACAAGCTTTTATTGCAGGCCTTAGTGATGACCGAACGCGCGTTTTAGTGCAGCTCAGCGTCTCAAATCGGCAGCCGAGATATTTTATGATCGATTTTAAAACGGGCAAAGGGAGTCTGCTTGGCGGTCAGTATCCAAAATTGGAGGGCACACGCTTGGCGACCACGAAGGCTTTTTGGTTTGAAGCCTCTGACGGTGAGCAGGTCCAGGCGCAGTTGACCCTACCGGTCGACGCGAAGGCTTCAAAATTGCCCGTTATTGTGATGCCTCATGGTGGGCCGAACGCGCGAGATTTTGTCCGTTTTGACCCGTTTGTTCAAATGTTTGCCAATCGTGGTTACGCAGTCCTACAAGTGAATTTTCGCGGCTCCTCGGGTTTTGGAAAGGCTTATGAAGCAGCTGGGTTCAAACAATGGGGCGGATTGATGCAAGAAGATGTGATTGATGGCTTCAAGCAGGTGGTGAGTGATCCGAATTTGAATCTAGATGCGGATCGTGCCTGTGTTGTGGGTGCGAGCTATGGTGGTTATGTGGCGCTGACCGCGAGTTTTAAAAATCCGGACCTATTTCAATGTTTCGTGAGCATCGCAGGCATTTCGGATATTGGCTCGCTCTTGCAGTCTGAATTTTATACTCGGATGGCGGAGACGCGTGCCATGAATGCCGCGCGCCACGGCGATCCAGTTGTCGACCGTGCGCTATTGAAGGCGAACTCCGCAATCAATCACCTGGCGTTAATCACCAAACCCGTGCTGCTGATTCATGGGACCCGAGACACGCAGGTGAAGCTGGATCAATCTAAGAAGTTTTATAAAGCGCTGCGGGCGACGAATAAGCAAGCAAAGTATATTGAGATTAAGAACGGTACCCATTATTTGGATGAAGAAAAGAATCGCAAACGGGTCTTTAAAGCGATGGATAAGTTTTTAAATCAGCATCTTTGAGTTCAGGCTTACCGACCCGAATCGAAAGCGAGCACGCTCGTTGGGTTTAAGCCCAATGCCTAAGCAGTTCAGCCAAGACGGTGCGTATTAACGCGGATTAGCGGCTGTTGTCAGTCGGAAAAGGCTACAAGATCGGTCAGACCGGATCAGCTACAAGATCGGTCAGACCGGATCAGCCATAAGATCGGTCAGACCTGATCCGCGGCCAAGGGTTGCTTCTTTGATAAAGGAGCAACCCATGGTGGCGGGCGCGTTGCTAGCCAAGCTTCAACCTTGCGCATGGATGCTTGAGTCGTAATAACGATTGATTGATTGATTGATTGATTGATTGATTGATGGATGGATGGCTTGCTTTGCGGTGTGGTTACTGCAGACCAGCGATTGGCCCCGTGCCATGCCCCACTCGCCAATCAATAGATTGTTCTAAGGAACCGGTCGACCCTTGATTGTGCCGAAAGGGCTGTTGATATCGAAAGCAGCGAAACGGTAGCCGTTAGAATCCTGTTTAAACTCGATCATCATGGTTTGTTCTTGTTTCTTGAAAGGCCAAAAGCCTGGGGATTGACGCCGGTTGGCACTCAACGCATCCGCTTTTAATCCTGCCGGGTCTAATTCCGAGAGGCGGGCCTGATGGTCTGTTTCTGTTTGCAAGGTGATCTGGCATTTAACGTTGGGAGATACTTGCTTTGCCGCTCCCGCATCAATGAGGTCTCTGTTCCCCCGTTGACCAGTTGCGCTGTTGTTAGTCAAAACAGTGTAGCGTCGTTTGCCATCGTAGACCCGATAGACCGCATCACAGGCTTGAACCTGATTAACTTGATGTAGTAATTTTTGAAGCACCGAGAGCGGATCAATTCGATCTTGATCGAGCAGTGGGTCTACTGGGAGTGGCTGGGCCTGGGTACGGTCTGAAAAATCGATGACCAAAGGCGAGCTACCTGCCGCTATTGGGAACTCTATGTGACGGGTCTCTGGAACGTCTGCATCCACTGCGATCACACGGTAGGTGCGATTACCATTCGGCTGCGCAGTCGAATGAAAGGTCGCAGCATAGTTTTTAAACCAGTGCACCATACCCCGTGTCTTGCCAGATGCCGACAAAGCGTCGGTTTGAGCTTGCGTCATCGGGCTCCTTAAATCAGATTGGATTGGTGCTGGACTTACAGGGGTTGTATTGAAAAAAGTCACTTCACCGACTCGTGCGCCGTGAAGTCGAAATTCAAATTGATCAGAGTCCTGTGCCTTTGCGCTGAAACCTGAACCCAGTGCGAACAAGAAACCGAGGCTGCCCCAAAATGATCGATTCACAGGATCGGCCTGATTGTCTGGTTTGTCATGGTGCTAGGACCTTCTTGTTAATGGGTTATGACTGGGATCTTTTGTCGAAGGCGATTGATATAACGGTTCGTGTCAGGGGTTTCATGTGTTCTGAGCTTTTAAGTGTCAAAGCTACAGCGTTGTCCGCCATCTGATCGATAAATGTTGCCATGATTTGGGGGCCGCCTGATCAACCATTCCGCCGAGTTTAAAAAAGCTGAGTGTAGTGCGTTTCAACCGGTCTGCGCACCAGTGCCGCAGCAATAAAGTCCTAATTTTAACGTTCCATTGCTCATATTGGTGTTGTTTTATCATTTTAGGTGAGCCTTTTTAATTTTAAAAGTTGGTACTACGTCCGCCGTTAAATCCGTCGACTCAGCGGGGGCGCTGGTTGCTGACCCAACTCAAGACGATCTGTGAAAGGCTCAAGGGTCGGTCTTTGCGTGCCTAAAACGTAATGATCAAAGGAATTGATAAGGAATGTAAGTAATGATTTTGGCAGCGTCGTTAGTTTTATCGATTGTTGCGTTTTCTGCTTGCGCCGACATCGACGCATGCCGTTATCTTGAGAAGGTTAACGATAATGGTAGGTACTTGGCTCGGTGTAAGGTGAGAGATTGTTCTGCCATTGGTTCGAACGGGATCTGCCGAACCGCTCTGCGATGGAAAGCTCGAGGTTACCCGGAACAGGTGCGAGCGCGTTAGCCTGAATTGAATCAAGACTTGGGCTAGAGCGCTGCAGCATGACCGGATAAGGATTTTGGGATTCAAAAAAAGCAGGCAGCAAGGTGCCTTTTTGCCTGATATTGATGTTTTGGGGCATGAGTTGGTTGCATCCAATCAAACATCGGTTAGGTCGTTAAGTTTGTGCCTTGCTGTGCCGGGCCTTTTTTGAAGGTCTTTTTGGAGATTTTTGATATTTTCGGCGAGTCATCACGTCAATGAATGATGCCTGTTTTACCCATGACATCGCAGTTAAAAACCTGATAGTTTAGAGTTTCAGGCAACTTAAGGACCGCTCATGTACGACCTAATTATCAGAAATGGCACGATCATCGATGGCTCCGGAGATGCACGATTCGTTGCCGATGTTGCGGTGCAGGATGGGCGGATCACAGCCGTGGGTAAAATCGAGCAAACAGGGCATCGGGAGATTGATGCAACCGGCAAACTTGTGACACCCGGTTGGGTTGATATCCACACGCATTATGATGGCCAGGCAACTTGGGATCCGTTACTAGCACCTTCTAGTTGGCATGGCGTGACAACGGTCGTGATGGGTAACTGTGGGGTTGGCTTTGCGCCTGTAAAACCACAGGACCGCAATTTTTTAATAGAGCTTATGGAGGGCGTTGAGGACATTCCTGGAGCCGCTTTATCCGAAGGCATTAACTGGGAGTGGGAAAGCTTCCCGGAATATTTAGATGCCCTTGAACGGTTTCCGAGAGCGATTGATGTGGCAACCCAAGTCCCCCATGGTGCGATTCGGGCTTATGTCATGGGAGAGCGTTGTAACACCGACTATGCGCCAACCGGCGACGAGGTTGAACAAATGGCCGCCCTCGTGCGGGAGGGCGTCGCTGCCGGTGCGCTAGGTTTTTCAAGTTCTAAGACGCTACTGCACAAAGATATCCATGGCGAATATATGCCAGGCACCTTTTCGGGCCGAGACGAAATGCTTGCGCTCGGTCTCGGCATGAAGGGGTTGCCGAATGCGGTCTTTGAGTTGGTGTCGGATCATTTGGGAGATGACGATGAATGGGCCTGGGTTAAGGATTTTCAGGCGCAAACCGGTCTGGGCGTTACACTAATTGCGACCACGGCGCCCGCCTATCAGAACAATAAGATGTACAACCTTGCGGAACAGGCAAGGCTCGAAGGCCATGAAATTAGACCTCAGGCTGCAGGGCGTCCGACGGGTGTTCTGCACGGGTTACAATCCAGTTTTCATGCCTTTGTGGGGCATCCGACCTGGCGTGCTGAGCTGGCCGGGCTTGAACACGATGCGCTTGTGACCAAATTGCAGGACCCGGATATGAAGGCACAGTTGTTGTCAGAGACGTCTGTGATTCAATCTGGGCCCATGCAGGATTTGGATAATTTGATGAAGATGGTGTTCCCTTTGGGGGACGAACCAAATTATGAGCCGAGTTTTGATGAGAGTGTTGCGGGTCTGGCAAAGGCGCGGGGCGAGTCGCCCTTGTCGGTGATGTTTGACCTGCTGGTGGCGAATGATGGACTCGAATTGTTTTACCAGCCTTTAGGCGGATACCAAAACTACTCGCTGGATGCGCAAAAGAAGTTACTTGAGCACCCCAATGTGTTGTTTGGGTTAAGTGATGGCGGCGCGCATTGCGGTGTGATTGCAGATGCTGGGATGCCTACTTTTATCATGACGCATTGGGGGCGGGATCGAACGCGCGGCGATCAACTTAGCCTGGAGTTTATTGTTCGATCGCTCACGTCGAGCACGGCTGAAGCTTTCGGCATGTTTGATCGTGGTCGAATTCAGGTCGGTATGATTGCCGATTTGAATATCATCGATTTCGAGCAGCTACGATTATTCCGACCCGAAGCCGTGTTTGATCTGCCTGCTGGAGGGCGGCGTTTGGTGCAGCGTGCGAAAGGCTATGACTGGACGATTAAAGCGGGTGAAGTGATTTTCGAGCAAGGCGAGCATACGGGCGCTTTACCGGGCAAGCTGGTTCGACGAACCGATGACAGTAAGGCGTCGGCAAGAGCCCTAAATTAGACTGGCCTTTATCGGCTGCCGGCTTATTGAGATCTCTCGGCTGATGGGGCGCTGGTGCGCCTGT
>JAQWWC010000021.1 GCA_029249645.1 Pseudomonadales bacterium
CGTTGTTAACCAGGATAAGCTGATCACGGCGCACCACTTATCCTGGTTAACAACGCCGGCATCACCCAAGACAACCTAGCAATGCGCATGAAACCGGCAGAATGGAATGCTGTGATCAACACCAATTTAAACGGCGTTTTTCATCTGACCCAGACCTTTATGCGGGGCATGATGAAAGCGAAATTTGGCCGTATTATTAATATCAGCTCAGTTGTTGGGCGGATGGGGAATCCAGGGCAAGTTAATTACGCTGCTGCTAAAGCTGGGCTAGAAGGTTTCACGCGCGCCCTTGGGGCGGAGCTTGCGAGTCGCAATATCACCGTTAACGCCATCGCGCCTGGCTTCATTGCAACCGATATGACCGACGCCTTGTCGCTTGATCAGCAAACGAAAATGCTTGAAAGAATCCCAGCAGCGCGACTCGGCCAGCCGAAAGAAGTAGCGGCCTTGGTGCAATTTTTAAGCAGCGATGTAGCCGGCTATATCACCGGCGAGACGATTGCAATCAACGGCGGCTTGTATATGAGCTGAGACCCAGCGACATCGCAGCAAAAAAACGTTCAGCGCAGGCGGCAAATTAAGCCTTTCAAGCCGTCTTTCGTTTCATTAAACTACCGCAGCACTGCTGCATAATATTAGGAGAGTACCAAAGCATGAGCACGATCGTAGAACGCGTTACTAAGCTGGTTTGTGAGCAATTAGGTGTCAAGGAGAACGAAGTCACTCAGGAAGCATCGTTTGTAGAAGACCTGGGTGCAGATTCTCTCGATACCGTTGAACTGGTAATGGCTCTGGAAGAAGAGTTCGAGACAGAGATTCCTGACGAAGAAGCTGAAAAGATTACAACCGTTAAGGAAGCGGTCAACTATATCGAAGCCCACACCTAAAACTCCTACCTGGCACGCAGCTGATCGGGCACGCGCCGCATCAGCTGCGCTGATATTTCCATGCAAAAAGCTTTACAGCGCCACTGCGATGAGTGGTTAATGTGACTAGGCGTGTTGTTGTAACCGGTCTCGGCATGCTGAGCCCACTTGGTGTGACAACTGCGTCAAGCTGGGAGGCAATTGCAGCCGGGATGAGCGGTATCCGTCCGATCGAAAGCTTTGACACAGAGGGCTTCCCTGTGCGCTTTGGTGGCAATGTACCCGCCTTTGATCTTGAGCCCTTCATTCCTAAAAAAGAAGCCCGCCGCATGGATGGCTTTATTCAATATGGTTTGGTCGCGGGCATTCAAGCCGTAGCGGATGCCGGCCTGGACTCTGACCGTCTAAACCTCGAGCGAGTCGGCGTTGCCGTTGGATCGGGCATCGGTGGCATCTCTACCATCGAGACCTGCCATGAAGTGCTTCAAAGAAAGGGGCCGCAAAAGGTCTCTCCTTTTTTCGTGCCGTCTTCGATTATTAATATGGTTGCTGGGCACCTGTCTATAAAATACGGTTTCCTCGGACCTAATATCGCCGTCACGACAGCGTGCACAACTGGGACGCACAACATTGGATTGGCCGCCAGAATGATTCAGTACGGCGATGCCGATGTGATGCTCGCCGGGGGCGCTGAACGAGCAACCTCGCCGACCACGATGGCGGGATTCGCTTCGATGAAGGCTTTGAGCACTCGAAATGATTCACCAGAGGCCGCAAGCCGTCCTTGGGATCAAGACCGTGATGGATTTGTATTGAGTGACGGCGCGGCCGTTATTGTGCTCGAGGAGTTCGAGCATGCAAAAGCGCGCGGTGCAAAAATCTATTGTGAACTGGCTGGCTTTGGCATGAGCGCGGATGCAGCCCATATGACGCAACCCGCTGAAAACGGTGCTGGCGCCGCACGTGCCATGACCGCGGCGTTGAACGATGCGGGTCTCGCCCCCAACGCAATTGATTATATCAATGCCCATGGGACATCGACCCCCCTGGGTGACATTGCCGAAACCCAAGCCATCAAAACGGTCTTTAAAGACCATGCTTTCAAACTATGCGTCAGTTCAACCAAGTCCATGATCGGCCATGCACTAGGTGCGGCTGGCGCAATCGAAGCGGTGCTTGCAATTAAGGCACTCGAAACCGATATTGCGCCACCCACTATCAACTTGGATCATCCAGATCCCGAATGCGATCTAAATTACGTTCCGAAAATCGCCCAACAACGGCCCATTAATGCGGTGTTGAGCAATTCCTTTGGATTCGGTGGCACCAACGGCACCGTCATTTTTAGAACCTTTGACCCCTAGTGACAATCACTCACGGACGCACAGTTTGTGGCGCATGGCTGCTAAAAGATGCGTAAAGCCGCTTGGGCTATCACGCTTTTAGCGATCAGTATTGCACTGAGCTTTTTCTGGCTTGAACGCTTGAGCAAACAATCCCTCTCCATAAATGAGTCCACGCTTATTATGGTCGAATCCGGGAGCAATATTACCCGGCTTGGACAACAGCTCATTAATGCGGGCCAGTCAAAGCTGCCTCTCTGGCAACTCCGGTTGCTGGATCGCGCGTTAAGCAGTGACGGCCCCATTAGAGCAGGCGAATACCGAGTACAACCGGGCACGACGGTCTTGGCATTCTTTGAGCAGCTACGATCCGGACAAGCTTACAGCCGCAAACTGACTTTTCCAGAAGGCTGGACCCTTGCGCAATGGCTGACCCAACTCCAGACGGCTGAAGGATTAAGCACCGTCACGACTAAGATGACTGAGACTGAATTGGCCATTGCAGTCACTGGCACAGCGCGGCCTTTGGAGGGATGGTTATATCCGGAAACCTACCACTACATCCGTGGAGACACTGATCTCAAGGTTCTTAAACAAGCCCATCAGGCCATGCGAAAACAGTTAGATCGCCTCTGGAAAACGCACTCGTTTCAAGACCTTCAAAACCCAACCGAGCTACTCACCCTAGCTTCAATTGTTGAACGTGAGTCCGGCCGGAATGAAGATCGATACAAAATCGCTCGGGTTTTCCTAAACCGATTGCAGAAAGGGATGCGTCTACAGTCCGATCCAACCATTATTTATGGATTGGGTTCCGCTTTTGATGGCGATTTAAAACGACATCACCTGACCACCGACGGTCCGTTTAACACTTACACGCGTGCCGGATTACCGCCTTCCCCGATCTGCAATCCGGGCGCCAGCGCCTTGGCCGCTGTTTTGACGCCAGCCGAGGGGGATTGGTTGTATTTTGTCGGTCGGGGTGATGGCTCTAGCCAATTTTCGCTCGACCTTGCGGCACACAATAGGGCTGTTAATCAATACCAAAGGGGCAAATGAGCGCGCATCGCCCTTGATTTAGCCTTAAACTAAGGGCCTCAACGAGACAGGTTGGTTCACAATGGTCACAGCGATCCCGAGAGGTCAATTTATAACGCTTGAAGGCACCGAAGGCGTCGGTAAATCCAGTCTCATGACAGCACTTTCTGAGTGGCTCACCGCCCAAGGCGAATCGGTTGTGACAACTCGGGAGCCTGGCGGCACGGTGATTGGAGAAGCCCTAAGATCACTTCTGCTGGACCCCTCAAATCAAAACCTAAGCGACCTGACCGAACTCGGTCTCATGTTTGCGGCTAGATCACAGCATATCTTCGAGCACATTGAGCCTGCCCTTGCACGCGGCGATTGGGTGATCTGTGATCGATTTACAGATTCAACTTATGCTTATCAAGGTGGAGGGCGAGGTATCAGTCTAGCCCTAATCGCACAGTTTGAAGCATTAACCCTAGACGGGTTTACGCCCAACCTCACCTTTCTTTTAGATGTTCCGATTGCGATCGGCCTTGCAAGAGCGGCTCAAGTTGGCGCGCCGGATCGCTTTGAGTCAGAACAACACGCATTTTTTGAGCGTGCCAGGGAGACCTTTTTGCGTCGCGCTGAAACACAAGCACGCACTCAAATCGTCGATGCCAGCCAGTCCCAAGCCAATGTAAAACAAAGCGTCATGAGTTTGATTGAGCAGCACTGGATTAGCGTGCAGGGCGAACACCCATGAGCAGGCTTTTTACCTGGCAAGTGCCGCAACTCGAACTACTTCGCAATCACTTATTCAAGCAAGATTTGGCACATGCGTACTTAATTGACGATCCGGCGGGGGAGGGCAGTCAGGGGTTTGTGCGAGCGCTGGCCAGTACCATTTTATGCGAACAGACCCAATTAGGTGGCTGCTCAAGTTGTCCGTCTTGCCTGCTCCAAAACGCGGGCAGTCATTCAGACCTTTTATGGGTAACGCCAGAAGACTCCAAACAAATTAAAATTGAACAAATTCGGTCGGTGATTGAATGGAGCCATCAAACACCACAGCAAGGGCGCGCCAAAGTGCTTGTTTTAGATCCCGCGGACCGAATGAATGTCTATGCGACCAATTCATTGCTCAAACTTTTAGAAGAACCCGCACCCAATACTTATCTTTTTTTAATCTCGACAAGCCCAGCGCGCCTGCTGCCAACAATCCGGAGCCGATGCCAGCGCTTAAATCTTTCAACCCCAACAGATGAAGAAGGCTTACGGTGGTTGATTGAAACCAGGCCCGATGCTGACCCGGAACTTCTTGAAGACGTTTATGCGATCGCGGGACGCAGACCGATCAGTGCGCAAGCATTAATTGATAGCGAGCAGGTAGCACAACGCCTTGCGATGGTCGCCGCACTAACCGAATGGGCAAAAGGGTATTGCGGGCCCCTCGAGACAACAAAAAAGCTTGCCGCCAAAGAAGCGCCAAGTCTACCGTATGAGCTTCTATATCGAGCAACTGCCATCGCTCAACGCCAACAGTTTTTGCCGCAGTCTGCGAATCGCGGTGGGTTTCAGGCGCTGATCGATGAATTGGCCGGCAATTGGTCAACCAAAGCGCTTTCCCGGTTGGCCGACGAGTGCGGCAAGGCCCGATCCTTGTCTGGCGCGAGTAACAACTTGAATGGCGAGCTGTTGTTAGAGCATTTTTTAATGACCCAAAGAGACACTGCATAGAAACTACCTTGTGGAAACAGAGCCTTTAGGGCAATATTTTTAAACTGCTTAGGTCGAGACTGATTTTGAAAACATTGCGTCGCCGCAAGGCGAATAAAAACATTCTGCCTTATACCGTAAAAGACCTGCGTCAGTTACAGCACAGCTATATGCCGTTTATTCAAAACGGCGGACTCTTCATTGAGCCGGATCAAGATCATAAGATGGGTGATGAGTTTTTTTTGTTACTAACCTTGCTCGATGAAGCTGAGCAAATTCCTTTAGCTGTGAAAGTCGTTTGGCTGGCTGGAAAAGAAGTCAAGGCACCGCACAAGCCGGGCATTGGCGTGCAGTTTACGGATATTGAAAACCCCGCCAAGAACAGGATCGAGACCTACCTCACGGGCCTTTTATCGTCGTCTACTGCGACGGCAACCCTTTAAGGCTGTTAATAAAGGTTCTTAGTAAAACCGGCTAATTAAAGCCGCGTGCGCCGGTTTCTGATGTTAGACTAAGCCTCGAAAATGCCAGTTTGTGTATTGTCAGTGTTTCACCCCGATTTTCATTAGAGGCCGTCAATGACCTATTGTGTCGCGATTCGAACAGATGCCGGTTTATGTTTTGTCAGTGATTCAAGGACAAATGCTGGCGTTGATAATGTTTCAACCTATTCAAAAATGTTTTGTTTTGAGGCCCCCGGGCAACGGCAGTTGGTGGTGCTATCCTCGGGCAACTTAGCCACGACCCAAGGAGTTATTACCCAGATTAAAAAAGATGCGAAGCGGCAAGCTGCGCGCAGTTTCGGCAACCTTGAGACCCTTGAAGACATCGCAGATTACTTAGGCGAGTGCTCGGCAGAGCATCAAGAAAAGCACACTGGGGGCGGAAAAGCCTTCGAGGCGAGCTTCATCGTTGGCGGACAAATCCTAGGCCAAAAGCCGGGCGCCTACTTGATCTACCCACAAGGCAATCACATCACCACCTCACGGGACACGCCATACCTTCAAATTGGTGAAAGTAAGTATGGCAAACCGATTTTAGACCGCATCATCTCCAGTGAGATCAGCTTAGAGACAGCGGCCTTGTGCGGTTTGGTTTCCATGGATTCAACTATGCGCAGTAACCTAACCGTTGGCCCACCCATCGAGGTGCTGATGTACGAGGCCGATAGTCTGACCAACGAGCGACGGTACCGTTTCGAGGAGTCGAGTGAATACTTAAGAAAGCTCAACGCATCTTGGGATGATCGCCTCAAAGAAGCCTTTAACAATATGCCCCCAATCGCTTGGAGTCAGGCTTGGGATCAGTCCGCAGCGTCCGAGCGCTCAAGCCGTTAAGACAGGAACCAAGTCTGTGATAACTTATTATGAGTTGTCGAGATATCAGCCTGAGCCTGGTCGATAAAATCATGAAGCCCTTGGGTTTGTAACAGTTCCGTTGTGACCGCTCGGCCGATCGCGCGCTTCGCTCGATTAACGGCCTTCAGCGCCAGTTGATGCCGCGGCAAATGTTTAAAACTACTGGCCACCTCAGCGAGACAGTGATGGACACTTCTCGGAAACGCAGGATCTTTCAGCAAAAACTCGACCACCTCGGGTCCATTGATCCGATCTTGCACCTGTTGACGATACATTTGATAGGCATTGAGCGACTGTAAGACGCCCATCCACAATATATTATCTTGTTCATCAAACTCAGCTTGTCGCCCCATCAGGTTCAGGCATGCCACATCGATCACACGAGTCGTCATATCGGCGCGCTCGACATTACGGCCAAGGGTTATGAAATAGTAGGGTTCTTTACGACTCATACTGCCGCTCAAATACCCCGTCAGCTCTAAACATAAATCGATGATTTGTGATAAGAACTCATGCCGGCCACTGCGGTTAATCCGCCCGGATAAGTCCGGCTTTAGTAGATAATGCAGTTCGTTCATCTTCTCCCATGCTTCGTTCGGCATGAGATCCCGAGTGGTTCTCGAATTTTCACGAGCAGACCCGGCGCACGCCCTAAGCGAGCAGGCCGGATCGTCGAACATAAATTTCACCACATTGCGTTCGCTAGCCGTGCTAAAGCGCTGTCTAAACTGCGTATCAAAGCCGGTAATGTTCACTAAAGACTCCCAAACAAATCCAACCTTCGGAAGATCCAATACTAAGTTGGAATAGACGGAGATGAGTCTTGCCGTATTTTCCGTCCGTTCTAGGTAACGGCCAAACCAGTACAATCGTTCCGCGACGCGCGACAGCATGCTCAGTCCTTATCCTTTTTGGCATTCATAACAACCCAAGTATCCTTACTACCGCCGCCCTGAGATGAATTTACAACAAGAGAGCCTTTTACCAAGGCAACTCGAGTTAAACCACCCGCCGTAACATAGCTGTCTTTGGCCTGAAGAATAAACGGCCGCAAGTCAACGTGACGGGCCTCAAGACTGTCGCCAATCAGCGTGGGTACCGTTGATAAGCTGATAATCGGTTGCGCCATGTAATTGCGTGGATTGGCTTCAATTTTTTGTTTTATTTCTCGAGTTGATCGTTTGGTCTCGCGCGGCCCGATGTACATGCCATAACCGCCGGATTCATTAGCGGGTTTCACGACCAGGTCCGGTAAATTTTTTAAAACGAAAGCGCGCTCCTCAGGATTGGAGCAAAGGTAACTGGGAACATTAGGCAGAAGCGGTGCTTCATTGAGATAATAGCGAATCATGTCAGGCACGTAGGTATAAACCACTTTATCATCCGCAACCCCCACGCCCGGCGCGTTTGCCAGCGCCACATTGCCGGCCCGCCAAGCTCTCATTAGCCCCGGCACGCCGAGCATCGAATCTGCGCGAAAGGCCTCCGGATCTAAATATTGATCATCAATCCGACGGTAGATGACATCAACCCGGCTTCGGCCCTGAACCGTTTTCATATACACACAGTCATCGGTATCGACCATTAAGTCGGGACCTTCAACCAGCTCCACGCCCATCCGTTGCGCGAGAAACGCATGCTCGAAATAGGCCGAATTAAAGATGCCTGGCGTTAATAAAACAACTTCCGGGGCCTTAATCGAACGGGGTGACAAGCTGCACAGCATATCGAATAAGCGCGAAGGGTAGTCATCCATCGGCAAGACCTGACTTCGCTCAATCAGCTCCGGCAAGATACGCTTGCTGATATTCCGATTTTCCAGCATGTAGGAGACCCCAGAGGGCACGCGCAAGTTGTCCTCTAAGACATACATACAGCCATCTTTATCTCGAATCAAATCGGTCCCGCAGATGTGAGCCCAAACATCAAATTTCGGGCGCATGCCCTCACATTCAGGCCGGTAATCTTTAGACGACGCCAGAATATCCGCAGGAATGATGCCGTCTTTTACAATTTGTTGGCCGTTATAAACATCCGTTATGAACAGATTGAGCGCTCTTAGCCGCTGCTTGAGGCCGGTCTCGATTCGGCGCCATTCTTCCGCCTGGATCAATCGAGGGATGATATCGAAGGGCCATTGACGATCGATATTCGTGCCTTCGCTGTAAACGGTAAAGCTAATACCGAGGGTTTTGATCGCGAGGTCTGCGGCATCCCGCTTCAGGGCTAGCGTGTGAGGATCCGCGCGCCGTAGAAAGTTTGATAGCGGTGCTAGCCCCGGCCGGGCTCGGCCTGATGCCGTTAACAACTCATCATAAAGCGCAGGGTTGAGCGCATACTCTTTTAGATTCATGCCGGCGCTACCGGATCGATCGGCAAAGCAATTTCTAACAAACGATAGTCAGTCGTGTGCATGCCAAGTCGATGATAAGTGCGAAGGGCGCGCTCGTTTTCGCGCTCAGCATAGAGTCTGATCCCAATCACCTCATCCGTTGCCATAGCAAGACGCTGGGTCTCAGCAAAGAGGCCAGAGAAAGCACCTTGCCCACGAAAGTCCGGATCAACATAGACACTTTGTATCCACCAAAACAACCCTGACCGCCAATCGCTCCATTCAAATGTTATGCCCAGACAGCCAACCACAACGTCATTCCGGCACGCGACCAAATAAAACCCAAGTTCAGGGCTGGCCTGCATTCGGGTGACGCCTCGATGCAGCACTAGGGCATCGAGATGTTTGTTTTCGGTTTCGAGCGCCATCGCAAGGTTGAACTGGGCAATGGCGTCGATATCGGCTGGCGTCGCGGAGCGAATGGTTATCATAATGCGAACCTCTGGATGCAGGGTTTATGATTGAAATAGCAGTAAACGCTGCCACTACAACAGCATCACCCCCGGATGCTGGCGGCCTCCAGTTTACAACAAGAAGCGGCAGCAGGCCGCAACAAAATACGCGAGTATCTACTATCCTCGCGGCCGGCGTGCTCAGCGAGTCAAAAGCGCCATCCAGTCGAACTTTCTCGCGTTGCCATAAAATTCTAAAGAGCCGATGCAGATGGGTCTAGAGCGCCGGTGAAACAACGTTGTCCGCGCTTGGCTATCTTTAACAAGAGTATGCTGAGCAGCAAATGGGTCAGTCCGTATTTCCCTCAATCACGAGTTCCAATCTGCAGACCCGTTTCGGGGTATTTTTAATTTACGCTCGCTCACCTGGATAACGGCGTAGGATAATCCTTGAATTGGGGTTGGATAATCACCAAAATCCCCGAGTCTTCTTCAAAAAACCAG
>JAQWWC010000022.1 GCA_029249645.1 Pseudomonadales bacterium
CAGCCGATGGCATCACGCCAACGGACTTCACGGTTGCGTCGGATGGCAGCAATGGCACGGCGACGATTGATGCGTCGACGGGTGCTTGGACGTACACGCCGAATGCGAACTTCAACGGAGATGATAGCTTCACGGTGACGGTGACCGATGATGATGGCAATACCGAGACTCAGGTGATCGAAGTCACGGTTGAGCCGACGGACTCAGTAACCTCCCAAAGCATCGTAATAGATGGCAGCGAAATAAATGCTGTGCCTTCTTCGACGGTTGTGATCGGACGAAATGACGCTGACGATGACGATGACGTCATCATAGATAACCTGATCGGTCCGGATGTCGTGATTACTGATGAAAGTGGCCAACATGTTAAATTTAAAAATGGCGTGGTGGGTACAAAAGGTGATGGTGATCTGTTAACAAATGGCGATAGCTTACGCTTTAGCTATTACGACGATGTTGATCTCAGTTTAACGAGCGACGGCAAGTTCGCAAATTACTCTGCTGATAGTACATCCTCAACGAATAACGCGCAGGCTGAGCTCAGAGTAGATGGCGATTCATCCGCACGAGCATCGTTAAGTATTACCGCGCTAGCGGCAGATGGTACAACAATCGCTATCGATTCTGTTCAGGTGACCTATGCTGACGGTTCCTCAGAAGTTTTGACCGTTGCTGACACCAATTTCTCAAGCAATGGTTCAGGCGTTGTCACGATAACTGATCTCCCCGACGGTGTGACGATAGCAGTCCATGGCGTTAGTAACTATGCCAGCCTAGATTTCGAAAATGAAAGCGGTACTAAATTTGGCTTCGTTTACGGCACTGACGCGGAGGATGCGAAAGCCTCCGATGGTAGTGATGATGCCGTTTATGCGCCAGATGTTGGGATTGGTTATGTCATCAGCACGGATGGTCACAAAGTTAAGGTGAAAAACGGGCTTATCGGTGTGAAAGACACTGGCAATATTAAGGATGAATCAATCGATCCTGGTGAAAACTTAACCATTGATTTTCAGACAGGGATAGAAACCGACAGAGGGGACGATGGCAAGCTCGACTCTTATACCGCTGGGACGGATGTAGCAATCAACCACGCGTCCTTCAGGCTGCTAGCCGAAGGCTCGACCGACATCACTATTAATTTAACGGATGCCAGCAATGCTGCCGTTAGTGTGGCTTATGTCCTCGTAACGCATGATGGTACGACCTATCGTTTGACAGCAAGTAATGGCGCTGCTGACCCCGTTGTTATCGGCGGTCAGAACGTCACGTTTTCTGAATCTAGTGGTGTTGTTACTTTGAACAACCTACCTGATGACGTCACAGTGCAAGTCGCTGGGGACTCTGACTATTCTGCAATCGATCTTTCAAATGCAGGCACCGGCACTAATCAATTCGCGATTGCGGACATCGATACGGGCTCCGATTCATTTGCTACCGCTAGTGGTCAGTTCGCAACGCTCGCAACGGGGTCTTTCTCCGACTGGACGGAAACGGGTGCAGTAACGTCAAGGGCAGGTGAAGCGCTGACGGTCAATGGTGAAGCGCTGAGTTATGTTTCTGAAGGTGAGAAGCTGCTGGCCGTCACCTCCTCAGGGGTTGTGGCCTTTGAGGTCTCTTTACAAGAGGTTAATGGGGTGACCGGTTACTCAGTTGAAATGTATCGAAGCCTTGATCCCAGTTTTACTGATATCAGCAGCAGCAATTCTGTTTCTCCGAGCAATAGTGCGAGCAAAACGATCAGTTTTTCGAACTCGAGTCTTCAGATCACGGTTACAGCAACGACTAACGGTCAAGCAACAACGATAAATGGCCAGAATAATCCGGCTAAATATGGTCCGGGCAACGATAAAGAGGTCAATACAAATGATGCGCTGATCTTTACTGCATCAAGCAGTATCAGTGGTTTAGATCTCTCTTTGTTTAATTTTTCTGGAACAGATACGTTGATTTGGACGGCTTACGATGGCGCGACGGTTGTGGCCTCAGGGACGGTTGTTCCCAGCGATCTCTCTAATTCAAACCTTGAAATCAATGCGGGTGTTCCATTTACTAGCCTTAGCATTACAGCTGGCTCCGGTGATTTCCAAATTGTGGATGATGGTATTGTTGCTCAGGAAGTCAACGAAACGCCGCTAACCATCGATTTACAAGCAACCGTTGATGGCAATCCTGCGAATTTCTCGATCACCTTCGATCAACTCGCCGCTGGTGATACAACCATGCAGGCCGTTGATCCCGATTCGTTATTGCTCGCGGGCGCTGGTTCAGAAACCCTTATCGGCCTGACGGGTGAAGCCGACACCTTCGAATGGAATCTCGCAGACGGCACGACCGAAGGCGATACGATACAAGGCTTTGAAGAAGGTTCTGATGTTATTGACTTGAGCGATCTTCTGACCGGATATGATCCTGCTGATCCAAATAACGACGATTTAGCTGACTTCATCCAGGTTGCCTATGACAGTGCTACTGGCGATACAACCATTGAAGTCAGTAGCAACGGTGATGGAACGATCAATCAGGTGATTAAAGTAGAGGGCGTTGATTTGACCGATGACGTATCTTTAACTGGGTTGTCCGGCAACGATTCTATCAATGCTATCCTGAGCGATATGATGACTAAAGGAACTTTAATAGATCCAGATATTTGAGCAGGGGTACGGCACAGCAGGTTGCCCATTAAGGTTTAAGCAAGAGAAGCAGGCGGCCTGCGCGTGCTGGCGATAAAAGGATGTATATAAATGCCTTATGTAAAACGAGACGAAGCCGGCCAGATTCTGAGCGTCAGCCTGAGCCGCGAAGATGATAAGCAGGAGTTTTTAGATGCCGAAAGCGCGCAGCTCGCGGCCTTCTTTGAAGACGCGCGCGCCTCGGCAGACTCGCTGCGGGAGTCCGATACTGATCTTGTGCGGGTACTGGAGGATTTGATCGAGATGCTCACCGCCAAGGGCATTATTTTGTTCACCGAACTGCCAGAGTCCGCACAACAGAAAATCATGTTGCGTAAGCGCCTTCGAAAAGATCGCACGAATTCGCTGGACTTACTGGGCGAGGATTAACGCGGGCGCTTGATGGCTGGTTGCCGCCCGTACTAATAGACCGGCCCGAGTGCTGAAAGGGATTTAATTGGGTGGTGTGCGGGCCAGCGGAAAGCGTCATTGGTTTGATATTGGCAGCAATGGCTGCGGTTTAAGGTATCGCCAACGAGACAAACATCTTCCCCTCAACAGCTCGGCAGCTCGAATAAAGGCTGCGAGCGTCAAAGTCTGATTGCTTCAAAACTACGGACAGACCCAAACAAGCCATTCAATTCGGCTGAAAAACGGGCGCTCAGGTTTAAACCGTCTCCGGCGCGGCGTCATTCTTGGTGCCTTCCCCCGGCGTCACAAACAGCATCGTGGTGGGCGTATGCACGCGCGCGGTATGCCACACGTCCTTGGGGATAATCACAAAATCGCTTGGGTTGCTCAGGCGCAGGACATGTTCTTGTTGATCCTGCCAAAGCACAAAGGTGATGTTGCCCGTAATGAGCGTGACAAACTCATCCCCTGCGGGATGCACCTCCCAGGTTGGCCAATCCTCAGCAAAGTGGTGTTGCGAGATGAGTACATGGCCCGCAAAGCCGTTGAATTCGGCTTCGAGTTCCGGATAAAACGTGGGCGACAGCGCTTTGGTTTTGGCTTCAAGGCTGGGCGTAAATATCACGCTCTCGGTGGTTAAATTAAATAGATTCATACGGGCGTCTTATCGCATCTTTGTTTCAACCCAAAGTAACACAAGGCCGCTCAGTACATCAGAGGAACACGCAGCCCCAAAAAAAGGCGCGCCGTCAATAAACGGGTGGCACCATAAAGTGCGCTTAGGGTAGGCGCGGGGTCCTACAAAGTGAGCCTAAGAAGGCGGGGTGTTGGCAGGGCATTGGATGATCCTAAAACGCGGTCAGTTACCGCCAAAAAATTTGGCCAAGCTGTATCGCTTCGCTTTTAAACAATCTTGAAGTCGGCGAGAGGTCACGGCGTGAACTCAGCTCGCGGGCGCCAGTCCGCTGTTGCAACCAAGTTGTACTATGGCGCTTGAACCGGCGCCTCGTTGCAGCGCGGGTGGCTTATGCTTTTTTCTCTTCAAACTGCTGGGTCACAATCGGGCCGCTGGCGCCGTCTAGGCCCAGCTTGTCCACCATCAGCAGTTCGTCTTCGCTCGTCACGCCTTCAGCAATGGCGTCGATACCAATAGAGTGGGCAAGGGTTGCCAAGGTTTTTAAAAGATTCTGGTTCACCGAGTCTTTGTGCACGTCTTTGACGAAGAACACATCGATTTTCATGAAATCCAGGCCCACATCAGTCAGGCGGCCAATCTCTGTCATCTGATGCCCCATGTGCTCAAGGCCCGTCTTAACGCCAAACTTTCTCGCCGTGGCGCACAGCTTGTTGAACGAGTCTAGATACCGGAAGCCCATGGCCTCGAGTAATTGCACGTGCAATAGCGGATGCTGGCCGGTGCCGCGCGCGGCGAGCATTTTTTCAAGCCAGACCGTGAAGGCAGGTTCCCGAATCACTTCGGCCGAGAGTTTTACCGCCACCGGCTCGTTATGTTCTTCGATATAGTCTAGGGCCAAGGTTACCATTAGACGGTCCAGCGCCTCGGTCATATTGAGCCGGGTAATCCACGGCAAGAACTGGCCGCCATTTAAGATTTCATGGGGGCGTCGCAGGCGCAGGTTCGCCTCATAATGCAGCAGCGAGCCGTCGAGCTTGGCCACGGGCGTGGTAAACAAATCGAACAGGTCATCATCAAACGCTTCTTTGAAAATACCGCGCCAGGTTTCCATTTCCTGCATGGCATTGGTGGCATCCCCATTGCCCATGTAAGCCACGTGGATGTTGGATTCGCCTTCTGCTTCGCTGGTTGAAAGCCCTTTGTCCAGCGCCCCCATGAGGCCACCAACGGGGTCCAGCGGATTGAAGTAAATCGCCGACACCGCAAGTTCGGTTGCGTCTTGCATGCCGTGCTTTGTCAGGATGTTGTAGGACTCGGTTTGCAGTTCTCGGCCAACGCTCATGGGATCATTAATACTGGCCATGGTGACCTGAATGGCGTGCTCGGTGGTTTCACCGTCCAGGGTCACGGTGTACCTAAACTCGGTCACGCCCTCGACACTTATTTCGCTGAGGTAGATAAACAGGCCGTCACCGGCATAGGTCACGTCCCCCATATCGGTTTGTTGGGTAATCTCGATGGTACTCGCGGCTGCTGCTTGACCCTCTGCGAGCACTTGGATGTGCACCGAAGGCCGGGCTTGGGCCGCGCCATCTGCGCCTCTGGGCTCCTTGTTACGATCGGCCGGCACGATGTCGAAGTAGCCTTTGCCGTCGACATAAATCTTGGAGCGCTGCTTTAAAGCTGGCGCCAGCACCATAAAGTCCGAGCCGTTCAAACGCGAGGCCGTCCAGCCGCCGTTGATGTTCACCAGCCAGCGAATTTGGCTGCCGAGGTCGGTCAGCATGGCGTCGACATTTCGGTAACCGAAGGTATTGTTCAGCTCGACCAGCTTGGTGATGCGCATGATCGCAATGGCGCCTGCACCGGTTGAGTCATCACGCTGCAGGGTGGATTTGAACACGGTCATAAAATGATCCCGATTCAATAGCTTGGTTACCTTGTCTTCTTGCAGTTCTTGACGGTATTGGTTGAGGGTTTCGGCTTCTTGCTCGAGCATTGCTTTGACCCGGGCGGCAAGGGCGTTCATCGCGACCACGACGCGCTTAAATTCAAAGGTATAGGGCTCAGGGGTGGTAATGAACCGGCGTTCGCCCAACGCATTGGCTTGAATCACCACCGCATCGAGCGGGCTCAATATGCGTTTCAAGGCAAGGTTGCCCAGCAGTCCGCCAATTAAGGTGGTGATTA
>JAQWWC010000023.1 GCA_029249645.1 Pseudomonadales bacterium
ATCTGAAATCATGCAGCATTCGAGTAAATGTAGGGGGTCAGCAATCATGCGAGAGTTCACAACATCTGAAATGGTGGTCTCCCGGATCCCCAGAAATTCAAGGTCCTCCATCGCACGAACCGCTTCGGGATTGCGCATGGCATGCATTCGCGTGGCCACTGAAATCTCTGCCAACTGCTCGCTGGTGGTGCCGTATTGGTGCATATGTCGGTGGGCCACCATGGCGTAGTTCGCAATCAAGGTCATCCCCGCATACGCATCCATGTTTTCTGCTGGATGCATGGACGCACCACCTCGGCCGCCCACTCCGATCGCACGAGCATTGCTGTGCGCGGTTGAACCATAGGTTAAAAGTGCAACCTTGGCTTTGCCTGCGCGAATATCGCGTCGTGCATGGGCTGCGTGAAACTCGTAGCTACTGCCCCCCACATTGGTCGTATCGATCACATTCGGTGACAGGCCAAAATACTCCGCCATAGTGAGCCCGGCCATACCACCGGCTTCTCCAGCATCATAGATGGCATCCACATCTGACCAATTCAGCCCCGCATCTTTCAAAGCCCGACTTGCCGACTCCGCTTTAATCTGTAATGGACTGACCTCGCCTTCTACGTCCCGGCTTGGGTACTCATGTATACCGACAATCGCGGCGTCTCGATCTTGACTCATTGCGTATCCTTATTTACCAATCTATTGCTCAACAGCTGCGGTTTGGCCTTCTTCCCAAAGCCACCGCTACAATCCAACCATGACCCTTTTGGACCAAACCTTAATGCACCCACCTGCGTCCTGGCAACGCCGCAGGCGTGATCCAATCCGGCGCACATCCCTTATTGATCACTTTTATCCTTACCTTCCTCTTTATATCACAACCGGGCTATGGCAGATTACCCGTTTACCTTCAAAGAGAGACTCATGCCGATCATCTGTTTAACCGGCGGTATTGCCGCGGGCAAATCTACCGCGGCCCGTTACTTTGCGACGCGCGGCGCCAAGATTATTGATGCCGATCAATTGGGTCATGCGACCTACGAGGCGGGCACTGCCGCAAACGACCGTCTCGTTGAGACGTTTGGGGCCGCCGTTCGCGCCGAGGACGGCGGCATTGATCGTAAAGCGCTCGGGGGCATGGTCTTTGGCAAACCCGAAGCTTTGAAGCAGCTTACCGACATTGTTTGGCCGGAGATTCGACTATTGGCGGAGGCTCAGACGCAAAACTTGCTTGAAGAAGACCCATCCGCAATTGTCATCCTAGAGGCTGCCGTCTTGTTCGAGGCAGGCTGGGAGGATATCGGGGACGCCACCTGGGTCGTGATTGCCGAGCCGGACGTCGCCATTGCGCGCGCTATGGCGCGCGACGGCTTAACGCGTGACGCCGTTGAAAAACGGCTCAGCAGCCAGTTAAGCAACGCCGACCGAGTCGCACGGGCGGACCTTGTAATCGAAAACAATGTCTTGGAAGCGGAATTCATTGCGGCGTTGGATGCGGCCTGGTTAGGGATCGCGCCCAGAAACGATTAAGCTCATGCTCTACTGCCTTCATCCGAGTAAGACTCCATGAGCACCCCTGACTTCTTGGTTGTTTTTAGCGGCGCGGCCCTCGACGGCTTTGAGCCGCTTGCGGTTCAAGCTCAGGTTGAAGCCGCCTTGCACCTCACTGAGGACCAATCTGGAAAATTATTTTCAGGTAAGCCCGTGGTCATCAAACGGACTGAGGATAAAACCGAAGCCCTAACGCTTTCGCAAAAACTTAAAAAGCTGGGCGCCGACGTCAGCGTCCGTGTCGCGCCCAAACCGGATGCTGCACCTAAAGCAGTGCAGCCAAGTGAGCCATCCGCTGCCAACCCCATCGAGGCAACCCAAGTACCAAACCTAACCATCCGTGAGCCAATCCAAACTGACTCGAATTCAGCCAATAACGGCTTGAGTCTTGCAGAGAACGACGGCTTTATTGTGCCACCCGCTGCGCCCGCGCCCGCCCTGAACCTTGACTTATCAGGG
The DNA here is from genome assembly GCA_029249645.1 of Pseudomonadales bacterium. Taxonomy (GTDB): domain Bacteria; phylum Pseudomonadota; class Gammaproteobacteria; order Pseudomonadales; family Azotimanducaceae; genus UBA9926. Next base: position 2,002 of record JAQWWC010000023.1, read on the forward strand.
CTATCATCGTTGACCGAATTTGATGAACCCTTGCAACCGCCAAAAGCGCACGCAGCACCTGAGCTAGACCTATCCGGCATGAGCGTTAAAGACAACGACGGCAGTCCGCTGGTGGCAGCAGCACCCGAGGTTGCACCCAGTGTGGCCGTACCGAACCTTGATCTGGATGCGCCTGGCGCATTGCTTGAAACCGTTGGTTTGCCAGACCCAGTCGCTATGCCAGATGTATCGAATTTGTCCGTCAAGCCATCTGACGGTGAACTATTAGAAAGCCATGAACGCGAGAACACTGCGCCAATAGTTGTCGACACCTCAAGACTGACCATAACGGATGAAACATAACGTCCCCTGCGCAGTTCGCTTTCTGATGCGCATGGCTTTTGCGCCGACGCTCAGGAGGCTTAGCCATGATCACCGTTGAGCAAGGCCCCTTTTTATAAATGCATAATTTTGTACAAATGCGTAATTTTTGACCTCGAAACACCGCAATCGCCGAACGTCGAACGTCGAAGGTCAGAATGTTGAGGCCTCGGTATAAGTTACGCTGAGTGGCGGCACATTTTCTTTGCCTGCGCTCCCGGTAGAACCCGATGCAAAGAGATCAACCCGATCAGCCCGCAAACCCGCAAGAGCAGTCCGTGGAGAAGCGCCTATTTTAGGATAAAGATCCTAAAGCGAGCCTTTTAAAATTCGATTAAATAGACGTACGACTCGTACCGAACAATTTTATCAAGTATGACTCGAGCGGACTTTATAGACCCAGAAGGCAACGCCTACCAAATCGCGAAAAAAGTTAAACTGTTCAACCTCTAAAACTTGAAAGCCATCACCCAAACAAAAGTAAAACGGTAATGTCAGCTTGTTTATTGCGATAACATTTCAATCACCCCATCCTTAACCCTACAGATCACCGCAGGCAGTCGATCGGTAAATGCTTTGAGCGCAGCCACCATCCTCGGCCGCTCCTATCTGGCGATCCGTGACCGCCCAAAGCAATTTTTTTGATAAGCTTCATCACCGATTACGCTGAGTCGCTTATGTCATTTATCCACTCTCTTTCCCATTCGACATCGGAAACACCTCTCTTGAATGACGAGGAGGTGGTCACCCGCATCTTTCAACATATTGATAACAGCACGACCGATCTTGGGGATACGGTCTGGCACGAACCGGTTGCGCATTACCATTCTCAGGCGAGGTTTGACGCTGAGATTGCCCTTTTAAGATCACTACCTGTGCCCTTCTGTCCCTCGGCAGCACTACCCGAAGCCGGCAGTTACGTCGCACGCAACGCCGCCGGCACGCCGCTGCTCGTGGTCCGTGGCAACGATGGTTTGGTGCGTGCGTTTATCAACGCTTGCCGGCATCGCGGCATGCAGGTCGCGTCTGGCGCCGGTTGCGCCAAGGCATTTGTGTGTCCATACCATGCCTGGACCTATGGTCTTGAAGGCAACTTGAAACACATTCCCGGGCAAGCAGGCTTCCCAAACATAGCTCTGGAGGATAATGGTTTAGTTGAAGTCAGCGCAGCCGAGAAAGGCGGTCTTGTTTATGTCCTGCAAGAGGGTCAAATCAAGCCTGAAATGCTCAAGGACGCACTCGATTTTTTCACGCCAGATCAGCCCATGTTTCAACATACACAAATGGCGGAAGCAGCAAACTGGAAGCTCCTCACAGAGACCCTCTTAGAGGGCTATCATATTAAGTCCCTGCACCGGAATTCGTTTTACCCCTTCGGTCTCGACAATATCAATGTGGTTGAGACCTATGGCGCCAACGCACGGGTTATCTTTCCGTTCCGACGGATTGAAAAACTCAGAGCAATAGCGCCCGATGCGCGCCGACTCAACGGCACATTAACGTCGGTCTACCATTTATTTCCAAACGCCAGCGTTTCGGTTTTATCAAAACATACCGGCCTAACCATTATGGAGCCGCTGAGCCCCACCCAGACTCAACTGGTCCGCTATCACGTTGTCAATCGGCATCAGGCGAACGCAACGATATCCCTTGAGGATGCGCAGCGAGATGCGGCTTTTGTAACGCAGTCCGGACAAGACGAAGACCGTGAGGCTGCCCGCGCGATTCAGGAGACAGTCACCACGGGCGCAAACAACCACTTAACCTTCGGTTACTTTGAGAAAGCCATCGTCAACTTTCACCAACATTTAAAGCGACATCTTGATCCGTAGGACTGGGGCGCCCGACTGGGGCGCCCGGCTGG
>JAQWWC010000024.1 GCA_029249645.1 Pseudomonadales bacterium
TTTTTGACCCTTGAAATATTCGTACCGAACCACCCCGTCCTCGACTGATAACGTGCTATCAACCATGAAGGTCATGATGCGTTCGAACTCATCTTCAGATCCAGGCTTGATGGTGATATGGGCAAGTAGGGTGGTCATGACATAGTCTCCTGCGGGCGCGCCTCACCCTATTTATGTTGCGATTAAGTCTCAGGGCAGCTTACCGTTTTGTTGGCCACCCGATACGTCAATCAGTTGGCCGTTAATAAAGCCAGACGTTTCATCATCGGCTAACCAAAGGGCGGTTTGTGCGATGTCGTCGATTGTTCCCATGCGTCCCACTGGAATGTGAGGAATAAAACGCGCCTCGGAATCCCCTGCCGTAAACATGGCATCCGTCATGTCTGTCTGAATTAAACCGGCTGCAATGCTGTTGAAACGAATCTGTTTTGGTCCGTATTCCAAGGCGGCGACTTTGATCGCGTAGTCGATTCCGGCTCTCGCTGCGGCATAGACGCTCAGTGCCGGTCCTGGTAGTCGGGCGGTTAGGGAGGAGATCGTGATGATCGAGCCGCCATCGGTCATGGCCTCTGCGGCGTAGCGAAAGCATAAGAGGGCACCGATAAAGCTTACATCCAAAGTCGGTTGAATTTGTTCTGGGGTGAGCATTGAAATCGGGCTTGCGGCAAGTCCGCCCGCGCTGTTGATTGCGATATCAACCCGCCCCGTTTGGGCTTTTGCCGCGGTAAACAGCGCCTCAATGGACGCGGCGTCACTCATATCACAGGCGATTGCCAGGCCATTAATTTCTTTAGCTAAAGCTTGAAGCGGTTCCAGTCGTCGACCCGAAACCACAACCCTCGCACCGTTTTGGGCAAGGAGCCGGGCAATGGCGACGCCGAAATTATGTTGACCAGAGGCGCCGATCACGACGGCCGTTTTTCCTTGCAGACTCATAAATGCTCCTAATTGAATCAAGATGTTGAATGTTAGAAAGTGAAGGTTGTCTATTGCCCTGTTTGTATCATTTGGTGCGCTTGCTTATGAGCGGGCAAGGGTTGCTGAAACGCATTTGATCCGCACCAAGCGGTCTCACCGTCCCTGCAAGGCGGCAACAACCGGCGCAAAACTCTCCATATTGGTTTCACCCACCGTAATATAGGAAATACCATATTCTTCCCGTCGGGCCTCGAGCTCATCACAGATTTCTGTTGCGGACCCGAACAAGGCATGGGGGTGCTTGCGCATTTCCGCTGGGGTTGAGCCAAAATTCTGGGCAAAGCCCTCAACAATGGGTTGCGCATTGTCTGTCACGAAGGTGAAATATGCGCCAATTTCAAGTTCAAGCTGGTCGAACCGCTCGCCAGCACCTTCCCTAACCCATTGAATCTTTCGGAGCGTTTCGGAGGCCGTCGAGGTGCTGATGCCGTCGGGCCCAATAACGCCTTTACGGTTATTAAAGTTTAGGCTGACAATGTTAGCTTCTCGTCCTGCCAGACGAAGGACCCTCGGTGAGCCGCCGCCGATCATGATTGGTGGATGCGGTTGGCTTACTGGGCTGGGTAAGCCTTCGAACTCTTGCCAAGTGATGTCTTCATTGTTGATTGCAACGATGCCGTTTTGACTGTAGGCCTTGGTCGCTTGAACGACCCGTTCAAGACGGTCAATGCGTCGCCCAGGTGAATCCATTGTAAGTCCGATCGCCTGATACTCATCGGCAAGCCAGCCTGCGCCTAAACCGAGCTCAAGACGGCCGTTTGAGAGCAGGTCAATCGTCATGGCTTCTTTAATTAGGACAACCGGGAGGTGGTAGTCGATACAAAAAACGCGGCAGCCAATTTTGATGTGGTTGGTAACGGCTGCGGCATATGCCATAGCGGGTACGGCCGCTAAACTTTGCACAGGATGATTGGTTCGCTCAAGTGCTGGACCGGGTCCGATAATATGATCGGCTAGATGAAAGGCGCTATAGCCTAATGCCTCGGCTCTTTGAGCCTGGTTGGCCCAGTCTTTGCCAGATTCAGCATGAAAGCTTTGTACGCCAAAACGGAAAGGCTTCTTCATGGTTTAGTCACCTTTGCAATAGGCAATGCCGCGGCGTAGGAGCTCGTAATACTCAGGCTTATCCCATGAGCCCATTTCAACATTGGGGTAAAAAGGTACCATCGGCTGCATATCATAATGACCGCGACAATGGCCGAGATTTAAATAAAGCACTTCACCATCGCCGAGTGGTCTTAGGTAATAAATGGGTCTTGGTGCGTTGTCCGGCCAATCGGTATTCACAAAGCCGGTCGCCTCACCCGTAAACTCGGTATGCAGCAACATGTCGTGATCTGCCAGTTGCTTGCAAAGATATAACTCGTCATCGGTTTCGAATTCATTAATGCCGGCAACGAGCGGATGATCTGGATTAGAAACCCTAACCCTAAAGGGCTGAATAGGGGGATGGGCCATAAATTGTGAGCCCAGAGTCTCCATGAAAACCGGCGCAACCTCAGGGCAGGCAACGCCGTTCTCGGTAAATTCAAGGATGGAGTTGGTCCCATGCAGCGCGAACCATTTGCCGCCTTTTTCCACAAAGCTTTTCAGCGCAATTTGCTCGGCCTCGGTGGGGATTAGATTACAGGTATAGGAAATCAGGAAATCGCTTGCGGCGATGGCCTCACTATCACTGTAATCGCTGGCAACCGTCGTGCGTACTGATGGGTGCTCGGCCAAAAGCTTGAGCAGCTCTAGTCGGGCATAATCAATATCATGATAGTCGCCTGCGGCAACCAGATAGGCCTTGAGGGCTGTTTCTGACATGGGATAACTCCG
>JAQWWC010000025.1 GCA_029249645.1 Pseudomonadales bacterium
ACCCGGACAGTAGGACTTGGGTTCAGAACCCTCCAAGCCAGTTCAAGGTGGGTGAACGATAAGGCGCTAGGTTTCGGCGGCGTTTCGTTGGGGCGGCCGTGCGAAGAACAACCTCGGCACGCTGCAGCTGGTCATAGGAGCGCGTCATAAAAATTCGCCATAAAAGCTCGCCACAAGGATAATTGGGTCGAAAGGATGCGTTCTGGCACGTCGCCTTAAGCGTTTGCACCACGCAATGCAGGCGTTTCTGAGAGCGGGCTGAGGCGCGACCGAACGAACCAGACGGCGTGCAACGTGTGCGAACTCAATTGAAGCCCGCGCAGTGCAATGGCGTCATTTAAATTGAAACAGAATAGAAAGCTGGTAGATCAAATGCGCTCGAACAAGCAAAATGCTGACACGCATTAGAGGGTCTTGCCAGTTCAAGAGATCAATCGTACGGCAGATGTACGGCCGTTTGACTATGGTATAAAGGGCGATGAAGCGCAGAAATTGGGACCAAAAATGAGCATGAATCGATGGCACAAGGTGTTAGGAACAAGTCGCGCGGTCTGCGTGGTGGGGGTTTTACTTAGTTTGAGTGGTTGCGCCAGTATCGTGTCCAATGCGACTGGCCGTTTTGCGGATAATCTGTCTTCGGCGATTCTGGGCTCAAACGATGTCGACACGGTTCGTGAAGCCATTCCAGCCTATCTGGTTTTAATTGATAGTTTGGTGATGGGTGAGGCGCCGTCACCGGATTTATTACTCGCCGCCGCGCAGTTGAACGGCGCCTTTACAAATTTAGTTGAGCCGGAACGCGCAGGGAAGTTGTCGCTTAAAGCGCTCGACTACGCGGCTCGCGGGGCGTGCCTTAAAAGCGCCACGCTATGTGACCTGTCTCAGCTCAGTTTCAAGACATTTTCTGAACGCGTCTCGTCGATCTCTTTAGAAGAGGTGGACCCGGCTTATCAGTTGGCAGTGGCCTGGACTGGCTGGATTCAAGCCAATAGCGATGATTGGGCCGCGGTTGGTCAATTGGCGCGTGTCAAAGCGCTGATGACTCGCGTGCTCTTGCTTGCAGATGGGTTCGATGAGGGCGGCGCCCATTTGTATATGGGCGGACTCGAGACGGTGTTGCCGGCCAGCATGGGCGGCAATCCAGAAAAGGGCAAAGCGCATTTCGAAAGCGCAATTGAGTATTCTGGTGGACGCTTCCTGATGGCAAAAGTGGTTTATGCCGAGCAATACGCTAAACTCGTTTTTGATCAGGCATTGCATGACGCGCTACTTAACAGCGTCTTGGCCGCCGACCCGGTCGCGCCGAATCTAACGTTAATTAATACGCTGGCTCAGGAACGAGCCAAACAGCTGATGATGGAGTCCAATGATTATTTTTAAACCTTTAAGAGCCCGAATCAATCACCTGTCAGTTGGGTTTATTTTTTGGCTTGCCCTGATGTGCACGACTTCAAGCGCGACGGCGCAAACGTTGAAGATGGCAACGGTCGCCCCGGACGGGCTCGCATGGATTAAGCAATTGCGCACAGCGATGAAAGCAATCGATCAAGAAACCGAAGGGCGGGTTAAGTTCAAGCTCTACCCCGGCGGGGTGCAAGGAGATGACTCGACGGTCCTCAGAAAAATGCGCATTGGTCAGCTGCAAGGAGGCGCCTTGGCTGCTGGCGCGCTCATTCGGTTCTACACCGATCTTCAGATTTACAACATGCCCCTACAGTTTAAAGACTCCAACGAAGTACAACATGTACGTGCGGAAATGGACGATGGAATTATCGATGGGATTAAGCAGGGCGGGGTTCATGTGTTTCCCCTGATCGAAACGGGCTTTGCTTACTTGCTGTCAAAAAAGCCCGTGTCCAAACCCGAGGATATGACCAACCTGAAAGTTTGGGTTCCGGATGGGGATCCATTAGGCGAACAACTGGTAAAGCTCTTTAAAGTAAGCCCCGTGCCGTTGAATATCACAGACGTCTTGGCAGCGTTGCAAACAGGCTTGGTGGATGCGGTCGCCGTGCCACCGCTGGTTGCGATTGCGCTGCAGTGGCACAACCATGTGGACTACATGATGGATTTGCCGCTGATGTATATTTACTCGGTGTTGGCGGTGGATGGTCGTGCGATGAAGAAGGTGAGTGC
>JAQWWC010000026.1 GCA_029249645.1 Pseudomonadales bacterium
CGGCTTTACGGATCTGACCCGTCAATTTGGCAATCGTGTTTTATTTTGCGGAAAACGCGAAGAAAAGGTGATTCCTACCAGTGCCCTACAAGAACTCATCTCTGAAAAATCGCATCACTGGACCAACCTTGAGGGTCAAAAACCCTCCTCAAAACAACGGCTCCAGTTCAAAGAAGCCGCCCTCAGTGAGCTGCTACCCAGGGCCCTGAGCAAACATCGACGGATACTCGGTTACATCGATCCCGCGGCCGGACTCCTAGTCATCAATAGCGCATCCGCCACCGACGTCGACACATTTTTAAATTACCTTCGAATGACCCTTGGCACGCTAGCCGTTACCCGCATCGAATCCAAGCAGTCAGCTGGTCAATTGTTCACCCAATGGCTGAAGAGAAATCAGCCGCCAACCGGTTTCGACCTTGGCAATGCTTGCGATCTCTTTGACCCCGAAGACGGATCGAGCATTACGTGTCGAAAGGTCGCACTGCAAAGCAAAGAGATTCTGGCGCACATCGATACCGGCAAACTCTGCAGCAAGCTCAGGCTGACATGGGATCAAAGCCTGTCATTTACCTTGGATAAAGACCTTGTTCTAAGTCAGATCAAATACGAGGTCCTCTCAGAGCAAGCTGACGACTTAGATGGACTTGAGCCAGAAATTGCAGCGCTTGCTGAACTTGATGCGCAGTTTGCATTGCTTAGCCAGGAACTCGCCCAACTTTATCCGAAGTTAATTTCCGTTTTTAAGTAGTCGAGGCCACGCCGGACATCTTCCTCACACTTGGAGGCCTTTCTGCGACAGTTGTCTGTAGCCCATTAGCATCAGAGGCACAATCAGCAGGCAGGCGCTTAGGTAGACCAGCCAAGCCCATCCGAAACTGAACAAGAAAAACCCAGAAGACAGTGCTGCAACGGCCTGCATTGCGAAAACAACAAAATCATTGCAGGCCTGAACCTTGAACCGCTCATTGGCTTCATAGGTCCGAGTAAGTAAGGCGGTGCCACCTAAATACATAAAGTTCCAGCCAATCCCCAGCAGCACCAACGCCCACCAGTAATGCATCAGGTGCCGCCCCGCAAAAGCAACCCCCAAACACAAGATCAAGATCCCCGCACCGGCTGTAATCATGCGAAAAGGCCCATAGCGGTCCAATAGGAAACCGCTGACCAACGAGGGTAAAAACATCGCCATAATATGGCTTTGAATGACCCAGGCCGTCTCAATCAAACTGAATTGATCCAAGTGGTGCATTGCAACCGGCGTCGCGGTCATTAAAAGGCTCATGATGCTCCATGCGGACACTGAGGCCACAATCGCAATTTTGAAATCCAGTTGTTGCGCAATTTGCCACAAAGACCGGCCGCCCTGACCACCAACTTCTGTCTCACATTGATCCGGCACATAAAAAGACAAAACCATTCCAGCACCCGCCATTAGGACTGATAAGCCTATAAAGGATCCGGCGTAAACCGCGCCGGGTACGAGGCCCTGCAGCAGCGTTGCGGTTTTTGGCCCAAGATACGCAGCCACCACACCAGCCAACATTAAAACAGATAGCGACCTGCCGAGACGCGCCGCCGGAACGGATTCGGCGACCGCGAAGCGATATTGCTGAACGAAGGCATTATGGCTTCCGACCAGAAAAGTCGCGGTACAAAGCAGCCAAAATGTCGCCGTCTGAATGGCAAAGGCCCCAAGTAAACCCGCGACCACTGCATAACTGGCCGCGAACAGGAATCCTCTGCGACGGCCAAACCGGCGCATAATAAAAGAAGCTGGGATCGTCGAGGCTGCTGTTCCGAGAATCATCAAGGCAACGGGTAGGGTTGCGAGACCCGGCGAGGGCGCAAGCTCAGCGCCAATAATGCCACCAAGCAACACAACAATCGGTGCGCCAGTCTGCGCCATACAGGCGGCTAGCGTTAAAACCAGCAAAGTCCGGTTCATCACGTTTCCTTAATATAGAACCCTTTTTGGCAAGGTTTTGCACAAAGGCCATAGGACCCTCGCGGGTTCCCCGAGTATGTCCGGATTGGTGGTTTGAGTAAATGTGTCCGACGTGGTTCAATTTCCAACGTAATAGGAGATCGATGGATATGACACTTTTGAACCCCCCAACCTCATCAGAAACCAACCCTCTCGACCTGATCATTGTTGGCGCTGGTTTCGCCGGTCTCTATGCTCTGCAACGTGCGTTAAATAGCAACCGGTCCGCGGTGGTACTAGAACGGGGCGGTGATGTTGGCGGCACTTGGTACTGGAACCGGTATCCAGGCGCGCGATGTGATGTCCAAAGCATGGAGTACTCCTATTCCTTTGACGAGGCGCTACAGCAAAACTGGTCTTGGACTGAGCGCTACGCCGCCCAGCCGGAAATCTTAGATTATGCAAACCATGTCGCAGACCGATTCGCGCTAAGACCCCATATTCGGTTCGACACGCTAGCCGACACCATGACCTATTTAGAAGATTGTAATCTCTGGCGCACCAAAACGGCCACAGGAGACGTTTTCTATAGCCGCTTTTGCATCATGGCAACCGGCTGCCTGTCCTCAACCAACTTGCCCGCCTTTGAGGGGCGAGATGACTTTAAAGGCGAGGCATACCACACGGGTAATTGGCCTCATGAGCCCGTAGACTTTACAGGCAAGCGCGTTGGCATTATCGGTACCGGCTCCTCATCAATTCAATCCATCCCAATTATTGCAGCCTCCTGCGCGCATTTAACCGTCTTTCAGAGAACGCCAAATTACTCCATTCCTGCGCACAATGGTCCAATAGACGAAGACTATGTCCAAGCAATTAAACAGCAGTACGGCGACTTCAGAGAACTGAATCAACAAATGTTTGCAGGGTTCGGCGCCCATCAGTCCCGCTGGGATGCATCTGTCTTTGATCTTGATGAGGCCGAGCGAACGCAGCGGTTTGAAGCAAGGTGGCAAGAAGGCGGACTCGGTTTCAGCAGTAGCTTTAGCGATACCGGGAGCAATCTCGAAGCCAATCAAATTGCGGCGGAATTTGTTCGGAACAAGATTCGACGCACCGTCACCGACCCCGAGACCGCTGAGCAGCTTTGTCCCGATCAAGTGATCGGTTGCAAACGCGTTTGTGTTGATACCGATTACTATGAAACTTACAACCGCTCCAACGTTGAGCTAGTGAGTGTTAGAGATCACCCGATCGAGCGCATCACGCCAAAAGGTTTAATCACCAACGGCACACAGTATGATTTTGATCTTTTGATTTTTGCCACCGGATTTGATGCGATGACAGGAACGCTTCTCAAAATTGACATCCAAGGTCGAGGCGGGATCACACTTGCCGAAAAATGGTCTGCAGGACCCGTGACCTATTTAGGCCTCGCAATTGACGGGTTTCCGAACTTTTTTACCGTTTCAGGACCCGGTAGTCCCTCGGTGCTTTCAAACATGATCGTAACGATTGAGCAGCACGTTAATTGGATTATGGATTGTTTAGACGCGATGCAGGCGCGACAAACGGCAACCATAGAAGCGACCGAGACGGCCGCATCAGACTGGGTCAACGCCGGCAACGCCATCGCGGCTGGCACTCTATTTCCGACCTGCAATTCGTGGTATCTCGGCGCGAACGTCCCTGGCAAACCCAGAATTTTTATGCCTTATGTTGGCGGCTTTCCGAGTTATGTCGAGATTTGCGAGAACGTTAAACGTGAGGGGTATCCAGGCTTTGTCTTTTCTAACTAGATTTTCTGCCCGTCAATCTAGACGCGTCGCAGCAACCTTTTGGATGAACACACTGTGATGGGCGCCTTTGATGCCGTCCTAATGCTTGCTGGCGACCCTGACCGCACTGAGACGAGTCTTGTCCAGCTAGCTGATCAAGCTGCTGAGACGTTTCACGCAGGCTTGACCAGCAGCCTCGTCACCACAGGGTGCTGTCACCATACCCTTGATTTGTTCCCCGGCAGAACCGAAGCACAGTGCTTGCGTGATCTACTCATCGAACGGGATGTGCCCAGCAGCAATCTTTTCACCGAAGAGCGATCAGCGGACCTCCTGGGCCGAATCCATTACGTGCAGCAACAGCTTCTTCTGCCCTGTGCTTGGCATCACGTACTGCTGCTTTGCCCAGGCGCTCATTCCCAAGCGCTGCAAGGCATCATCGAGAGCTGCTTTGACAAGGCCTTTTCGATTCATTGGCCAGATACCTGTCTTGAGCCGTCGCAAAATCAACAATTGGATCTTGAGGCATTGGCTCAGCTGCCGGGCAATCCCGTCTTTGATTCGAGTCGCCTACCGGCTGTACTGAAGCCCGTTAAGGCACGCGGGCTGCCGACGTCGCTGACAGATCACCCAACCTCTTGAAGCCGAATTCTCACATCGCGCTCAGCCCTAACAGAACAAAGCCGGTCACCAAGGCCGCCAAAACAAAACGATTCGACGATTAGGGTCGCCCTTATGGCCAGACGTTTGCTTTGTGAATATTGTTCCGCTCAACCCTTCGCAGCCCGTGAGA
>JAQWWC010000027.1 GCA_029249645.1 Pseudomonadales bacterium
CCTCACGCCATATCATATGGCCATCGATCAACCATTGAAGGATAAATCCAGCCTCTTGGTAAAGTTTTCGGGTCATATCGGGGTCTTCACGGCCGCCAAAAATCCACGTGGAAAGGCACCATCTTCATTCTGCGCCTTAACCCTTCATCAAGATTTTTAGGCCGCGGCCCATGGTTCCCAAGAACAAGATGCTTGTGCTGCCTAGGGAATTCAAAATAATCCCCTCGCATGAACCGACCAGTGAGCACAGCATCGCCAGTCAGTTCTTTTATCCTAGCTTCATCAAAATGACTGCCTTCCTCCAACTCACTTGACAGAGCAAACCGACAGCCTTGGAGGTTGGCTATCTCAGTGGGATGCTCAGAGTGCTTTTTAGACAACAACAGCGAGGACGGAACCTTTTTTGCGTGGCTACCCGAAATCCTTTTGATCGTATCAGCCAAGGTGTTCTTTCCATTTTGCTCAACATAACGCCTGCGCCAGTGAGCAAAAATGCGACACATAAAATAAATACCAACCAGCTTATAAGACGCAACTTTCGCTGCTCGTCGCTTTCACTTAACTTTAAGCTACAAAAATAGCCCACGGCTGCGGCTAATCCACCGTAAAAAACACCCAGAAGGTCAGTTTCAAAACCTAGACCTAGACCTTTTCCTACAACATCATCTAACTGTGAAACCAGTGAAGTCACATTGATGAACATTGAAAGCAAGCCTATCGGAATTCCCAAATCCCTAAGGGTCACTGCCCAATGAACGCGCGCAGTAATGTGCAATAAGGCACCGATCCCAAGCAAGGGAATGCCAACGCCTAGAGCTGTTCTTAAATCAAATAATGCCAATAGCATTGATTCGGATCCCAGTACGAATTCCATATGCTCCCTACCTGCTCTATTACTTACCTATTAGTCTAGGGCATCACATGAACAAGTGCAGTCTCGTCTGTACAGATTTACTCTTAACAAGCGTCTAACCAATATGTCCCCACGCCCTCTCATTAGCCCCGAGAAGCGCCGAGAACGCTATCTGGAAGCCGTCAGAGACAAGATGGTCAAGTTGTATGCATTTGGTGAAGCCAAGCCCCCTGCCCGTGAGCAGCTTTGGCATGAGATCACAGGGTTCCTTGAAGCGGGCGAGATGATTAAGATTGTCAAGCAAGCTCTTTTGTATGAAGTCGTGGGGTTCGTTTCAGGTCAGTCGATGACAACGATTCGGCAATAGACACTATTGCCGCTAAAGGATGATCCAGAGAAGTGATTGTGAGGTGGGTTAGATGCTCAAAGAAGGGTCCGAGAATCTGAGAAAGTTGCTGGGATTAGCGATTTTTATTGGCACCTTAATTTTTGTGTTCTGGTGGGCCGGCACGCCGATATACCCTATAGAAGCATTAGCCAGTGCCTCGGTCGTAATAACAGTTTTATCGGTCGCACTACTTCTCAAAGCAATCTCCGGGGCTTCGCTAGCCTTTACGACCCGTTTAATCTCAATACCGACAGGGCTTTATGTCTCGCTTTTATCGCTCGTTCAGGCTGCAGATGTCGGCCATGGATTTATTGGTATCTTTTTAGCGATCATCACAGCGGCCTTTCTTTTTCTGTCTTGTCTGAATCAACAACCTGAGGCCGAAGTCGTTACCAAGAACACAACCGCCTGCGTCCTGGCTATTCTGCTGCTGTTACTTATGCCGATCACAATCTTTGGCTTTTTAGCGCAGCTTCCGCTTATGCACCTGTATCATCCACCAATTTTTCTCCTGGTCGCTGGCTCTTTTGCTTCTTTATATTTATTACAAGCTCCCGATAAAACGTTTAGCGAGCGCCTCGTTTTTGCGAGCGCTTACAATGTAGTACTTCAGGCGGTTATCGCTGTTATGATGTTTATTATTGTGACGCAGTGGATGAACGATGGCACTTTCGTTCAAAGGGTAAGTGCTATCTCCGTTTCTCTAATTGTTCCATTGGCGCTTTATCTTTCAACTTTGATATACGCTATTTCAGACAATGACATTGTAGATGTCTCCAAAATAGACATCAAAAATTGGCACATCGTAGAAGGTTACCTGTTCTTTATGGCCATGGTCGTCGCGCCACCCAGCATCATAGAGTACATTCTTAGCCAGCAGGGATGATCGCTCGCAAAGCGTGGTAGTTATCCGAGGCGGCAGCTAGATCGTCAGTGCCTTCAGACGCCCAAACCACCTGCAGCCCCCTTAGTGAGATGCCCCTAGTTAATGAACTTAAAAACAGGAAAAAAGATACCCATAAAGCGCGCCAACTACGGCAGACGCAAGAAACTAACAATAAGGAGCACGGCGGATATACATTGGACAGCGGGAGCGCCTTGACTGACCTGATTCCAAAGACCTCGTTCAGCCTTTCGAACGTTCCCGGCGTTCTAGCGACCTAAAAGTTGCCTGCCGCCCTCGCTATCAGCAGATGGGACGCCGATTTTTGATACGTACTACCGATGACGACGAGTCATACCGGTATAGAGCTGTCTGATGGGTGGGACTACACGGCTCAGGCATCTGCTGGCGAGCCCCATAGTCTGATACCCGTGCCGTTTTGTATGCCCGCTTGATCTGAAATATGAGTCGGCATCCTGATCAAAGGATGCTGGCGGTTACCCATTTAATCCTACGCCCAGAACGACACTGCATCATTGACGATAACGCAAACCCCGCGTCACCTTGCCTTTTACTAACGGCTCGACCGAAGAACCTTGCTAGGTCTCTGGCGAAAAAATAAGGCCGCAGCTATAAAGAAGGCAAAGCCCTCCGCGACCGACAAGGCAACTACGAATTGATAGTCAGACAATAAAACATAAAATAGTAGGAGAAACCCCGCAGGCAAGACCAAGCTCCTAAGCAGTGCAATAAGACCTGATTCAAAAGGTTGATGAACCGCCGTCAGATAACCAGACGCCAGCATGTTAAAACCTACAAACAAAAACACCGGCCAAATAAAGGGTATAAATTCTCTCGCAAGCAATATCATCTCAGCACTATTTTTCTCATCGACAAAGATCGAGATCATTTCCTCGCTCATTGTCAGCAACAGCCAAATAAACGTCGCGCTGATTATCGCAACGACACTGCCAGCGAGTTTGAGGAATGCTTCAATCCTTTTGACGTATCCCGCCCCGAAATTTTGAGAAACCATGACGGTGACGGTGTCCGAAATCGAAAAGAACATCATAAAACCAAGCAGCATCAGGTAGTTCACCACCGTTATTGCTGCCACACCGTTTACACCCGCGCGCTCGATCAGCATCCAATTAAAAATAAACGCAATAATGCCCCCCGAGGATTCATTAATAAATTCAGAGACACCGTTGTAGGCAGCCTGAAGAACTTCCCGCCAATCATGTTGCCAAAAAATAAATTGCAATCGTCTTTTGGGCCAATAAAAATAACCCATCAGCACGAACATGGGGATAGTCTGCGAGAGACCTGTTGCGAAAGCGGCCCCCGAGAGCCCCCAACCATAGACAACGATAAACAGATAATCGAGCAAGACATTCACCGCGGCCGCGATGGACAGCGCTATCGCAGCTAAGTTGGGCATACCATCGAGCCGTACAAAAAAATACAGCACAACAACGATTAGTTGTGTAAACAGAAAAGGCATGATGACGACGTAATACTCGCTCATGACTGGAAACAGCGCGGCGGTGGCGCCGAGCCCAGTAAACAGCTGGTCTTTCAAAATCAGGCCCAGTGCAATTACGACGACGCCGTACATTGCAACGCTGAGTAACGTTTTACTGAATATAGAAGATGCCGCAGCAACATTCTTCTCACCAAGATACTTACCCGCACGCACGGACCCTCCCACCGACAACATCATTGCAATACCAAATACCAAAGACGTGATGGGGATGATGAGGTTTACCGCGGCGAGTGCCGTCACCCCGATATAGTTACCGATAAAAATACCGTCTACCAGCGATGCAGAAGTCATCGCAATCATGCTGGCAAGCGATGGGACCAAATATTTGAAGAACGTCGGTGCAATCGCACCATCGAGCGCGGCGCTCGTTTCTTCTGAGCCATTATCATTCATCCGAGCACCCTATCGGCTCTACCCCTACCGATACAACCGATATCACCACTGGCCGATAAAAAGTATTTAGAAATAACCACCCTCATTAACGGAATCGCCCCCTTATACCCACCAGGATACCCGCTGGAAAGCCCAGCAAAGCGCCACTATGCGCTTCAATTCAGCCCCATTCGACGTGAAATACCGGATCAGAATGGCATGAAAAATAGACTGAAACGATTACGAGCGATAAAAGGTTGGACCCAAGCCGAGCTGGCAACGCAACTGGGCGTTTTCCGGCAAACCATCATCGCGATGGAAAAGGTAAGTTCGACCCGCGCCTGCCGTTGGCCTCTAAAACAGCCCGGTTATTTAAATTGTCGTTCGAAGAAATATTCGACGATCAAGATCCAAATTAGGGGCGAGTACGGTCGCTCTGGCGTTGTGCTATTCCGAATCATACATTCTTTGTCTGGCCTAATGCAGCCCAACAGGTTGGTGTCGCGCTTTATTCGTTTCAAAACCGAGCAGTAAAGCCTCCCGCCTCC
>JAQWWC010000028.1 GCA_029249645.1 Pseudomonadales bacterium
CGGATGACCTCGGCTGCTTGGCCTGCGGGTTTCGATTTGTTGGACCTCAGCCGACGCGACTCTGAGCGCTATTGCGTCTCATTCTGCCACGGTGGTTTAGGTCATCGAACGTAGCCTCCGTTTTCAAACCGAACCTCATAGAGTCCTTCAAAGCGTGGGTCGGCTTCGTAGTAATCGGTACTAATTAGTTGAGCGCCGGATGAAAAGGCCTTGTCCCGACGCGTCCCGTCATTGCTGCGTGCCTCGCGGGTATCGGCATCGGCGCGTGTCCTGACTAGGTAGCCCTTGTTTGTAGCCTGTTGGATCTCAGCTGACTGCTTGATCGGGTCATTTAAGATTAGGATTGCTGCATCAGGATGCCCCATCGGTGGTGTTTTAAAGAAGATGTTACGTCCAGGTTGTGCCAAGAGTGCGTTGTAGGGGCTTAACGTTTCTTCAGATTCATCGAGCACCAACACAAATTTCCCACGCAGGGTCTTAATCATAGGCCAGCCGTCATTCTCTACAGCTGCAGCAAGCGTGGGCCAGATACCTTGGAGCTCTGCAGGCCTATAGATGCGAGCCAAACCAAGATGATCAATGATGCTGCTTTGCAGCGTCTTAAACGCTGTTTGATTAAAGGGAAGCGGTTCGGTGAAGCCGGGCAGATTGATGGTTTGTGATTTTAAGTTAAACGTAATCACAATCGGAACGTGGCTGGGGTTATCGTCCGAAAAACGCACCATTTCCGATAAACACTCTGCGAGGGTGATGCAATGACTGCGAAAATCAACGTCCTGGGCATGCAGGACCTTAAAGCCCGGCATCTTTAGGTCCCGCGAGTATTGTGCCGAAAAGGATTCGTCGCGAAACAACCACGCGTCACCGAGCGGATCCTGATAGAGATCTCCGTAAGGATCGTAGAAGACATCGAGTTCGAAAAGCCTAAGACCGAGCTTGAGTTGGGTCCGCAGCGGCGGGTGCTGATAATCGAGTGCTTGTGCCGTTTTTGCATCTATTCGATTGAGCCAGCGCATCAATTTTGGATGCAAGGCTTGTTTATAGCTGTTGTGACTGCCGATGTAGGTTATGTCGGTTAATTTTCGATCGCCATAATCATCTGCAAAAACCAAAACAGAACTGAGCATGAGTATGATGGTGCGAAACCCGAATGAGACCACGCGTGCGGTGCGAGCTGAATGCATAGTGTATGACCTTATGGTGGTGATGGCTTGCAGACCTTTGAGCTAAGCGCAATTTGCAAATTGTGTCGCGCGATTGACAAGGCAACAGACAAGACTTCATCGCAACCTGCAGCAAGGACTTAGGTGGTCATAAAAATCTTTAGCTGCATTGTGACTGCCCCTCGACGTACGCGCAATTAAGCGCAATAACGCAAATTTATTCGATAAAAGGTATCACCAATGAGATTCTAGGGTGAAGTTTTCGGGCTAACTTTGCTAAATTAGACGTATTCCTTGGTAGTAGAACAGTTTGGCTAAAGAGATTAGAAGGTGGTGAGACGATGCAGTTACTCGAAAACGCGGTTGTATGGCGGCTCTTGATGGAAACTTGTTTGCGGCGGATAGTGCTTTTATGCCTGACCGTTACGTTAGTCTCATGCGGTGGTGGGTCCTCTGGTCCAAGGGCGCCTCAAGTACCCGTTTCAGTAACGCCGCCAAGCACGCCGACGGATACTACCGACTTAGCTTGGGTTGAGGGTGAGTATGGTGCCGCCATAGATTATGAGGCGAGTTGCCAGAATCCGCGCGTGGGAAGTGAATTCCAGGATGAGCAGGGCACCGTTGTTGATGAGAATTTCTGGATCAGGGCCTATAGTTTTGACACTTATTTGTGGTTCGACGAAATTGACGATGTCGACCCAGAATCCGTTAGCTCGACGGATGCCTATTTTGATGTTATGAAAACCTTCGCGTTGTCTCCATCTGGCAATCCAAAGGATAAATTCCACTTTACCTATGACACTGAAGACTGGGAGAAATTATCACAGTCTGGAATATCAGCCGGGTATGGTGTTGAGTTCTTGCGGGTGCGGTCGTCACCTCCGAGACAGTGGTTAGTTGCTTATACCGAACCGAATACGCCGGCAGGGGATGCTGGCCTGCTGCGCGGTTGGGAAATCGCATCGGTTGATGGGGTCGATTTCAAGGAGGGTAGTGATACCGATGTGCTCAACGCAGCCTTGTTCCCGGGGTCCATAGGAGAAGTGCATCAGTTTGTGTTTCGAGACGTTGCAAGCGGGGAAACCAGCGCAGCTGATCTAACCAGTCAGGAAATTACCTCAACGCCAGTACAATCAGTCAAAGCGATTCCGAGTGGGGATGATACAGTTGGCTATTTGCTTTTTAACGACCATATCGCAACTGCTGAAGCGCAATTAATTGAAGCGTTTGAGGGGTTTAAGTCACAGGGGATAACAGAATTAGTGCTCGATATGCGATACAACGGCGGCGGTTACCTAGATATTGCTCAGATGCTTGCCTCAATGGTTGCCGGAGAAGAAGCCGTCGGTCAGACTTTCAGTGAACTAAAGTTCAACAGCAAATACCCCACTCGAAACCCCATCACAGGCCGGACCCTGTCACCCTCAAGGTTTGCCAGCACAGCGCCTGGTTTTGTAGTTTCAAGTGACACCGATCTGCCCCTGCTTAATCTCGACCGGGTCGTTGTGATCTCAGGCAGCGGAACCTGTTCGGCAAGCGAGGCTGTGATTAATGGTTTAAGAGGTGTTGGGGTCGAGGTCATCCTGATCGGTGATACGACTTGCGGGAAGCCTTTCGGTTTCTACGGCATTGATAATTGCGGCACCACGTATTTCACGATCCAATTTAAAGGGGTCAATGCCATCGGCTTTGGTGACTACACTGACGGGTTTTCACCGCCAGGCGCGGAGAATGTGGGTGCTGAAGTGGAAGGATGTGCCGTTGACGATGATCTCAGTCAAGCGTTGGGCAATCCTGGTGAGGCGCGGCTTGCGACAGCGCTGGAATATTTAACGAGCGGTTCGTGCGAGGCTGGCCCTGCCGCCGTGAATGCCAAACGCCGACATCCCCTGAGTTCGGTGCGTGGTCAGGTCGTTAAGGCTGAACCCTTAACCGGCAGTATTTTGCGCGCGCCAAAGTAATGACCTGATTAAGGCGCCCAGCCACACTGGGCGGGCGCCAGTCCTGCTTGGGCGTTATGCGATTTGCTTAATGGCTTTTGATCTGTCGATAAGCTGAGATATCTTGAAAAATCTGGGCTCGCAAGAGCTTTTGGCGCCAAGGGTGCCGTTCGATTAGATCATGTGTTTTAGAGGTCATGCTTTGATCTCTGACTAAAATCGACTGGCTCGATTGCGCCGATAGCGCCTTTTGTCGCAGCAAGGACATGATTTCGCAGCGGGATATGGCAAACCCCCTTTTCGATTTAATATCTGTCGGCTAAGGTGTTTGGGCCGTTGGGTTTTTGATCCACCGAGGATTTCGGCGGCGTCAAAATAAAGAGGTGCTTTGTCGAATTGTTCAGGGTGCTTTTTGAAGCGGCGCTGTTTGAGTCAAGGCGTCGCCAATTCGCAATGGATGCTGGCTTTTGCTGGGCCCAAAAATTCGGGCGCTTTCTCGCGCTCAAACGCACGGCTGTGTTTAGGATAAGGATTAATCGTCATGAATCACCTCGCGCTGGGTAATGCTGGCCGCTTTAAGGGCACCGCGGCCTTTGGTCTCGAGCGATTGGCCAGTTCGGTCATTGGCCAAGGCAATCAGGCGACTGACACAGATGCGGTTCAAACTACAGTCCATTCGCCGTCCTCATGTTCGATGCGTCTATGAATCGCGCCGCTCTGACGCTGGCGAGTTTTCTAGCTTACTTTGCTTTGTCAGGCATGCTGGCGCCCATCGGGATATTGGTTCAACCAAGTGCCGCAGCTTTAGGGGTGTCTTCTGGTGAAATGGTAAGAACCCTCGGGTTTTTCGCTTCGGGCACCTTGGCGGGTTCGCTTGCAGCTGTGGTGTTGTTACCCAATGTGAAAATGCGCACTTTGACTCTGAGCGTTTATGGCGTGGCCTGTTGCGTTTTATTGCTACTTTTGGCGATGCCGGCCGATGTAAGAGCAATTGCCGCTTTGCTGTGCCTCCTTGGGGCTTGTCTCGGGGTTGGGTTGGCTCAAGCAGCGCTGGTGATCTCGCGGATTTATAGCGAGACCTATCGAGCATCTATGCTGGTTGCGACCGACGGCAGTTTCAGCCTGGCGGGATTCGTGACGGCATCAGTCACCGTGTTTTTACTGACGCAAGGCGCGCCTTGGGTCAGTATCTATGGTTTGATCCTTGCGGTGGTGCTGGTCATTTTTGTAACAGCTTTTTGGTTGGAATTTCCCGAAAACGGCCGAAGTGAAGGTTCAGAAAACGCGGGGTTAAACCTTGGAGCTTGGCCTAGACCGATTTGGTTTTTGGCGGCGGCACTATTTTGTTACACGTTTGGGCAAAGTAGTTTTTTAATTTGGTTGCCGTCCTTTGCGCAAGCCGAGATGGGATTGTCTACGGCAGATAGCGGGAATCTCATCGGTCAGTATTGGCTGGGCATGTTTGTCGGACAAATACTGACGGTCGTGATTGTTGTGAAATTGGGTTCGGTAAAGATGTCCTTTATCGGCGCTCTCGGGTGTTTTTTGGCGGCGGCACTCTTGTATTTACATCCCGTGAGTCTTGGTAGTCCGTCGACGCTTGCCTTGATTTGGGGGATTGGTAACTTTGGGTTGCTGAAGTGCCTGGTCTCACAAGCAACCCTTGCGTTTAAAAAGACCCCGGCTGGATTAATTCCGAGTCTTTTGCTGGCGGCATCTCTCGGCACGGCGTGCAGTCCGCTTGCGAGTAGCTGGGTGGTTGAGGCCTTGGGAGTGGCCGCCGGGATCATGACGGGTCTGGTGAGTTTGGCAGCCGTGCTGCTGTTGGTTGTCGCGGCAGTCGCTTGGCGGCGGGACACAAATCTAAGTGGGAAGAAATCATGAAAAAAGTAAACGTTATTTTTGATACAGATCCTGGGATCGATGATGCGATGGCCTTACTGCTGTTGCACGCGCTGCCTTCTATAGATGTTCGGGCTATATCAACCGTTTTTGGTAATGCCTCGATCGAAGATTGCACGCGCAACGCGTTGTATATTTGTGAACGCTTCTCCTTGCCCTACCCCGTCTATAAAGGTGCTGGCGTAACCTTCGCGGGCCTAGCTGAGACAGAGTATCCCGACTTTGTTCATGGGGCAGACGGCTTAGGCGATGTCGGTTTCCCATTGCCAAAGCGTCGTGCAGAGTCGCAGTCCTCTGTGACTTATATGATTGAAACGCTTCGCGCAGCGAGCGAACCGATCGAGGTGCTGGCCGTTGGCAGGATGACGAACGTTGCTGAAGCGTTAAAGCAGGCGCCGGATATTGCCCCGCTCATTCAAAGGATTGTAATAATGGGGGGTGCGGTCGAGGTACCTGGAAACGTGACTGAGTGGGCAGAAGCCAATATTTATGGCGACCCAGAGGCTGCGGCTTTTATATTTGATTCGGGGGTACCCGTTTTGATGGTCGGGCTGGATGCAACGCTTCAGCACCGGATGAAAAAAACGGCGTTGATGTCTTTGCGGGACCAGTTGGGGGACGCCGGCGAATTCTTATGGCACATAAAACAATGCTACTTAAAATTTTACGCAGACAAGGGGATCTTCGACGGGTTCCCAATCCATGACTCGACCGCGGCCCTAGCGCTGGTTCACCCCGAGTGTTTTGAAATACGCCGTGGACGCCTTGTGTGCGAGACGCAAGGTGGGCCTCGGGGCAGGACCGTCCTGACGGCATCAGAAGCCGGGCCCCATGCTGTTGCGATGGCAGCTGATTCAGAGAAGCTGACAGCCATATTCGAGGCGGCCATGCTGGCAAAATATGGTGCCGGATCGCAATGATCGGTTTTAAAAGCGTTGCTTGCAGGTTGCTTGGCGACACTCACTAAAACCACCCGCTTTGCTGGCGCTAATTTGCCGGGCTAACGTGTCGGGCCCGAGTTTGACGCGGCGCCTGCAGGCGCGTCATAAGAACCGCTGCAAGCAAGCGTTGGTCGAGTATCAAATAAGGTGTCAGGAAAGAGGCTGCGTTTGCTCTAAGGACGGCTGACATACAGCTTATGGGCTGCGCAGGGATCCTGTATGACAAGGCTCGTTGCCTGTACTGGCCGTCGTCGGGCTATCGGGCCAACGTAATTGGGTCATTTGACGTTCAGATTAGACCGTTTCATCTTGTTGAGCGCCTCTTGTCGGATGCTTTCAATTGCTGCTCTTATGCCACGATACGGGCAGTCGATATGATCGGTTGCTTGGAGGTTCACGGTCTATCGAGCGCTGCGGTTGCTTCGGTAAACATCCGAGACAGCGATTGTGGAGGTTGTTATAAATATGGATAAAGTCTGGAATTTTTCTGAAAAAATCGGCAAACTATGCGCCCGACTTACAAGCAGTTGCGTACAAGCTGTAATCTGGTCGGGTCGGGTCACCTTTGCGAAGCTAAACCAAGTGGAGTGAATAGACGCGTTGCGTTACAGATAAGGGGTTACGGAGCTGGTCCTAGAAGGCCGACCCGTAAGAGAAATTAATGTGGAGATATTCTATGAAAATAGATTTTAAAATGATGGACAAGTCCCAGCTGTTGGGAAGTTTGACTGCGTTTGCACTCATACTCACACCTGCTCTGCCATTCAGTGCCTTCGGTGCTGACGAGGTTGAAGAAGTAGTCGTGATTGGGACACGGCGGGAAGCGCGTTCAATCGGCGATTCACCAGCACCAGTTGATATTATTTCCGGGTCGGATTTCGTCAATCAGGGCTCAGGTGATCTGCAAGATATGATCAGAACGTTGGTGCCTTCTTTTAACGTGAATACGCAGCCGATTAGTGATGCTGCGACGTTAGTAAGACCGGCGAACCTTCGAGGCCTGCCGCCAGATGATATGTTGGTCCTAACCAATGGTAAGCGTCGACACAGAGGGGCGGTTATTTCCTTCCTCGGTGGTGGGGTTGCCGATGGTGCGCAAGGCGCGGATATTTCTGCAATGCCAGCGATCGCTCTAAAGAAAGTTGAAGTGCTCCGTGACGGCGCCGCGGCCCAGTATGGCTCGGACGCAATCGCCGGGATTATGAATTTCGTCTACCGTGATGAAGCGGAAGGCGGCGAGATTCAGATCCGTACAGGCGAGTACTCCGAAGGTGATGGCGGAATGTTTCGAATTGCTGCAAACGTCGGTATGCCTTTTACAGCTGACGGTTTTGCAAACTTCTCAGTCGAGCTAGCAGATTCAGACGCAACCTCTCGCAGCATCCAGAGAACAGACGCGCAAGCCCTCTACGACGGCGGCAACAGCGCTATTTGGAACTATCCGAATCCAGCACAAGTTTGGGGTTCGCCTGAAGTGAGTGACGACGTGAAATTTGTCGCGAACATCGGTCTAGACCTCGATGCCTCAAAAAAGTTTTACTTGTTTGGTAACTACGGTGAGCGAAAGGTCTTGGGTGGTTTTTACTACAGAAACCCAACCAACCGCGGCGGTATCTTCTCAGCTGACGGTGGCGCAACGCGCCTTGTAGGGGACGTAGCAGAAGCTGCTGGCGGCGCTCGGACTTGTCCTGTTGTGGCCGTTCCTGAAACAGGTGCCGGTTCAGCATCTGACACTGCT
>JAQWWC010000029.1 GCA_029249645.1 Pseudomonadales bacterium
GGCAGTGGGGCAAGAATTTGTCACAATGAGGTCAACTTATGGGTCACTGACAAGGAATCTGTTATGCCATTTTTTATGAGGCTCGGTCTGCTTTGGCTGCTGAGCGCATCTTGTTCGGCGTCGTTTGCCAGTATTCCGGTTGGGCGCATCAATGCAATCAATGCGCAATTAGCGGCGGGCCAGTACCAAACAGCCGAAAAATCAGTTTTGACGTTGCTCGATTCCCAGCAGCTTGCATCCGATGATGTGATTGCGTTAGAAACCTTTGCAGGCGGGTTTACGGCAGCAGGACTTCGGGACCAAGCGGGCACGTTGTTGTCAAAGGCTGCAGAATTACTAGATGCGCCGCAAACCAGCAGTGATCGAGCAACTTTGTTGCGCATTGGCGCTAGCCTGCAAGCGTTAAATTTACGAAGTCAGGCCGTAGGGATTCTTACACGGGGTATTCGGATAACCGGTAAAGATACAGCGGATAGTTTAAATGCAGCTGGCTTTCAGTCGCTGGGCGATCTTGCCTTTGAAACCGGCGATCTAGAGGCCGCAGATTCCGCTTATAACAATTCTGAAACGGCCCTTGAGGCGAATGATCTACAAGCGCGAGCGGCCTTACTGGTGCGTCAAATAAAGCTCGCAGTTGCCAGTGCGGATGCGGCTCAAACTCGGCAGTACTATAAAGCCTATCAAGGCCTGCTCGGACAATTAACGGGTGATGCGAATGTTGCCCGAATGAACTTGAACGTTGCGGCAAGTTTGTTGACATCTGGCGAGTCTGCTTGGGCACCTGATATCACGCTGCTCATTGAGCAGTCGGCGATGATTGGCTCAGCAGACGCGCAGCTGATATCCGAGGTTGAACAAATGCGCGGTCAGGTGGCGGCGCTTTCGGGCCAACCGGATTCAGCACTCAAGCTGCTCAGGCTTGCACTCGCGGGACTGGGCTCGGACGCAACGCCTGCCCAAACCTATCGACTGTACTGGCAAATTGGCAAGCTTCAGGCTGAGGCAGGTGAATTCGATGCAGCATTAGTCAATTACGAGCGCGCAATTGCCAATCTAGACCGGATTCGCGGAGAGTTATTGCAGGGCAGCACCTTGGTGTTTACCGAGCGTGTGCTGCCAGTCTATCAAGGCTACATCGAGCTGTTATTAGAAAAAGCTAAGGCGCCCGGTCAGGAGGGCAAGTGGTTAGGGCAAGTGCAACAAACACTAGAAGGGCTTAATGCCGCGGAAATCCTGGATTATTTTGACGACAACTGCGTGTTACCTCGAGAGGTGATGAGTCTTAGCAACACGGCGGCCGGGACGGCGGTGTTGTACCCGATTACGCTAGGCACACGTCCCGTACTGTTAGTACGAACCTCGAACGGGATTTTCCGATTTGATCTGGCGGTGGACAACGCTGAGTTGAAATCAATGGCGCTGGCTTTTCGCGATGCCATCACCAATCCCAAAACATCGCTGGCGGCCTATCAAGGCCAAGCCAGCGCACTCTTCACGGCGCTCTTGGGGCCCGCCCAGAGCTTGATCGAGCGATCTTCGATCACCACGCTTGTCACCGTGCCGAGTTCGTATTTGCGGCTTGTGCCCATGGCTGCGCTGCACGACGGCGAAGACTTCCTGGTGAATCGGTATCAGTTAGCCACCACCCTTGGACTGCAGTTGACGGAAAATGCGAGCGTCGACAATGTTAACAGTTCCGCTTTTATCGGCGGTGTGTCGGACGCGGTGCAAGGATTTGTTTCCCTACCCGGGGTTGAAACCGAACTTGCAGAACTGAAAGGCGCGTTATCTGCTACGCCGCTGCTTAATCGAAATTTCTCGGTCGCCAATGTCTCCAGTCGCTTGAGTTCAGGCAATGACAGCATTGTTCATCTAGCGACCCATGGTTTTTTCGATGGTGATCACGCTAATTCATTTTTGTTAGCGCATGATGACAAGATCACGCTTGATCGGTTGCAAAGCACGGTAGGGGCTCGGCGGTTCATGGGTAACCCCCTAGATCTCTTGGTGCTCAGCGCATGTGAAACCGCGAAGGGCGATGAACGGGCGGCGCTTGGATTGGCTGGGGTGTCCCTCAAGGCAGGTGCGCGTAGCACGGTTGCTTCCCTATGGCCGATTGCGGATGCCGCAACCGCCATGCTGATGAAGCGCTTCTATGAAGAATTACGTGCCGGGAACAGCAAAGCGGCGGCGCTTCAATCGGCTCAGCAGATGCTGTTGTCCGATCCCGAATGGGCGCATCCAAATTATTGGAGCCCCTACCTGCTCATCGGCAATTGGCTCTAGGAGGGGACACGCATGAAATTCATAAAAACAATGGTAACAACGGGTCTCCTCGCCCTGGCTCTGATTAATAGCAGTCAGATTGCAGCCGCTAATCAGGATCTTGCTACCGGGATTGTGCTGAAAGCCGTGACGGTGACCGGTAACACCGTCTTCACTGAAGCTGATCTTGATGGCGCGATGGCGGCCGAGATAGGCGAAACCGTTTATATTGAAGACATCTTAGGCATGGTGGATGCCATTACAGCGCTTTATGTCGAGGCTGGCTACATTACCTCTGGCGCCGTTTTGCCTGATCAAGATGTCGCCGATGGCCGCATTATAATTGCGGTCATAGAAGGGCAGTTAAATGGCGTGAAAATCAAAAGCTCAGGGCGTTTAAAAACAGCTTTTATTGAGTCCAAAATAAACGCAACCGCCAGCGGTCCGCTCAACCTTGCGGATTTGCAGAAGGCGATCTCTCGACTTGAGGCGGAACCCACGATTTCGCACGTTCGCGGCGATTTAAAGCCAGGCGAAACTCGAGGCGCATCGATTTTGGATCTTGAAGTGGTTGAAGCCGATGCGTTTAAAATTCTGGTTGGCGCCGACAACTATAAAAGCCCCAGCGTGGGGGAGGGCCAAGCCGTGGTATCGCTCGTCCACCTCAATCTCCTTGGTTATAACGATCAGCTGACGGTGAGCGGTCAGCAAAGTGACGGCGTCGATGCCCTATCTGTACGCTACGATGTGCCCATCTCGGTCTTGCGATCTCGCCTCGCGGTGTATCACAACCAGGGCGACTCCTTGGTGGTGGAAGAACCCTTTGATGAAATTTTTCTCGAAAGTGAGACCGACACCTCAGGCATTCAACTCACCTCAACTTGGCGAGAAGACAATGGGCGGTCATGGCGCACGAATTTGTCTTGGGAAACCAAAGAAAGCCTCACAACATTGCTCGGGTTGCCCTTTGATTTTTCACCCGGCTCCCGCGGCGGTGTGACCGAAGCCAGTGTCCTGGGCTTCAATGTTGAATACAGCCAGCGTGGCGATGGCATGGGCTTCATGGTCCGCGCTGGCCTGCGTTCAGGCAACGATGACGATAGTCAGGCGGATGATGGCGACTTCAGCCTCTATCAGGTGCAAGCTCAGTGGATTAAGCGTTTGAACCAAGATCCGCTGCAGCCCGCTTGGCTGCTGAACTTCAACCTCAATTATCAGGAAACGAGCGATACCTTACCGGCATTTGAGCGCATGGGCTTGGGCGGCCACGGTACGGTACGGGGTTTTCGAGAAAATCGTTGGTTGAAAGATTCAGGACTGACCGCATCGCTAATGCTGAGTGCGCCGCTGCTGCAAGCCGGTAGTCAAAACGGTATTGCGCTGCGGGCAATGCTGTTTTATGACTACGGTCGAGGTGAGAACTCGGTTGCAGCGCTTAATGTTGATACCAAGGTCGCGCTGAGTAGCGCAGGCTTTGGGTTAACCGCCGACTACCAAAAATTGACGTTTCGAATTGAACGCGCGCTGCGCCTGAACAAGAAAAACAAACTTGGCAATGCCTTACAAGACAGCGGTATCCATGTGGGAGTGACCTATGAACTCTAAATTGACCTTTCGATCGATCGCCTATTCGGCAACTTATTGTGCTTTGTGGTTCGCCAGTTCCGCGGCGATGGCCGACATCACGCTTCAGGAAACGGGCGAAACCTTGACCGGGGACATGACCATCACCCAAGAGATGGGCCTAACCCAGGGCACCAACTTACTGCATACTTTTTTAGCCTTTAACGTTGATACGGGTGAATCAGCAACGTTTACGGGTAGCAATGCCATTACCAATATTATTGCGCGGGTGAGCGGTGATGGCGCCTCTCAAATTGATGGCTTATTACGCTCAACGATTACTGATGCGAACTTGTTCCTGATCAACCCCAACGGGGTCGCATTTGGGGCGGGCGCCAGTATCGATATTAACGGCAGCCTTCACATCTCAACAGCGGACAGTATCGTCTTTGCTGATGATTCTAGGCTCTTAGTGTCGGACACCGGGGCGAGCGGCTTTACGGCTGCGGCGCCATCAGCATTTGGCTTTTCAGGGGTTGGTGCGGGCATCACCTTCGACGGCACGATGATTTCAACCCTCAACAATGATCGCGCAGCAGGCCTTTCCCTCGTGGGCGGGGATGTTACGTTGTCTGAGAGCTCGATTACGCTTGCCGGTGGCACCATTGACCTGGTTGCAACCCAGGGCGAGCAGGATGTGGCCATCACGATGGCAGATCGCAGCTTAGACAGTGCCGCACTAGGCGCGATTACAATTACCAATACAGAATTCGTGGCCGGCAAGGTTGACCTAGATGTCAGTGGCGATGCGGCGGGGCAGTTATCGCTTGCTGGTAGCAACGTGACCCTAGAGCGCGCGTTCGTGTTTTCCGATACCGAAGGCACTGGCACCGGTGGCGCTATTAATGTGCTTGCGACCGAGGCGTTAACGTTAACTGAGGGCGCGCGGATAACCACCGATACCACCGGTGGCGGCGCCGGCGGTGACCTAGTTGTTCTGGCCGGGGATGTGTCGCTATCGGGCACCAATACGGCCCTTGCCGCAAGTACGATTTCGGCTGGGGGCATTGCCGGCAGCATTGACGTGACGGCCGATAGCATTGCCATTATCGATGGCGCTCAGGTGAGCTCGGTCACCAGTACGGCCAGTCCTGGCGGGGATATTACCCTTAATACCGGTGAATTAATGATGGCGTCTGGTGGTCAAATCTCGGGTCAAGCAACCTCGCGCGGGCAAGGCGCTGATGTGGTCATTAACGCAACCCAATCTATTGTCATTGATGCCACCGGTACCAATGCAGGCGAAGAGACCGGGATCCGGGTCGACAGCATCAACTTTTTACCCTTCTTTGTGGGCGGGGATGCGGGCGATATTGTGATTACGTCGCCCAGCTTGACGCTAACGGGTAGTGCGGTGATTGCCGCGCAAGCGTCCTTGCCCAGTTCAGGCGCCCCTGGGGCCATCACATTGAATGTCGAGCAACTCGCAATTGAAGGCGGCAGCTCTGTTTCAAC
>JAQWWC010000030.1 GCA_029249645.1 Pseudomonadales bacterium
CTCGGCGAGTTAGTCTGCTCAGTTGATCAATTGGCCTATCCAATACGCGATGAGATTCCGGTCATGCTACCCAACGAAGCAAGGCGTCTAGGCGATACCCTCAGCCACGAAGATGAGGCGGCGCCGACATCGTGACGACGCCTTTCATCATCATTATCCCCGCCAGATGGCAAAGCACCCGTCTGCCGGGAAAGCCCTTATGTGACATTGAGGGGCAAACCATGATTCAGCGAGTTGTAGCGCAAGCGATGTTGAGCGCAGCGAGCAGGGTGATCGTTGCCACAGATCATCAAGACATCAAGACCGCACTGAAAGACAGCCAATGTGAGGTTGTCATGACCGAGGCGGACTTACCGTCAGGCACGGACCGACTAGCTGCGGCAGCCGCTAGCCTAAACTTGAGTGATGACACTACTGTGGTCAATTTGCAGGGCGATGAACCCTTGATGCCCCCGGAGTGCCTAAATCAAGTCGCTGAAGGCATTGCGCAAGCGCAGACTGAAATGGCGACGCTGGCCTGCAGGTTTGATCACGCGGCGCAACTATCCGATCCAAATTGTGTCAAAGTAGTAACGAGTCTTACAAATCGAGCGCTCTACTTCAGCCGGGCGGCCATTCCGTTTAACAGAGACCAGGACCCGGTCCGGGCGGACGACTATTTAAGACATATCGGACTATATGCTTACCAAGCCGGCTTTCTGCGGCAATTTGTTCAATGGCCGCCCACAAGACTTGAGCAACTTGAAAAACTAGAACAATTAAGAGCCCTCGCTCATGGCGCAGAGATCTTGGTTGAACAGGCTGTAAGGCCTGTGCCAGCTGGCGTGGATACGCCGGAAGATTTAGAACAGGTTCGTCATTACTATAAAGAAGGTAACCTGCGATGACAGAGATCACTTTGGTTGTAAAACAGGGCTGCGAGACCTGCACCTTAATCGAGCCCATTATGGGTCAGATAGCTGAGCACTTTAAGCTCCAAGTTATCTGTCAGGATACGCCAGACTTCCCCAAGGACCTTCCGGTCGAGTTTGATGCGTCACTCGAGCAGTCCTATCGCTTGCGAATCGAAGTAGTGCCCACCCTTATTATTCGAAAAGATGGTGTTGAGGCTTCAAGAATTTTTGGCTGGGACGTCGCTGCATGGGAAGCGCTCCTCGGCATTCAATTTAGGAGCGACCTACCCAAATTTAGACCGGGGTGCGGTTCAAAAACCCATGATCCAGGCATGCAGGAACGACTTGCCGCGCAATTCTCGGGCCATTTGCTCTCGGCGCGACGACTGAATTTTGAAAACGTTGATGAGATCGAAATCGGCTTTGACCAGGGTTGGTCTGATGGCCTACCTGTAGTGCCGCCTACCGCCGAGCGTGTCATGCGAATGCTTGCAGGAACTTTACGGCAACCCGATGAAATAATTGGTATTGTGCCGCCCGATTTTGCGCCCTGCAGTATTGAAAAAATCGCAATCAATGCGGTCTTAGCCGGCTGTCGACCTGAGTATCTGCCCGTTGTGATTGCCGCTGTTGAAGCCGTTTTAGAAGATCAGTTTTGTATGCATGGCTTGTTAGCTACAACCTATTTTTCAGGTCCAATGGTGATGGTAAACGGCCCGATCTCACGAGCAATTGGGATGAATTCGGGCGGGAATGCGCTCGGTCAGGGTAATCGCGCCAACGCGACCATTGGTCGAGCACTGCAATTGATTATTCGCAATGTAGGCGGCGGCAGGCCAGGCGGGGTTGATCGTGCGGCGCTCGGCAACCCGGGTAAATACACCTTTTGTTTTTCTGAAGATGAGACGAACTCCTATTGGGAGTCACTCGCAGTGGAGAAGGGCTTTTCATCCGAGGTATCAACCGTTACCGTCTTTGCGGCCGATGGGATGCAAGGGTTGGTTGATCAAAAATCCAGAGATCCTGAGTCACTCTGTCGATCGTTTGCAGCCGGATTGCGCGTTATTGGGCATCCCAAGATGGTTCAAGGCTCTGATGCGTTTCTTGTTGTGTCGCCTGAGCATGAACGGATATTTCGCGACGCGCAGTGGAGCAAGCAGCAAGTCAAAGACCGGCTTTTGACCTTGCTAATGATCCCGGGCGAAGAACTCATCCAGGGCGCTGGCGGCATTACTGAAGGTCTTCCTGAAAAGCTCCGAGACGCGGTTTTATGTAAGTTTCGAGAAGGCGGACTTAATATTGTCAGAGCAGGCGGACGAGCGGGGCTCTTTTCTGCCATTATTGCTGGATGGGGCGCCAGTGGTAGCACTGGCAGTGTTCCAGTAACTCGGCAGATTCAATCTTAGTAGGAGATCAAACTATGGAATTATTAGACCCAACTTCGGAACAAATGCCGGAAGGCCGGCAACCGCTGCCAAGACTGAGCAAAATCGACGGCGCGGTGATCGGTTTGCTGGATATCTCGAAACCAAGGGGTAACATCTTTCTGGACCGCATTGAGGTGCTGCTCAATGAACAAGGTGCGATCACAAAACGCTTTCGGAAACCGACTTTTACGCGCGTTGCGCCGGATGTCCTGCGTCAAGAAATCGCAGGGTCCTGCGATGCGGTATTAGAAGCACTGGCTGACTGAGGATCTTGTACGTCGTGCAGTTTGCATGACATTTTAGATTTAGACCGACGCGGTTTGCCCGGCGCTTTTATTGCAACGGTAGAGTTTGAACAGGCGGCTGAAGCGCAAGGCAATGCCCTCGGCTTTCATCCGTTTCGTCTGTATGTGGCCCATCCGATTCAAGATCGAACGGATGATGAAATGCGCGCAATCGCCGACGCGGCTTTCCCATCGGTCCTCGAATCTTTGGTAGACGTCACATAACGTGTTTAAGCATCTCACTGAACGAGGTAGCGACGCGTCTGACGCACGCGGCTCTTATCGCATGAAAGAGCCATAAGGTGTCGCTGATCGGTGTCAAGCGTTCAGATTCAATCGCAACGCGGGCTGTTTTTTCGGCCCTCATTGCTGTCATCGTTGTGTCTATCGGGTTCAGCACAACGCAAGTTTATCTTGAATTCCAGGACGAACTTAAGGCAGACCGCTTGGTCTTGGCGCGCGCAATTACCGCTAGCAAACCGGCTTTAATCGACGCCACGTCCCGACTCGATTCGGTTTTGGCACAACAACTGACCAAAAGTCTGTTAGCGAATGAGGTTGTTGATGCTGTGACGCTTGCAGACGATTCAGGTGCGGTATTAGCCTCTGGCAGCAAAGCCCCCTTTGATGAAAGCATGCCGTTGGTATCGCTCTTAATCGAAAAAAGAAAAAGTATTGAGGCTATTCCGCTGTTCGAAGACCTGCTCGACACGTCAGCAGCAGGACCCAAGCGTTATGGCTGGTTACATCTCGAGATTGAACCCCGTCGTGGCATGCAGGATTTTTCTGAACGCAACCGTCAATTTCTCTGGATCGCGATTCTGAGAGTCCTGCTACTGGTCTTTGTTCTAATCTTCATCTTGCGGCGACAGATAATTTCTCCGCTTCAACAAGTGATCTCAGACATCCAAAATTTGTCCGCGCTCGGGTTGACTGTCCAAAAACCGAAGGGGCATGAGCAAGATGAAATTGGCGTACTGGTTTCCGAGGTGAACGCTAGCATTGAACGCCAAAAAACGCAGCTCAAACAAATTGCCGAGAATGAGCAGCGTCTAAAGTCGATACTCGACGGCGCAGGCGATGCTTGCCTGTTGTTCGACCTAATCGATGGCGAGGTCGTTTATGCCAATCAGGCGGCCTTTCGCTTGCTAGACTTTTCGGAATCAGAACTACTCAGCAAGCGCATTTTTGATATATCGCCGTCCCTCGACGTTATCGAGTGGAATGAACGGGTCAGGATCATTACGGCCAATCAATCCCATCAACGTGAAGGAACACTGCTTGCAAGGGATGGCGATCAAATCCCCGTGGAAAGCACTTCCTCCACCATTAATCTCGACGGCAGGCCCTTGGTGCTCTCTTTTATGCGAGATATGAGGAGCCGCAAACGCCTGGAAACCAATCTTGCCCACGCCCAAAAGCTTACTGCGCTTGGTGAGCTGACCGGAGGCGTCGCACATGATTTCAACAACCTGCTACAGATCATTCAGGGCGCTCTTGATGTCATTCAATCGGCGCAAGATGCGGAAAACGCGGAAAACCCCGAAGTCAAAAAAAGTCTTGGGATCGCCCTTGAAGCTTCGAATCAAGGCGGCGACCTCATTCGCCAATTGTTGGCGTTTTCGAGGAAACAAATCTTGGATCCAATGGTTGTCGACCTTGAGATTGAAATTACGAGGAACCTCACACTACTGCAACAAGCGTCCGGAAGAGCAATCTCAATTGGCTTTTCGGCAAAATCGGGTCAAGCAAACGTTAAGTTAGATGCCAATGCTTTGAATAACGCGCTGCTTAACTTGGTCGTCAATGCCCGTCATGCGATGCCTGACGGCGGGCGGTTATCACTCGCGTTATCGGACTTAACCGATGAGGATCGCGTACAGCACGTACCCAAGTCTCTACGCGGCCAAGACCTCGTATGCCTATCGATTAGTGACACTGGCACGGGCATGAGCCTCGCTGTTTCTGAGAGAATTTTCGAACCATTTTATACAACCAAAAGTGAGACGGAAGGTACCGGAATGGGCTTG
This sequence comes from Pseudomonadales bacterium, assembly GCA_029249645.1. Taxonomy (GTDB): domain Bacteria; phylum Pseudomonadota; class Gammaproteobacteria; order Pseudomonadales; family Azotimanducaceae; genus UBA9926. The sequence continues at coordinate 4,635 of JAQWWC010000030.1, forward strand.
GCCATGGTCTTCGGCTTTGTTGTGCAATCTGGCGGTCATATTCGAGTAAGTAGTCGGATTGGCGAGGGGACAACTTTCTATATCTATCTGCCAACCACAAGAGATGCTATATCGGATGATCTTCTAGGCATATCGGGCTCAGCTAAGCCACAACCTGGTCTATCGGATTTTTCGGATTTACCGGATTCTACGTCGCAAGCGCTATGGCGTAATGATGAAATGGCAAGCGAATTGGACAAGACGAAAACGGCTAGTGCGCACATCCTCTTGGTCGATGACCATACTGACATTCGGTTCATTGCGAAAACATATCTTGAGCTCGCAGGCCATCAAGTCTTCGAAGCAGCGAATCCAACCGATGCAATTGCCTGGCTTGGCAACGTCGACGCAGCCGTTCAGCTAATATTGACTGATTTAGCGCTGCCGGCGCCCGATGACGGCTTAGGCTTAATCCAGTTTTGTCGTGACACTTACCCAGATTTAAAACTCGGGGTGATCAGCGGCTATGTGCCCAGCCTGAACAGAGAGGGCACCAGCCTTGCGACCCATCAGTGTTTGAGCAAACCCTTCAGCCAAGAACAGCTGCATCAGTTTGTAGACCGTTTGATGGCGGGCTAGCCCTAATCCAAAGTTATTGACGGTGCCTGACCGCAATCAGCAACGTCGTGTCCCAGCCTCTGTGGTTTTGGTTTGCTGATCAGCGGTATCCTGAGCGATCGGTCAGAAAGCCGTGTAGTTGTCGGGATTGTACCGGGTCCTTACCCGAGTATTATTTTAGGGAGCGAGGCCCGTCAAGGGAGCGAGGCTTGCTGAGTCTATATTAGTTGGATGATCTTGAAATAGCGTTCAACCGGCCGTCGAAGGAGGCCGGTTAGATGGCTTAATCCGGCTTACCAGCATCGCGTGCAAGCGCTATAGCCATTCGGTGAGCCCCGTTTTATACCAGCCGTGACAAAGACCCATTATTTTCCGATCGCCGGATAGGGTCCGGCACATTTGGTTTAACCTCAAAGACCCTAAATTTCCTGCGCATTGATCAGCGATGGTTGGCGCCAGCAATTTGGTGCGGGTACGGTAGCGCCTCATTTTTTTGATGAGACGGCAAAGCTAACCTCACAATACTCGTCAGTGGATGAAAGAAACGCTATGCCATCCTGCGCCAAATTTTATG
>JAQWWC010000031.1 GCA_029249645.1 Pseudomonadales bacterium
CCAGAAGCCGCTAGCAAAGCGCTTCAGCCACCCTTTCCACATCAGACAAGCTGTCCATCGCAGCGGCTACAGGCAGGCATGAGACCTGTGACACTCATAGCTGCTCCACGCTTTCTAAAAACCCCTTCATGATCACCTCTGCCGTAATCTTTGCTGCACGTAAACACGCAAAGCAGCTGGCGCAGCAGGTGTAGGCTTTAAAAAGGCAATGGTAGACGATTCAGTAGACGTTCTACTGCCTTGGACAGTGAACTAAGGATACGTTTGCTGTTGATCTACGGTAGCTGACAAGCGAATTGGTGCAGGATTAGGGCGATGAGCTAGGCCCCGGGGCACAATCTGTGACTTTTAAAGTTGTTAACGCCGTGTTTAGCTTCGGGTTTTTCCGAAATCGCTAAATACCAGTAGACAAACAACCGCCTCTTTTGGATATTAATCGTTCTTAACTTAAGCAGGTGAGCATGAAGACTTTACTCGTCATCCACATCTTGTTTGGTACGCTTGCGCTGCTTTCTGCGGCCGTAGCGGTATCAACCGCGAAAGGTAAGAAATTTCATGTGCTTTCAGGCGCAACATACTTCTGGAGCATGACGGCTATCTTCTTAACAGCTATTCCAATGTCAATTATCTCTAGCAACATTTTTTTGTTTCTAGTCGCTATATTTTCTTTCTACTTGGCTTTCGCGGGGCTGAGGTTTGCTAAGAACCGGAAAGGAATACCAACCAAATTAGATTGGATTGCGGTTGGTTTGATGATTGCATCCGGTGTTGGGATGTTGTCGCTATCTTTGGTTTATTTCGCGAATGACAATTCTCAATACATAGTGCTTCTTGTTTTCGGACTATTAGCCGCATCGCTTGGCTACGGTGATTATAGAAGTCACAAAGATAAAACTGCTACCGGAAAACAAAGAATAGCGAGTCATCTTACCAATATGCTAGGTGGAACCATCGCTGTGATTACGGCCGTTTTAGTCGTTAATATTGATATAAAACCTCTGTGGATCTGGTGGGTGCTACCAACTGCAGTGATTACACCAGTAATCGTTTATTGGAAAAGGAAAGCAATGGCGTAGGCAGGAAGTGCCCTATGTCTAAATCATTAAGTCTCCACCATGTTACTCATCCAACGATAGCGCAATTTTAAAGAGTACCCATCACCATAGCCCTGCCCCACGGTTCTAAGACGCCACCCACCTAACTGATCAATTATATCCACTAACGCTTCTATGGCCCTCAGACTGTCTCTGAAGCCATGTATCAGTCCACGAATAACAGCATCAGGCCCTGATATTGTTTTAATCCATTTAATGATCGCTGCACTGGCAGCATTGCTATTACCCTTAGCCTCGCTACCGGTACGCGGGAAACAAAATCTACTGCTCGTATGCTCTCTGATTCGCGTCGCAACCCAGAGCGAACACCCAACTAACGAAAAAAACCGCTCGCTCGCATCGGTCTTAAGCCCACGGTGAGGATGTTTTGTTGAATTGATGTGCGGTTGATCTGCAACCAACACGATGTCGTCGACCCGCGAGCCAACAACCTCTGACAGCCTCATCCCTGAGTCACCAATGAGTGCAACTAACCAACGTATATCGCCATCGACCGCTCGTCCGCTTCCTAAATGTACCTGCCATAAAGCCTCCTGCCGTAATTCTGCCGTAATGGGATGATGGATTATGGTTTTTTTGTATGGATTTGGCGGAACGACATGCTGGAAAAGAAAGGCAGATTGCCTTAAATGGTTGTTTTTATTAGGGAATGTTGCGAAATGGTGAGTAAGTGTTATTTATCAGATAGACTGGATGGTGCCCGGGGCCGGAATCGAACCGGCACTTCCTAATGGAAACAAGATTTTAAGTCTTGCGTGTCTACCAATTTCACCACCCGGGCAGCCGCAGCTAGTTTATCACGAATGCAGCCGAATCAGACCCTCCTGCATGCAACTTGCGATCAATTTTCCGCTTGCAGAATACACCGATCCTCGGGTATAGCCTCTCGCGCCTTCTGCAGCAGGGCTATCAACACAATACAGCAGCCAATCATTCACATCGACCGGCGCATGAAACCAAATACTGTGATCTAGCGAGGCAACCTGCATCGACTCCCGCTGATACTTGCCCCGATGCGGCATCCTTGCTGTGCCCAAAAGCGCCTCATCCGACTCATAAGCCAAAAGCGCAAGGTGGATTCTGGGATCATCCGGGGCCTCTCCGTTGGCCTTGATCCAAAGCTGCTGGGTTGGATCTTGCGGCGTTTCTGCCAGCAACCGTTTGTGGTCCTGCCGAAAGCTTAAAAACGGCCGCTGTTTCAAACCGGGCACCATTTTGCTTTCATCCGGCGGGCTTAAGTCCGGCATCGGATCTTGGTGATGAAGCCCCGTTTCCGACACCTGAAACGAGACATCCATATTAAAAATTGCCTTGCCCGATTGGATCACCTTAATGCGGCGAGTATTAAAACTTTTGCCGTCGCGAATTCGCTCAACCTCAAAGATGGCAGGAACCAAGGGGTCACCCGGACGTAAAAAATAAGCATGCAGGGAGTGTGGTAATCGGTCTCCCGGCGTTGTGCGCATTGCGGCGACTAATGCCTGGGCAATGATTTGCCCGCCAAACAACCGCCGCTTGCGATCCGGTGGCTGAAACCCCCGAAACAAGTCGCGATCAATCGGCTCGAGATCCAGCAGCACCAAAAGACGCTCGAGCGGCCCAAGCTTCGAAAAGGACGCAACGCTCGGCGGTAAGAATGGCTTTTCGGTCACCTAAAGCTCACAGACCATCATTTCGCCGAGGTGCCGCCATCGGCCATATAAACGCCGCCCGTTAGAAACGCGCTTTCGTCCGAAGCTAAGAACAGCATCATATTGGCAATGTCTTTGGGTTCCGCATAACGCCCTAACGGAATATTGGCGCTCATCATATCGTGGGCCGCGTTCAAATCTTCGGGCATCATCCCTTCTTCTAAACTCCGCATCATTCGGGTTTCAACCGGCGAAGGGTTCACCGTGTTCACCCGGATATTATGCTCAGCGCCCGCCAGCGCCGCCGATCGCATCAAGCCAATCACCGCGTGCTTACTGGTGACATAGGGCGCGAGCATACTGGCGCCTTTAATCCCGGCAACCGACGACGTAATAATAATACTGCCGCCACCCCGGGCCTGCATCGCTTTAAACATGCTCTGCACGCCCAAAAACACGCCCTTAACATTCACGGCCATGACCTTGTCGAACATAGCCTCGCTGGCTTCAAGGAATGGAATCACCTCGCCTTCTATACCGGCGTTGGCTAGAAAAATATCCACGCCGCCAAACACATCTACCGCTTGCTGGATAAAGCGATCGGTATCGGCTTTGGAGGATACATCGGCCACGCAATAGGCGCTGACATTACTACCCACCTCGTTACTGGCGTCGACTAGGGCTTGCTCGTCCAGATCCACCAACAGCACCTTGGCACCCTCTTCGACAAACCGTTTTGCCGCCGCAATCCCAATGCCGCCTGCCCCGCCCGTAATGACAGCAACCTTTCCTTCTAATCGACTCATTGCCGAGCTCCTTAATGGTTTCTTTGAGCCTACCAGAACTGGCGAGGTCGGGGCTATTGCATTGTGATCAAGTCTGCACGAGCACCCACGGTTTTTATAAAGATGCGGCCACCAATTAAGTTTTAAGATGCAGTTCAAATTCAACTAGGCTATTATCTGCATCGTGAGGCTGGGTGGCAGAGTGGTCATGCAGCGGTCTGCAACACCGTTTACGCCGGTTCGATTCCGACCCCAGCCTCCAATTTCCCTTCCTCTGTCGCCACACGACTCCTCACAGAAACACAACGATTTAGCCTGACCTTTAAAACCTTCCGGCTTGCCTCAATTTGGGCCTACCTGTCTCAAACATGCAGAGAAGAAACGAAGCGCACCATTAGCCCCCTGCTGCACGCTGTTTTGGCGAGGTGGCCACACCATAGATGAAGCAACAACAGACGCGCGGTTAACCAGCTGCCATGCCAATGCTCACCCGTAAGCCGTCGCTCGCGTCGCCAAACGCGCCACTACTGAAATTCATGACGGCATGGGCTTTACCCACTTTTTTAGATTTCATCATTGGTTCAAGCGCAATGGCGCCGACCATCAATTATTGAGATCGCCAGAGAAAATAAGCCGCACGGCGGCACATCTGCAGCACCTCACCGATTAATTTGCGGGGCCCTTTTACTCAGAGATTGCCGGTGAAAAATATTGTCACTGCAAAAAGCCGTCTGCTCCCCATGTGAACCTTATCCTGAAGGGTTCAAAAGCTGCTCCACTAGCAACAACCTTGCAACTTATTCATCGTCAAACATATCTGGTTGTTCAGCCAACATGACTTCATATATTGGTTTGAAGCTGAAGTAACCGCCTGCTGGCTGGCCAACCTGCGTCTGGGTGAGTGATGCGATTTCAGGTCTTATGTGCACCGGTGTCCCGGCTGCCTCTGCTAACAGCTGCGCCTGACAGCTTCGCTCCATACTGATGTACCACCACGCGACCTCATCAACCGTTTGACCGACGGTTAATAAACCGTGATTTTGGAGAATTGCTGCCTTTTTGGTGCCGAGTGCTGCTGAGATCCGTTCGCCTTCTGACGTATCGAGTACAACACCCGTATAGTCGTTAAATAGCACGTGATCTTCATAGAAGGCACAGGAATCTTGCGTTAACGGGTCAAGCAAACGCCCTAACGAGGCCCAAGCTTTGCCATACAACGAATGTGTATGCGCGGCGGCCGTCACGTGGGGCAAATTTTTATGGATCTGGGAATGGATCGCAAACGCTGCTTGATTGAGCAATCCGTCCCCTTCGACAATTTCGCCGTCATGATTCACCAGAATCAGATCTGAGACCCGCATCTGTTTAAACGAACGGCCAAAAGGGTTCACCCAAAAGTGATCGAGGCGCTCAGGATCGCGAACGGTAAAGTGTCCCGCAACGCCCTCATCAAAGCCAAATTTCCCGAAAACCCGTAGCGCCGCTGTGAGTTTGCGTTTGCGTTCTTTTCTCTCCTCAGCAGGCGTTGCAAACGCTGGCGGATAGCTCATGTTTCTTCTGATTTCGGTTTTAAGAGAGGCTGCTTCTGACATAGTCGGTTCCTGGCCAGCTGATGAATAATTTATTAGTAACATTTTTTTAAAGCAGTTGACAGTTTCGACCGGGCCAGCCGCCTAATTTTTCACCATTGATGCGTTAAAAAAAGCGACCCAACACTCAAAAAAACCTGCCCTGAGAATCTAAGCGATTTGCCCATCCACGGCTCTGAAAGCCGTATCGAAAGCGGAGTCCATTTAAGGTATGGCTTCAAACATGTCTTCGATGTCTTCATCGATACCCAAATCCGCCATCAATTGGGTCGTCATGTCACTATAACCGCTCAATGTATCAACTTGCACCGCGCCGTCAGTGCTGAGCACCATTCTGCCTTGGTGGTGATGAAACTCGTTTCGCTTTGCATGGCCGCCAAAGTCATCATGATTGTCGAGCCAAGGTTCACGCTGGCATTCGCCATCATCCTTGTTTTCATCTTGGCGATGGGCTTTCAGTTTCGTTCAGCTCATAGCAATCCAGCCTCGCTCGAGACATCCGCATTGTAAGACGTCTCTAGGATCGAGGTTTCTTGCACACAACCGCTCACTGCCGTCAGAGCCTCCGTTCACTTCAAAGGATTTCAAGCTAGCAGGGCTTAAGGGTTCACGGCCTATGAATCGCAGCATCGGTTGCGCTTTAATTTGCAGGCCAGACCCAAGCACCTTCGCGCGCGATTCATCAGCCTTAGACCTCGGGCAGCTCTCGCCGCCTTTGAGCCGCTTTATTGCACGACGGCCAGTCCCCGCTCGATACACCACATCACCGATAAACCGCCGAGGCCGTAAACGAGTAGTAACCGCCAGGGCTCTTGTTTCCTTGATCGCTTTCCCAGGTTAAATCGCGCTAACAAATTCGACTGCTGGGAAATCGCATTCAAGACCCACCCTAATCCAAAGATTAACAGCACAAAGATGGCCTGCCCGATCTCAATTCCGATATTAAAAAACAATAACGCAAGCGGCACATTATTTTGTGGTAGCCCAATATCCGTCAGGGCACCGGCAAAGCCCATCCCGTGGAGTAACCCAAAACCGCCCGCCAACCACCAGGGATAGCGCTTAAACAGGCTCGGCGCACTGGCCGCGTTTAAGGTTTCCACCGGATTGGCGCGATCATCGGTCAGCGCGAGCGCTAGGACAAAAATACTGAGCGCGATCATGAATTCAACCAGCGCCACCGGATAGCGTAAAAACCCCAGCGCAACCAGCGCCAAAGTGACGCTGTGCCCGACCGTGAACGCCGTAATCGTTATAAGCAAGCGCGCGCCAAAACCAACCAGCAGCAATAACCCAAATACAAACAGCAAGTGATCGATTCCGCTCCAAATATGGGCACCGCCCAACCACGAATATTCCGTCATGACCTTGCCAAGGCTAGGTGCCGCAGGCACGAGGAACTCAGGCTGCGCGGCAGTCACCACGCTTTGATAGTGGCGGCCATCGTTCAACTCGAGAATCACCACCGCAGAGGCCTGATTTTCAGCTAAGCCGGCGACGCCCAGCCCTTGTCCGATTAAGCCGGCTTCTCCCAGAGCAGCGCAGTCGAGCGTCCAACGCGTGACCATCCCGGTGCCTTCGGGCACGGGCTCTCCGGCATCAAGCGCCCTACATGCTGCCGGCCAAGTTGGCCTTAAAGCCGTATTGCTGCTCGCTTCCGTCGGCGTTTTCCAGAGCACGTTATAGCGCTGATCAGCAGCCTCGATGACTTTAAATAAGGACGGCGCAAAACGATGTGCCTCAGCCAACTCTGAGCCGTAAAAGCCGAACGCCCAGAGCGCCATGATCAACCTTGCTGCAATACTTTTCATAAGCAGCTCGCTTCATCGTTCGCAGCTGCGGAATCTGATACCCACCCTTGGACGTCGTATCCAGCGCGTAAGGCCGTGATCAGACAAGCAAGCTGGCGTTTTTGCGCCTTGTAAACAAGGTCTCGCCGAAGCGCTGCTTCAACCTCAACAAGGCTTGGCACCCGCGCCGGCACGTAGGTCGTTAGCCAGACTAGGTGTTCGCCATAGATCGACATAACCGGCCCGACCCATTGGCCGGCCGCACTGGACTCTAAAACGTCCGGATCAAGCGCCGCCTGCACGAGGGCAGTCACGAACTGTTGGCCGAAATGACGTCGTAACTGTTCAGGAGTCTGATTCAGGAATTGATAGCCCTGCATGAACGGCGCGCCGAGCGACCGCACCCTTTCAATTTGAAGCCCCTCGCGCCTAATACGAGCCGCAGCGGCGGTGGCGTCTGCGCCCTGCCCTTGACCAAAAAAAACATGTTCAAAGGAATACATCGGCGCCTGCACCAGCGCTGCTTTGCGCGCCTTAAACATTGCTGAAACGGCTTTGGAAGTTGGTGCCGGCGGTGGGTCATCGAGCAGCAATTGTTGCTCGACCAACTGAATCAAGCGACGCTTCACCACCGCGTCGTCGAGGTGCAGTCGTAGTGCGATGGCTTCATCGAAACGGTCTGTTTCAGATTGGCCTTGCGAGCGTTCCAAGAAATCCATATTTCGGATTAGCCGCTGATAAACCATGCTGTCTTGTAAATGCAGATTCAACGCCAAGGCGTGCTGAAACAACATCGCTTGGTCCAACTGCGTATTCATCAACCTTTGTAACTGCTGGGGTGTCGGCTGCTGACCTGTGCGAGCTTGCCACTGCGCGCGCAGCCCACTGACCTGCATGGGATTCAGGGGCCCAACGATGGTCTTTGGCTCTGGCAGGAGCAACGCTTGCACGGCGTAAAAAACGAGCCCCAGCACTAAAAAATGTAGCCAAGGCCGATTAAGCCTTGCGAACCCCATCATACTGCTCTCTTAAAAATCAAGACGAGCCCCTGTCCTAGTCGGGCTGGTAGTGAATGGGGGACGACCAAGCTCGCTCTTGAATGGTTGCAGGCAAGTCCGGACGTGGCGCAACCCCCGCGCGAGTCGCATCCCAGGTAGACCAGCGGCACGTTGGGTTTTCGATCACGCGCGCATAATAAAATGCATGCTGATCTGGGATAAATGCAGGGTCTCGCCACAGCGCAGATAGGTGCGCGGCACCAGTCTCGGCATTAATTGAACAATCACTGATATCCACGGCCCCGCCATTATCTGGGCAGCGCTGAGTATCAACGTTAACGCTTGCACCTCCCGCACAGGCCACATCGATGACTGCCTCATGGGTGCCGCTGACATCGACCCAGCCTTTTATAATCTGCAGGCGCTGTAGCGGCGCACTATCAACATCGGCTGACGCCATTACCAGAAAGCTCGGCGCTAAGGCCTTTTGACCACCCTGCGGAGCCGTGCTCGGTGGACTCAGCACCCCACCCATCGTCACCCCCTGGGCGTACGCCCGCTCGACCCCATCAGGTGCGGTGAGCAGGTCCGCTTCAAATTCAAACCCACCAAAGAAGCGTATTTGGAGTCTCGGCCCTGAGGTCGCAAACACCTCTTTTCTTCTAAAAGCCCGATAGAGCGACCCTCTCGTATTCTCCTCCGCCCAGGCTGCAGCCAGCCCAGAGGCACCATAAGTTGGACCCGCGCCACCATTATAGACATCGCCGTTAATCTTGACTCGAACAGGGACACCGGTTGCAGACCCAACCAGTTTAGACACCAGACGCATACCCTGATAGTTCAGCTCACCGGCCAGACCCGTTCTGGGCACTGATCCCCGCTGGGCGGGCGTCCCTGATAACAAAGCCAGTTTCGACGCGAAATTTGCTTCATTGTTTTGGCTCGCCGCTGAGTGCGTATCACTGGAACCAATAAAGCCAAACTGATACGGATTGGTCACGCCACGTTGCTTAAACTGTAAACCGTCGAGCAGCGCGCCGCGCGCATAGGAACCCTCTAGCTGGCTCAGCGCAGAAGTTGCGATGCGGTAAGGCATAATCTCGAAATCCGCCCACTCATCTCGCGACGATAACGTTGGGTGGGTTTCAGAGGTGCCTTTTATTTGGGTGATTTCAACGAGCGGCTCATTGCGGATGCGTTGCCGAGCATAGTCGTCGTCCAACGGATTGCCGGCCCAATCCTGCAACTTGAACATCTGTCCATTCGAGCCGTTGGAGTTGTGCGGTATCGCAAGACTTTCAACCCCCTGGGCTCTTAAATCATCCATCCATTGCCAAAGATCTTCCGGGTTCACAGAATGAAACCGTGAAAACGGTTCGCGCGGCAACCCGTCTGTGCCTTGGAAAATCACATTGCGATGCAGGTTCCCCATATCCGCTGTACTGGCTGTATATTCGTAGGCAGCAAAGGTTGTGAACTGGCCAGGTTCATAGAACCTATCCGCCGCGGCAATGGTTTCGCGCCAAGTATCCCTGACCACCGTTAACACCTCATTTTGATCCAACGCACCCGTTTTGATCTGCGACACCGCTTGCGGCAAGAAGCTCGAGAACGTCGAGAGCCGTTTTAAAACACTGAAAAAACCGGTGCCGCTATTATCTGCCGAATTCAGGTTATGGAAAGGCTCTGCAAACTCGGTTTTCGAAAAATCTGTTGTGGTATCCGCCGCGGCTTTCACCAACCCTAAAAACATGCCGTGATCGGTCACCGCATAAAAATCTAATGGGCGCGCCAGTTGCATCTCAAACCCAGCGGGATTGGCAATCGCCTCACCTTTTGCAAATCGATAGGCGTCCCCGGGTGTTGCCAGGGTGGCAAAAGCATAGGCGTCAAAGGAGTAAGTGGTGTGAACATGCAAATCGCCAAAGTAGGCTTTTCGCTCTTTTGGCGGTGCGGCACGGATCGGCGTTTCCTGCAGCGCAAGGGTTGTCTCGCCCGCAAGCCTGGCCGTATCTACATCAAAAAGCTGCGCGTCCCACCAACCTGTTCCTGACTGCTCGGCAAGCAGCGCATCAATTTCTGCCGTTTCAGCAATGACCCCTTCATTCTCATGCACTTCTGACGGCAAGGGCAGACCTTGCTTTAACGCCGTCTCTGACTGGGTATCGTCGCATGCCGCGATCGCGAGGATCGCGACCATGAGCGCGCCAGACTGGCACAACCTATGCAATGCTTTCATCTTCCCTGTCCTGCTTTCGTCTTAATCCAAATTGGAGAGCCCCAGGCCATTTCTGTGACCGTTGCTGGGGAGTCACTCGGCGGCGCACGCCCAAGCCGTAAACTATCAAACGTTGTCCAGCGGCAGGTTGGGTTCTGCACCACGCGAACGTAATAAAAGGCGTCTTCCTCAGATGCGTAATCTGGATCAGTCCATCGAGTTCTTAGTTCAGGGCTGCCTGCGGCGCTATCCCAACTGCAATCGCTGAGATTAACCGTTGCGCCATTATCTAGGCATCTGCCGGTTGCAGGATCGATCAAAGAACGGCCACAAGCAATATCGTATACCCGCTCTTGTCTTTGCCCATTCTCAATCCAGCCTTTAATCACCTGCAGCTTTGCAAGCGGCGCACTGTCGGGATCTTGCACCGCCCAAACAAAGAGCGACAGACTTCCCACACTCGCTGCAAGCCTCGCCCCCATGGGTACGCCAAACGCATACGCGGCCGCCAGATCACCGGTTGTTGCGATGTCCTCCGGCAGTTCAAACCCCGCAAAGGCGCGCAGTTTGATTCGGGTCCCACTGGTTGCATAGACCTCTTTTCGCATCATGGCGTCAAACAGGGCGTCACGAGTGTTTTCTGGCGCCCAGACGGCGGCAAGCCCCCCCGGGTTGGTAATCCGAATCCCCGTCATATTATCCGGGTCCATTCGTCTTTTGGCTGGTGATCCAGTAAAGGTTGTCGAGCCACGATAATCCCATTCCTCAACGTCCCCAGGATTCGAGTTGTGGGTATCAGTTGAGCCAATGAAGCCAATTTCTAATGGATTGACGCCCAATTCATCCTCTAACGCCAATCCGATCTGCAACCCATCGCGAGCCATCGCCGTTGGATGAATGCAGGAGGTCTCTTCACCGTCTGCACAAGGCGGGAAGAACTGCTCAAAACTGCATTCCTCGTCACCCGCGCCATAGCCCGTTGAGCATTCTGAATTGCCCTTAATTTGAATCATTTCGACGATGGGTTCATTGCGGTTCCTGAGCAGCCAGTCGTCCTCGGTGTAGGCAACACCATCAATCGTTTCGCCTGAGAAGGCTAAACCCCAGGTTTTGTTTAAGTTATGGGGAATCGTTAAGAACTCGCAGTCCCCCAGGCAATTGGCTTCAAGGTCCCTCCAAAGGTCGAGCTCTGACACCGCATCAAAAGCGGATACCGCATATTTGGGAACCTGCAGAGAACGAAAGACCACATTACGATGATGTTTACCCCGGTCAGGCAGCGGCGGAGAGTACTCGTACGCTGCGAAGGTCGTAAACACGCCAGGTTCATAATGCCGGGCTGCTGCATCTTGCACCTGCTGCCAGGTCGCTGCTGCAAAATCACGCTCCCGTTTTGGGTCGTCGTTAAACAGCGTTAATGACCGAATCATGGGTCGCTGCTGGGCGCGCTCGCGCATTGCCAAAAATGTAAACAGCGACGCTTCATCCCGCCCGATACATTCCTCACGGCCGGATGCACTGATATCATCCTGCGCGCAGGCCATGCGACGACCAAAGCCTTCCGCGTGATCCGTCAACGCCGCGAAATCAAGTGGGCGAGCCAGCTCAATGCGCTCGCCGGTTCGAAGGACCTCATGGCCGCCCTTGGCAATCCGATAAGCGGCATCCATATCGAACCGATTTCCAAAGAGATAAGCATCACTTGAGACACTGGTATGAATATGAAGATCCCCAAAGTAAACATTATTGAGCGGGTTCGCTGCCTGGGGCTTCAAGGGGCGTCGTTCGGGTCGATAAAACCCTGCTTCGTTTTGCGCCGCAGCAAGCACTCTGACCGCCTCGATCGCCTCGTTACTCGACGGCAACAACAACCCGGAGACGATTGAGGCAACGCGGTAACCGCCAACTGCCAGCGCGACAATGACTAAAAGACCTACCCATTTTTTCCAACCCATCATCCTAGTCCTTGTTTTTGTAGTCGTTTTGTAATTATTTTGCTTTCGTGTCGGTTGTCATTTTTACCACCAAACCTGCTGACCGACACGCTGATCAAAGCAGGCGATCTAAGTTCGTTGAATCAGTCCCGCTGACCTTGCAACGCCGCCTACAAAAGCCTCGACAACGGCCGCTGACCAAAATCAAAAGCGCTCAGAAACTGTTTTCCTATGAAACTAAATGCGCGAGCGTTGCCTTTCAATATCATATTTAGCATAATGCTAACTTTAATCAGCGAAATGATAGCCCCGGATGAAGCAACCTGCAACCCATATCCCCCACGGCCATGGAGTCAACCTATGAAGCACGCTGAGCAACAAACCCCCGCAAAACCTCGGTCAAGGCGAAGCCGGACCGAAACGGAGCAACGCCTCATTGACGTTGCGCTCGAACTCATTCGGGAAAAAGGCATCTTATCCGGGCTGAATCTGCGGGAAGTTGCCGAAGGCGCCGGCGTGAATCGCGGTAATATTTATCACTATTTTGGCTCGCGCCGAGAACTGCTGCGAGCGGCAATCAACCGCGGTTTTAAAACGATTGTCGACCGCATTAAACCGAGCGCCCACGCCAAGCCCTTTGTCCAGCGGCGCTCAGCCATGCTCGGCCTGACCGAACACAGCAATGATAGCTTGCTCCGAGCCCTACTCATCATGGATGGTGACGAGGCCGTCGACCCCATACCGCAGCATGAAGAAACTTTAAGCCGATTGCGCCAAGACGTCATCGACGGCGATATTGACCGCGAGCACGACTTGGAGGCCCTGCAAGTCGCGCTCTCAGCCCTTGTGCGGGGTTACAGTATCTTTCGACAACCGTATGCGCATCGTCTGGATTTGGATCCGGGCGAGCTTGATCGCCGAGTTCACACAATCGTGCAGGGCTGGCTAACCTCGATGGCGCCTTCCACAACAGCGAGGTAGACCCGCGAGCGTCCTGCCCGGCCCGCCCAAGAACAGTGACGTCGCCCCGCCATCGCCATAGGCCCGACGCGGTATTCTTTTTACGAGCACTAGGCTGATTGCAACGGCGGCAACGCTTCAAGACCGCCCCAACGCCTTCGGGCAGCTTTTGCAGTAAACCAAACTGCTTAGCAGGCAAGTCGGCAACGTCAAATCGCCTGAACGTTGCCACCTTTTCAGCCGAAGGTCATCGCGCGTTCAGCTAAGCGCGGCCTCAGAATTAGATCGGATCCGCAATTTCCAGCAATTGTTTGCCGAGGTTCTGACCGGTAAACAATCGCTACAGCGTGTCTGGAATCTGATCAAAGCCTTCCTGCAAGTCGACTTGAAACTTCAAGTCGCCTGCCCGAATCCAGGCCATCAGTTGCTCAGTGGCTTCGGCCGCACGGGGCATGTAATCCAAGACGATAAAACCTTCCATGCGCGCCGGCGGGGTGATCAGATTCATCAGATTGGCCAGGCCGGGCTCGGTTGCGTTGTAACCCGAAATGCCGCCGCACAAAACGATGCGCGCCTTCATTTACGGCCAGTGGTAGGGATCGCAAGCGCTGCCCCGTCGCGCGATACACCGCATTCGCAACCGGCGGCGCGATGGGCGGCAATTGCCAGCTCATCTATCATCGATTCTTTCGCGAACGCAGTATAAGAATGGCCTACTGAACGCCAAAAGTTTAGGGTAGCCCGTGGTCAATCGTACTGTGGGTTACCCGTGTATTGGGCTGGTCGTAATCCTCATAGAGTCCTTCAAGGCTAGACGGATCCGCAAACCAGCCATTGAACCCGCCTTCCGCTAGGCCCACCGTCCAACCGATCAAACCGTCACCAAGGCCAGGAAACAACGCCGGCATCAAATTCTTAACGGTCTCGGGCAAGATGTTACCGCCGAGCCGCGTCGCACCCCAATTATGATTAACTTAACGGCGCGTGAAAACTAACCAGGAATTGCCTATATACATGCTAGACTCTTCGAACGTGCTTTTGGGCGAATGTACCGCCTTACAGCAGTCTTTGCCAATCACGCACTCGCATTAGTCGTCCCGTTTTTTCGCGAGTCAGAGCACATCTGTGGGAGGATTAGCGCGATGCCACACTGCCGCCTTACATCGAAGAATTGTCACTAATTAGGACTTCTTGTGAAATTAGGTCTACTCGCTTTAAAAGCCGCTTTAGCCTTTGCGATTTGCGCCTGTTTATTCGCTGCAAACGCCGAGGCAAAATTCAAATTAAAAAATGATAAGTACAACGTAAATCGCGACGCGTCACTCAATAAAAATCTGCGCAGTAACGACAGCGACGAAGGCAATATTGTTAGCATCACCCTCAAAGAAAGTGGAATAGATGTAGACTATACGATCACCAGCGGGAGACCTTTTTCAAGTCCGCTTGTAGCGCTAAATGGCGCAACCCTAACCGTAAACGCCAATGGCGCTATGACCTTTGATCCGAGACTCGACAGCGTGTATTCGCAGTTATTTGCAGGCGATAAACTTGAATTTGAATTCGAATACACTGCTAGAAAAGACAGTAACCCTGAAAAAACTAAGACCGCAAAAGTAAAGATTAAGATCAAAGGGGTTGCCCCAGAACCTCCCGCTGCGCGCAACGATGGCACCTTCAGGTCAGTGGCTAACCTTCTTCTAACGGTAACGGCTGAGAGCGGACTGCTTGCAAACGATACGAATGCCCTTTATGCCTCGCGCATCAGGGTAGACGGAACGACCTACGCAATCGGTCAAGGCAGCAATAGTGGTCCAGTCACACTCGATGATGGCGCTATTTTGACCGTATCTTCGGATGGCTCATTGACCTTTGACCCTAGACCAGACGCAAACTTACAAGCTCTAACAGCAAGCGAATCGGAAGAGTTCGACTTCGACTATAAAGCCCGTAACGAAGAAGGCGAGAGTAATTGGGCAGGCGTTGACCTTGAGATAACAGGGTTAGACCTCGAGCCGCCGATTGCACGCAATGATGGCTTTACCGTAATCGCCAATCAAGTTTTAAACAAGGATGCAACGAACGGCCCGCTCGCGAACGACACCAACCCCCTGCCAGGCGACTTAACCGTTTCCAGACTATTGGTTGATGGCGCGAGCCTGACACTGGGTCAAACCCATACGCTTTTGACACTCGCAACTTTAAGGGTGAATGTGGACGGTAGTCTTGTCTTTGACCCAACCAGTGCTACGGCGTATCAATTACTCACGCGAGACGCAGCACCCCTAATTCAGACGTTTACCTATGTTACCGAGAATTCTGACGGTGACAGTAACGACGCGACCGTCACCATTACGATCACGCCTAATCAAGTCAATACGCCTGCCGCCGCAACTGATGATGTCGTCACACTTCAAGAAGATGCCGGCAGAACCAGGATTTTCCCGCTCAACAATGACTTTGGCGACCCAGCGCTCGAAATCATCAGCATCTCCGGCTCTGGCACCACCGGCACGACCAGCCAAGGCGGCATCTTACAAAGCGTTGAAAATTCCCTAGAACTTGCTAGCGGCGAGCTCTATTACACCGCTTGGGATGATTTTAACGGGCAAGACACCTTCACTTACACCCTGCAAGATGACGACGGTGAACAAGACACAGCAACAATTACCATCACCGTGGCGGCGGTGAATGACGCACCCGACGTCCTGCTTGGGCTTCAAGGCGCAATGCCGCAAGGCACCTCAAAAACCTGGAGTGGTCGCTATGCCAGCGATAATGCACCATTGGGTTTAAGGGCTCGCGTTTTTGATCGTGACAATACCATTTATGATGGCCTGGGATGCGACCCGGAAGCAGAGGATTGCACATCAATGCAAAGTCTTTATTTTAGTCTTGGCGATCCTGTAGATGATAACGGCACTGTACAAGGCACCATTAGTGATGCGGCGACCTGTGGCGACGGTAGTTTTACGTACACCCCCCCGGCAGATTTTTCAGGCCGCATTAGCTTTGATTTTGACGCCTGCGACACCAACGTCTGCTCAGGAATCGCGAGCGAATGCCTAACATCTAATTTCACCATCGACGTTCAGGAACTCGTGAGGCCTGACTCTGAAGACTTTGTCGAACCAAACGATTCCGACAACGATTTATCACAGCAACCCCTCGAGATCGGTTTGTCGGCCGTTCCGAATGTTTTAGTGATTACCGACGACTCTGGGAGTATGGCTTGGGATTTTATGACTGAGGATGCGGAAGCTAATGGCGTTTTTAGAATTGATGGCAGCAGCACAAACTATTATTACCTTTGGCCAGACAAACTCAACAATAGTTGGCGCACCCTCACAAGACGCGAAGAGCAAAGCGGCTATAACAACAAAGGTATATGGCGCGCGCAGAACCGCGATTATAATAAGATTTATTACAACCCCGAGATTCGGTATCGGCCTTGGACTGGACTTGATGAAGATGGCGATGTGTTCCAAGACAGCCTCTTTGCAAGCGCGACCGTCAATCCCTGGGAAGGGTCTGGCAGAAGAGACTTAAGCCAGAACAATTTGGCCCGATACTATAAATGGATTGATAAAAAAATCGCCAACCCTGATTTTGACGCAGACAATCCAGGCGCAGAACAGGAGTTCATAGCCGACCCCAACTGCCCTGGCAATGTTGTCGGTGTGATTGACTCATTGCCCTCCCCGCTTGGCAATGATGGTTGTCGAGAAGGTTGGTTAGTCAACATCAAAGCGGAAACCGGTTCTGATGAGTGGGTTGATCCGCGAAATGGCCTCGCATCCGACATTGACTATACGACCAACGGCTTTGCCGATGGCAGCAATAAGTTTCCTAAGTTTCCCAATCGAAACGATTGTGCCGGAAGCGACTTTTGCAGCCTAACAGAAGAGCAACAAAATTTTGCAAACTTTTACACCTACGCTCGCAACCGAGAATATGCGGCAAAGCTTGCGCTAGGGATTGTTTTTGGGGAGGCAGAAAACGTTCGGCTTGGTTTTACAGGACTACAAACAACATCCGCTAAAATACCTATCGCAAATGTCAACAAAGCCTCAACAACGGGTCGTAAAAAGGCTTTCTTAGATGCCGTTTATCAGATCGAATCTAGGGGTGCAACGCCACTCAGGCTGTCGCTCCGGGGCGCCGGGCAGTATTTCAAATGCTCGGAAACCAACAACATTATGAATGCTTGGGGAAACCCGGGCGATGGTGAGGTCTCAGGCTCTTTTAACGGCGGGTGTCCTATAGAAGCCGCACCGGCTGGGACTTGTCAGTCCAACACAACCATTCTCATCACAGACGGATACTGGTCCGGTAGTTCTCCAGGTTTAACACGCGACGCGGATGGAGATTCGATCAAGACGTTGACCGGCAGCGGCGTCAGCGAGTTCGATGGCGGCGCTTTTAAGGGCGCTGGCTCGGAGAAGAACACCTTGGCGGATATTGCGATGCTGTATTACGAAAGTGATCTACACCCAGGCCTTGCCGACGAAATTGTTGTTAAATCGCTCGACAAGGCTCGGGCGCCCAGCGACGCCTTCCCCTCTAATCGCATGCACCAGCACATGAAGACCTACGTCATTTCATTTGGTCAGGAATCTCAAGTAGCAGAGCCAACCGACTATACGCAAGCGGTTGATTGGGGAAATCCAATCACTGGAGGCTTGCAGGCGCGCGTTGATGATACCCAGCATGCTGCTTTCAATGGTCGCGGTCGCCTTTTTTCCTCATCTAACCCTGAACAATTGGCGCTAGACATTGGTCAAGTACTGGAGGAAATTCAGGAGGGAGAAGGTGCGGCCAGTGCGGTGAGCTTCAGTTCGGACGAACTCGAAGCAGATTCGATACTTTATAAAGGCAGTTATAACATCAAGAATGGCTCGGGCAGCTTGGTGGCGCAACGTGTTGCGCTGGATGGCACGCTCAGTCGCGACAACGTTTGGGAGGCTGAGACGCTTCTGGATGCTGCAAACTATGTTGACCGCGCAATCTTCACATTTGACGAAAACAGCAACACCGGCGCCTATCTGTCACTTGCTAACCTGACTTGCGGGCAAGCGAACGCCCTTCTTGA
This sequence comes from Pseudomonadales bacterium, assembly GCA_029249645.1. Classification (GTDB taxonomy): domain Bacteria; phylum Pseudomonadota; class Gammaproteobacteria; order Pseudomonadales; family Azotimanducaceae; genus UBA9926. Next base: position 18,110 of record JAQWWC010000031.1, read on the forward strand.
CCAGCCGATCCTTGGATGCGACTTTTCAGGCACCCCGTCCCCTGAATTGACCGATAAAATCAACTACTTTAAGGGCGACCGAACAAACGAGTTTGCGCCGGATAATGGCCAGCCCGCTGGTATTTTTCGCGGTCGAACCACGGTTTTAGGCGATATTGTTGGTTCCTCTCCCGTTTATGTTAACGCACCGAACCGCGGGTTTCGCCTTGGACTGCCTTACCCCCAAGGAGAACAGTCTTATAGTTACTTTCTGAACAATGAAACCTTAGCCGCGAGGGCCAAAATGCTGTACCTCGGTGCTAACGATGGCATGTTGCACGGGTTTGATGGCGAAACGGGCGTCGAAAAACTCGCTTTTATCCCCAACGAAGTGATCACGGG
>JAQWWC010000032.1 GCA_029249645.1 Pseudomonadales bacterium
ATTCAGAACTTTTACCGACTAGAACAATTGCGCCTTGGTAGAGGCATCGGCAATGCCTCATTGTCCCCAATTGCGGCCTTGACTGGTTTGCTTGATTTCCAGGTCAGTAACCGCGACTCATCAACAGATGATCTGTCGCCGCTCAGGCAACTGTACAAGTTAAAAAGCCTTGTTATTCAAGAGTCGCCTAATATCGACGCGGATAACTACGAGGTGCTCAGTCGTTTACATAATTTGGAGTTCATTGCGCCCAGTCGATTAACATCGTATTCGATACTTGAGTACTACCCTCGATTAAAGCAGCTTCGCCTGCCTCGCAACCGGGTTACGGACCATACGCCAATAGGTCGCCTGGGATTTCTTGAGGATCTGTTCCTTTACGACAATAAGTATCCGCTTGAAGCAACTGATTGGTTACGGTCTTTAGATAATCTAAAGACATTGGATATTGATAGAATGGGCGTGTCTGATTTGGCATTCTTAGGGTCAATGACGACGTTGGAATCCCTGAGCCTTGCGGGGAATGAAATTGTTGATATTGAGTCTTTGTCAGCGCTGACTGGCCTCATCGACGTCGGGCTGCAAGACAATGCGATCGTAAAAGCCGCCGGCGCGTTCGGTGATTGGAACCAATCCGCTAACATTAACCTCACGGGTAATCCCTTACTATGTTCAGAGCTTGTCGCACTGCAAGCTAATTCGAATCTAAACGTGACCTTCGATTCGGACTGCGTGAACGATGAGCAAGAAAACTATGTGCTTCAGGGTGGGCCCTGCCAGGCTCTGCCTCAGCATTGTCACGACTTTTGGATTGACGGCACCAATCCTAAAAGTGTAAAGACTTTTCGATATACCTTTGCTCCTTATCCAGAATATCGGACTTATCCGCTTCCTGGCTACGAGACAATTGATCTCAGAGACGGCAATCAACCCTTTGATGTTTGGATCAAAACCCTCGAGGGCGAGACGCGGTGGTCTAATGTGAGGCAGGCCTGCCTGCCAGACCCTAATCGTCAGTGCCCGGGCAATTCAAGTACAACCGGCAGGCCAAATTGGTATAACCTCGATTTGGACTGGCAGGCCTACACCGCCAACTGGAAAGGCGCCGAGATAGCGCTCGCGATCGCCGATTATCCTTTTATGGATGAAATAGGTGGTCAGATCAATATTGATGGTGTGTCCACCCGAATCCAATTCGGCCCTCGGTCGGACGACGGCTATCGTGTCGAATCGATAAACTTGCCTTATAACCGGCTCGAGATAAAACCGCCGGTTCCCGGCACCGGTACCGCCTCCGAAAAGAACTGTACGCGGATTGATCGCACAGCAATTTTCCCCTATCAGCTTGGATCGAACGTTGATCTGTTTGGCGACACCTTTATATCTGGACCAAGTGGCAAACCGGTCTTCGAGTGGAGCGGGCAGTACATCTTCATGTGTTCTGACCATCCAGTAGGAGAATATGAGCTTACACTCAATGTCTATGATGGTTTGAGCGCTAAGAGCCATCCACTGACCTTAGTGATTAAAAATGAAAAGGTCGCCGGTGGTGAGGTGGCCTGGTTTAACTCTTCAGCCGAGATAACAGACTCTGATGGTGATGGCATCGATGATGCTTTCGATGCCTTTCCAAATGATCCCGCTGCATCTACAGATTTTGACCGAGATGGCAAACCTGATAGATGGAACGATGGCTTTGATGAAAGTGATTCGACCTCGCAGCCACCGCTTACGCTTGATACCGATGACGACAACGATGGCGTGCCTGATGAGAGCGATTGCTATCCGGTTGATGGCGGTCGAACGATCTGCGATGCCGACCTAGATGGTATTGCGGATAACCTCGATAACTGTCCGACGACGACAAATGGCGATCAAAATGATTTTGACGGTGATGGTCAGGGCGATGCCTGTGATAGCAATGACGATAATGATCAGTGCTTAGATGCCGAAGATGATTATCCTTTGAATTCACAGCGGTGTAAGGCGGGTAAGCAAAAAGCCATTGTTGTCGCCGGTGGCGGACCCTATGCCGGCAATTACCTCTGGCCGGCCACCGAGGCGATGGCCGAATATGCGATCACAGCCCTGCGCGGCCAAGGGATCGCACGGGAAGATATCCTGTATCTAAGCGCGGGCTTTGGCGAACTGGATGAGCCAGATAATGATGCAACCCGGGAAACGGTCGAGGCAGGCATTTTGTCTTGGACCCAGGAAAATGAACCCGCAGACGATGTTCTGTTGTACTTGGTTGATCATGGTGGGCCAGGTGTTTTCGAGTTGGATAAAAAAGAAAAACTGGGAGCGGGCCAACTCAAGCAATGGATGGACACCTTGCAAGAAACGATTCCTGGCGCGATCACTGTGATCTATGACGCCTGTCAGTCCGGGTCTTTCAACAAAGTTCTGGGAACGAGCGTCTATGATCGCTTGGTGATTGCCAGTGCAGACAGCGAAGAGTCTGCGATATTTGCTTCGGGTGGCGATATTTCTTTTTCTCAGCAATTTTGGTCTACCTTCTTAGTCAGCGGTGACTTGTACCGTAGTTATGTGGCCGGCGCTGGCGCCGTTGCCTTTGTGGTCGATCAAGGACAACACGCACAATTAGAGGTCGATGGTGATGGTGAGTCCAATACCAAACAAGACCGGCTCCTTGCTAGAGAGTTCTCTTTTGGTGGGGGCATTCAGTTGGCATCAGACTTACCCACAATTGGCTCGGTTTCAGCGCCGAAGACCTTATCCGGCGAGTTAGTTAGTAGCCTAAAAGCCTTTGAAGTCTCTGGCACCAGTCCAGTGGTTCGAGTCTGGGCAACCGTGAATTCTCCTGATGATATTCAGTCCGCGGCGAATACTCCGATAGTCAATATAGAACAGTTTGACCTCTTCGATGAAGATGGCGACGGGGTTTGGGAGGGCTCTTACGATGCCTTTGCAGTCAAAGGGACTTATGAGATTCAGTTCTTTGCTCAGAATGAGAATGGCTATTCCTCACTGCCCACAAGACAAAAACCGAATCGAACGGTTGTGATCCAGACCAATGGCCGCGACCCGGTTGTTGGTCGAGATGCTGATCGCGACGGGGTGGTTAATCGATTAGATGCGTTCCCGCTCGATCCCAATTACGCGACCGATCAAGATGGTGATTTGATTCCGGATGAACTCGATGGCGACCTTGATGGCGACGGGGAAAAAGAGGACCGTAAAGGCCTTGATGCGTACGAGCCGAATAATCTAATAGAAGAGGCGTCGTTTCTCGAATTGGGCGCGCGGAGACAGCTCCACGATTTTAACGACACGAGCGACATTGACCTTGTTTGGTTCTATGCCGAAGCTGGCGTAGCTTATGAAATTGATGCATATCCGATCGAGGATGAACAAGAAACGGGGCCAGACCTGCAGATCACGCTATTCGGATCAGATGACAAAGCCTTTTCAAAAAACATCCAAGACCTCTATTACGGCGGTGAAGGTGAAACCTACGTCTTTACGCCGACCACGTCTGGCGCGTATACCGCCCGGATCACGCAATCCGGCACGGTCGCTGAGGACGATAAGCTTTCAGGCCCCAGAACAGGCTATGCCGTAGAACTAAATCTGGTACGGCGAAATTACTCTGGCGGCGACGTCCGCGGGGAGCTTCGCTTTCCCGGGTATGCGGCGGTGGGTAGTCCCGTGACAGCACATCTTAATGTCGTCAACGCTGGGGTCGCCGCGGGTAATTATCAGGTGAGACTGTTGCTACCGCGAGGCGGCGCGGCCGTAGGTGTCTTGCCGGTAGGCTGTAATGCGCTGGGGCGCACGATAGGCTGTTATGTTGGTGAGTTAATGCCGAACACCAGTACAACGCTGGCCTTAAAAGTTCAATTCGCCAATGAGGTGCGGCGAGCGCAAATCGCTGTAACCGTATTCGATGGGGCGGCCGGCGAAGTGCTCTTGGATGCCAAGAACGAGGACAATGCGAATGTGAAGTTCTTCATAGTGTCGAGTGATGCCGACCAAGACGGTCTTCCGGATGAATATGAATTGCGTAAGGGTCTTGATCCTGCGGTGAATGATGCTGAAGGCGATTTTGATGGTGATGGCGCCACCAATCTTGCGGAGTATCTAGCGGGCACCGACCCCGCGACACTCGATGAAGATCGTGATGGCGACGGTTATGCCGATGCCAGCGACTTATTCCCAGATAACCCGGAAGAATGGGCGGATGCTGATGAAGATCAACTGGGGGATAACGCCGATCCAGACGATGATAACGACGGCGTTTCGGATGCCGAAGACGCCTTTCCATACCGCAGCGGCTACAGCCAAGATACCGATGGTGATGGCCTAGCGGATGCCTGGGAGGCAAGGAATGGCTTAGATCCGAAGGATCCTCGGGATGCTTATCTTGACGGCGATCGTGATGGCTTCTTAAATCGGGATGAGTTTGTGTTCGGTGCAAACCCAACCAATGCTGATGGCCGCGCTCAAGTTATTTACAGCGAAGGCGCTACGGCTTTGTCGGCTGAAGAAATCACCAAGCTAGCGGTCTTTTACGACACCACTGATCAGAACCCACAAGTCACCGGACTTGGGGTTCGGGTGCATGTCAATACAGCGCTGATTGAATCACTGACGGTTACTAGCGTGCTGCAAACCAATTTGTTGTCGATCGATGCGCAATACCAGCTCGATAGTGAGGATTTCGATCGAGATCCGAGCACCGATGGTTTCTGGCAGGTTGCCTGGGCCTCACCCCAAGGCAATTGGCCGGGTTCTGTACCGATAAAACTTTTCGATTTGGAAGTATTGCCCTCGGCCCAAGGCATTGAAGCGGGTGAGATCGCCTTCCGGTTTAGTGTGAGCGAGAAGGCAGCCGGTTATGAGGTTAGTGGCGCATCGATTTATAGTCCGATTGGCATAGCAAATCTTGATATCGATGATGATGGGACGGTCGGGGCGCTGACGGATGGGTTGTTGGTCATTCGTCATCTCTTTGGATTTACCGGGGACGCCCTAACGTCGGGCGCGTTATCAACCAATGCTTTGGTTACGCAATCCGCTGCCATAACGGAGCGGATTAATGGGCTAGGTTTGGCGCTCGATATCGATGGCAATGGTAAAACTGAAGCGTTGACCGATGGCTTGTTGGTTATACGACGACTCTTTGGGTTTGAGGGCGCCGCTTTGGTTTCTGGCGCTTTGGCAACGGATGCAACCAGAACAGATGCTGCGGTGATTGCGCGTTATATTGATGGCCTGGCGCCGTAACGCGATGGGTTCGGGAAGCTTTAGATGATTTTTCTATTTGATTATTCTATGCTCCGAGGTAAGCGCCCCTTGGGCAAAACTGGACATCCAAGCTTATTATGAGAGTACAATTGCTTCGATCTTTGGTTGCTTTTCTGGTGTGCACTGCCTTTGTCGCTGGAGTGGTTGCGTCTGATAATTATGAAACTAACGATACGCAAGAAACGGCGACTTTACTGATCGTTGGCGGCGAAGACCTGCAGTCGCACACGCTCAATCCAAAAGGGGATGTGGACTGGTTTCGCTTTTATGGCCGTGAAGATGAAATTTATGACATTTTTACGGCTGATATTGGTGACAGCGTCGATCTTGTAATTGAAATCTATGATTCAAATGGTCAGCTAGTAAGAGAAGCAATTGACGATACATTTTCAGGTGAGCCGGAAACATTTAGTTTTCGCGCGCCTTCAACCGCGCAGTTCTTCCTCAAGGTTTTTAATTACTGCGATTCAGAATCGGACGGAAATTGCGTGGCCGGCACGTCCGATGACTACAGTATTTATATTTTCGTGCCAATTGGCGCTGCTGGCGGCACCGATTTGGCCGTGGCTAATAGTTTTTCGGGCGACCCCCAGGTGGGCGCCGCCTTTCCTGTCACGGTTACGGCTACTAATAATGGTGGTCAACAGGAAGACAACACCGGTACCAACTTGCTGATCATGACCTATACCGAGCCGCCACAACCTGTTCCAGCCGCGTTACCGGAAGGCTGTGATGGTCAACCTGGCTATATTCAATGTGCCCTTGCGGAACTGGCGGTCGATGCCAGTGTTGACTATGAATTTTCTTTTGTATTCGAGCAAGAGGGTAACGTTCGAATCTCCAGTGCGGTGGCAGGGTTCTCCAATACAGATTACGACTTGCAACAGCCCGATGATGCGCTCGCGAATAATATTGCTGAAAATGTTCTGGCCGTTGCCGCCAGTTCCGGCGGCAACGACGCGGATAATGATGGGGTCCTCGATCCGGCAGATAACTGCCCGGCTATTGCCAACGCTAATCAAATAGATACTGATAACGACAACGAGGGCGATGCTTGCGACTCGGACGATGATGGAGATGACATTGCCGATAGCGCCGACAATTGTCCCCTGATTTCAAACACAAACCAAACCAATACGGACAACGATACTGACGGCAATGCTTGCGACACCGATGACGACAATGACGCGGTGCTCGACGGCGCGGACAATTGCCCGCTCGTTGCGAACGCCAATCAAACCGATACCGATAGTGATGGTGACGGCGATGCCTGCGACGCGGATGATGACAGCGACAATGTGCTTGATGGCGAAGATAACTGTCCGCTGATCAGTAATGCAGATCAAG
>JAQWWC010000033.1 GCA_029249645.1 Pseudomonadales bacterium
CACCTGCACGGGTTGAGCCTGTGAAAGACATCATGTGAATATCTGGATGTGAGGACATAGCTTCACCCACATTCGGGCCATCGCCATTCACCAAGTTGAACACGCCGGCCGGCACGCCCGCCGCATGTAAAACTTCCGCTAAAATAATACCGTTGACTGGCGCCACTTCACTCGGCTTCAACACCATTGTGCAGCCCGCGGCCAATGCTGGCGCAACTTTGCAGGAGATCTGATTGATCGGCCAGTTCCAAGGGGTGATCAAACCGCAAACGCCAACAGGTTCGCGACGAAGTAGGTATTTGCCTTTTCGCTCTTCCCATTCAAAGGTCTTGAGCATTTCCAGCGTCGTTGCAAAGTGAGCCTGCCCGGTTGCTGCTTGAGCAGCTTTAGACAGCCAAAGCGGGGCGCCCATTTCGGTTGAAATCGCGGCTGCAATTTCGTCATAGCGCTTGGTGTATTCCGCAAGGATTGAACCCAAAAGCTCTACGCGCTCGGCAACGGTCGTTGTAGAGAAGCTATCGAAAGCATTGCTGGCCGCAGCCACAGCCTTTTCAACATCGGCAGCACTGCCCATACTGATCGTCGCAAACGGTTGCTCGGTGGCTGGGTTAATGACTTCGAGACTCGAAGGGGTCACGGGGTCGACCCATTCACCATTGATATAAAATTGCATATATTCTTGCATGAAGTTTCCTCTTTCTTACTAAATGGGCCTTTTAATGAAGGCAGTTTTACGATTTTTTAATTCGACTGATGCCGCGTATCGTTCTCAACATGGGCTATACACGGCCAAACCAAAGAACAACCGATAGGCTATCGACAACAACCAGATCGGTGGCGAGCACCACAAACTACAAAGCACCCTGTGGGTTGTCAAGGCAAAGTTGTTTTTGGTGAAGCTTCTTATTGAACAAACTGAATCAGAACCCCTGCGGCTACCGCTGAGCCGATCACTCCTGCGACATTGGGCCCCATCGCGTGCATTAATAAGAAGTTGTTGGGGTTGGCTTCTAGCCCTAGTTTACTGGCAACTCTGGCAGCCATTGGCACCGCCGACACCCCCGCTGCGCCAATGAGCGGATTGATCGGTTGCTTCACCATGCGGTTCATAATCTTTGCCATCAAAACACCGGTTGCGGTACCAATACAAAACGCGACCATTCCCAAAAGAAGGATGCCGAGGGTTTCGAAAACCAAAAACTGCTCGGCTCTCAGTTTGGAACCAACTGCCAAACCTAAGAAAATGGTCGTGATATTAATTAAAGCATTCTGGGTGGTATCGCTTAACCGGTTCACAACACCGCACTCCCGCATCACATTACCAAAGCAAAACATTCCCAAAAGCGGTGCCGCACTCGGCACCAGCAGTGCAACCAGCAGGAGCAACATTAGCGGGAACACAATTTTTTCGCGCTGAGACACTTCTCGCAGCTGGACCATCTCGATCTTTCGCTCGGCCTCGGTGGTAAGCAGGCGCATGATCGGCGGCTGGATGAGCGGCACCAAAGCCATATAAGAATAAGCGGCGACCGCAATGGCGCCCAACAGATGCGGTGCTAACTGCCCGGCAACATAGATCGCGGTCGGCCCATCCGCGCCGCCAATAATACCTATGGCTGCCGCTTCCGAAACCGAGAAATTAAAGATCCCCAGCTCACTCAACCCTAAAGCGCCCAGCAGAGTCGCAAAAATGCCAAATTGTGCCGCTGCCCCAAGAAACAAAGTTTTCGGATTAGCAAGGAGCGGACCAAAGTCTGTCATGGCACCGACGCCCATAAAGATGAGCAGGGGAAACATCCCGGTTTCAATGCCTAAGGCATAGAACTGATGCAGGATGCCGTCGCCAACCGCGATATCAACACCCGGAATATTGGCTAAAAGCCCGCCAAACCCAATGGGTACCAGCAGCAAGGGCTCAAAGCCTTTCACGATCGCCAGATACAAAAGCGTGAGTCCAATGCAGATCATCGCAAACTGATCCAGATGCATCTGATACAGGCCCGTGCTTTGCCAAAGTTGCAGCAATTGATCCATCGGTTAGCTCAGCATCATTAAGGATTCGCCCACTTTGACCGCATCGCCCTCGCGCACGAGAACCTCGCTGACCAGGCCTGCGCTGGTTGCCCGGATCTCGGTCTCCATTTTCATCGCTTCTAGAATGAGCACGACCTGGCCTGCGGCCACCGACTCCCCTGCTTTCACCAAAACTTTAAACACGTTGCCGGCAAGCGGCGCGGGAAAACTCACCAGCATTGAGGGACTTGCACTAACCACCGGCGTCAAACCAGCGATCTCGCCACCCGGGGTCACTGAGACCACAAAGGTTTGTCCAGCGACAGCCACAGTGTAGGTTTCAGGCCCGCCACCCGAGACCGAAGGCGCGGCCGCAGAAGGCGCTTTCGCTGAACCCTCAATACCCGATGGCACCGGCTCGAACGCGGCCGGATCATTACGGTTTTCAAAAAACTTTAAAGCAATTTGGGGAAACAAGGCATAGGTTAAGACGTCGTCTTCCAAATGTTCACCAAAGACAATCTGTTTTTCTTTAGCAAGCTCTTCGAGTTCCACCTGCAACCGATCGAACTCCGGGCTCAGTAAGTCAGCGGGTCGACCGGTGATGGGCGCCTGTCCAGCAAGAACTTTGGCTTGTAGATCCGCATCCACAGGCGCTGGCGTTGCGCCATACTCCCCTTTCAATACCGCTTGCGTTTCTTTAGTGATATTGCTGTATCGATCTCCCGTCAGAACGTTCAGCACGGCTTGGGTGCCGACAATTTGTGAAGTTGGTGTAACCAGTGGAATAAAGCCAAGTTCGGCGCGAACTTTCGGGATTTCCTCAAGCACCGCATCCAATTTATCTGTGGCATTTTGCTCTTTTAATTGTCCTTCAAGGTTGGTCAGCATGCCGCCCGGGACTTGCGCCACCAAAATGCGAGAATCAATACCGCGCAAGGCGCCTTCAAAAGCGGCGTATTTTTTGCGAACTTCCCGAAAGTACGCTGCGATTTCCTCGAGCAAGACCATGTTCAAGCCAGTATCCCGCTCGGTGCCTTGCAGAATCGCCACCACACTTTCGGTCGGCGAATGTCCATACGTCATGCTCATAGAACTGATGGCGGTGTCCACGTTATCGACCCCAGCCTCAATGGATTTGAGATAGGTTGCGGTCGACAGACCGGTGGTTGCATGACACTGCATGTGAATCGGGATCTGAACGGTTTTTTTCAAACCGCTCACCAGTTCAAACGCAGCATAGGGCGTGAGCAGACCAGCCATATCTTTGATGGCAATAGAATCGGCGCCCATCGATTCCAGGCGCGCTGCCATTTCAAGCCAGCCCGCTAAATTATGCATTGGACTCACCGTGTAGGACAACGTGCCTTGTGCGTGCTTTTCCTGCTTTCGCACAGCGGCGATCGCACATTCTAAATTGCGCGGGTCGTTCATCGCATCGAAGACCCGAAACACGTCTACGCCATTGATCGCCGCGCGCTCAACAAATTTTTCGACCAGGTCGTCCGCATAATGTCGGTAGCCCAGAATATTTTGACCTCGAAACAGCATTTGCTGGGGCGTATTTGGCATTGCGGCTTTCAGCGCTCGAATCCGCTCCCAGGGGTCCTCACCTAAGTACCGAATGCAGGCATCGAAGGTTGCACCACCCCAGCTTTCTAAGGACCAAAAGCCAACCTGATCGAGCTTTTCGGCGATCGGCAACATGTCGTCCAAGCGCAGACGGGTCGCGAACAAAGATTGATGTGCATCTCTTAACACCACATCTGTGATCCCAAGCGGTGCCAATTTCGGCAAACCCTGCTCAGACATAAAACTTACTCCAAAACACTTTCGTTAATCTCGTCCGACCAAGCCTAAGCTGCCCTTTAAGCAGCCTTACACTTTTTGGAATGCTTACCTTAATCGCCTACTACGTTTGACCATCTCGGTATCGCCGAACAGCCGTTGCCACAGCGGCTAAGAGGACAGGCGATGGCCCTGATTGCCCAGTCGCCACGAGCGGCACGGGGTTGAGCGTCTCAGCGCTTGAAAACCGCATAATCAAACGCGACATCAAGCTGGTTACAAAGACCAGTAACGTCAAAAATGCGAACACCGTCCCCATACCCAGCAGGACAAGCTCGAGACCGATTGCAGTTAAATCTGGCGACATGACGATTCCAGTGTTGAAGCGAACAATATACCAATTTCTTTTTCGATAACCAATGAT
>JAQWWC010000034.1 GCA_029249645.1 Pseudomonadales bacterium
GCTCAAAGTCTGGATCCGCTCATGGCGCCCAAAATTAATCTGAACTACTTGTCCAACCCAGAGGATGAAGCGGTCGCGCTTGCGGGATTGCGAATGACGCGGCGCATCATGAAGGCCAAGGCGCTCGCTCGGTTTTTACCCGAAGAGTGGAAGCCCGGACCCGAGCGGCAAAGTGATACCGAGTTGCTAGACGCCGCGCGCGATCTCGGCACGACCATTTTTCACCCGGTTGGCACCTGTAAGATGGGCGCCGATCCGGCGGCCGTAGTCGATGACCGCCTGATGGTTCATGGCTGCAAGGGTCTGAGGGTAATTGATGCGTCGATTATGCCGCTCATTACCTCCGGAAATACAAATGCCCCAACGGTGATGATCGCAGAAAAAGGCGCACAATTTATTATTGAGGATGCGGGCTGAGCGCCAACTTTTCTCGCTTAGCGACCTCTTTTTCGAACTTCTTGCGGGTTCGTTGATCAATCGGCAGCGCTAATAATGCCCTTAACTGGTCAAGCTCTGGCGTTTGGTAGTTGGCGTGGTAAACCGTGAGCAGCGTTTTAGCTGGCCCCGAATAGGCCTCAAATGATCCTTCATCGCCTGCTGCAACTGTGCCCGTTCGGATCACCCGACAGTAAAACCCTGGGCGCGCCGCTTTTTGAAACGCTTTGGCAAACCCTGACTCTGGAACGGCAGCGGCTAAGACCCCGCACGGAATTCTGGGCGCGGAGACTTCAAGCGTTACATTCGGCAAGCGCACCCGGTCGCCAATGGCCAAATTAGACGCATCTAGCCCCCGAACCACCACATTTTCTCCGAAGCCGCCTGCCTCAAAGGGTCGTCGATACTGACGCGCCCAAAAGGCATAGTCTTCCTCGGTATAAACGTACACGGCCTGGTCCAGGCCTCCGTGATGTCGATGATCACATACCGCATCCCCTGCCAACCCCAACCGATTGATCGCGACTTGATCATCGACTCGCGTTTTAAAAATGCCGGTTTGGACATTGCGCTGTCCAACCGAAAGGACTTGCCGGACGCCCACATGAACACTCACAACCGTAATCAACGTACTCTCCTTTTTTGTCTCGGCATCAAGTTACTTTATCCCGTGCTAAACCAAAACCCTCGAGGCCTGATCGAAACTCATAATTGAAGAATTAGAATATATTACTGTCCATTAATTCTTTTTAATCCATCGTTCTTGCTTGCTACATTGCGCTTTCTCAACAACCACCTTCCTGCCTTGTGCAGATTTAATCACTGATCACGGCAACCAAACCGTTTAAAGGACCTATCATGTCAGCTTATCTTGACCAAATCGCGGTACTTGAATCACTCAAAGCAAAAAACTCTGATACCTGGAAAGGCATCAGCGCCGAGTATGCAACCCGAATGCAACTGCAGAATAGATTTAAAACCGGCATTGATATCGCTCAGTACACCGCTGACATCATGCGTCGGGACATGGCGGACTACGATGCCGACACAGCAAGATATACTCAGTCTCTCGGTTGCTGGCACGGTTTCACCGCTCAGCAACTGGCCATGTCGGTCAAAAAGCATCGCGGAACAATGGACAAGTCTTACATTTACTTAAGCGGCTGGATGGTTGCCGCTTTGCGGTCCAAATTTGGCCC
>JAQWWC010000035.1 GCA_029249645.1 Pseudomonadales bacterium
GGTTCTGAATTAGTCACAGACATTGAATGCGATGCGGTCTTGTTTGCCGCGGGGCGAAAGCCGCGAGTAGATGGTTTTGGACTCGAAGCGCTGAAAATTGATTTGACCGACAACGGTCAGATTAAGGTGAACGAGCACTTGCAGACCAATTACCCGAATATTTTTGCGGTAGGGGATGTCGCCGGTCGCTACCAGTTTACTCATACGGCCTCACATATGGCTTGGTATGCTGCGGTCAATGCGCTTTTTGGCACCTTCAAAAAGTTTAAAGTAGATTACCGAGTGATCCCCTGGTGCACCTTCACGAGCCCGGAAGTCGCTCGGGTTGGCTTAAGCGAGTCCGAAGCCGAGTCGGCTGGCATCGCCTTTGAATGCTCGCGCTTTGACGTTGCGGAACTGGATCGAGCGAAAACAGAGGCCCTGCCAACGGGTTTCGTCAAGGTGTTAACCAAACCCGGCAGTGATCGAATCCTCGGCGTGACGATTGTTAGCGCACATGCGGGGGAGTCGATATCGGAATTTGTGTTGGCGATGAAATATGGACTGGGTCTTAAAAAGATTATGGGTACGATCCACATCTACCCAACCTGGGCGGAAATGAACAAATTTGTCGCAGGCGTTTGGCAAAAAGCCCACAAGCCCAACTGGGCCTTGCCGTGGCTTGCTCGTTACCACCGGTTCAGACGTGGCGGCTAAAACGGCTCGGTGACTGATGACCTTGACGCTCTTAAAGACGTTAGGATCATAAATTGGTTTAAGTTGTACAAAAAGCTAAAAATCTGGCGGCAGATGGCTTGACTGATTGTGCTCATAGGGTACATTGAGTTTTCCCGAAACAGATGTGGACGTGAAGATGAGTGTGAGTATTGAAGAAGCTGCAAACAGTGATCGAAAAACCGTTCGGTCGCTCGCAATCACTATGCTTGGCTTCGCGCTTTTAACCGTTGTATTGATTGTTGCCGCTTTGGTGATCACCTAGCCAATCAGTCTTGCAATGGTGCCTCGTCGCAAGCAGTTCTATCTGCCGCGCAGTACCGCATTCAGCGACGCCAGCGTACGTCGGGCGTATTGTTGAGGCGGCGCACCAGTGGTTTGGCTAAGGCTCACGAGAGGTTTTGCTAAGGCGCACGAGAGGTTTTGCTGAGGCTCAAGAGAGGTTTTGCTAAGGCTCAAGAAAGGTTTTGCTAAAAGGTGCTGATTAGACGCGGTGATGGTAGCAGTGCTTTTAGGATGCGAAGGGTTAGATCGGTGTTTGCTGGCGCTGTATTAAAAAATTTGTTTAGCGGGCTCATTGTTCCTGGCACTTTTGAGTGACGGGACTGAAACCAGAGACGACTTCAAAGACGCAAGCCTAAAACGCAAGTGGCTCCGGTCCCGCTAAGGCGACAGGCTTTGAACTTTCAGACGATCTATGAGCAGTGTTTTCGACGAGCAAAATTGATGGGCAAGCAATCAGCAGAGTTCAAGTTCGATCGATTTAAACCGCTATTAGGTCTGCTGTTATGGCTGCCAGTTTTCAGTCTGTCCTCAGTTGCCTCGAAGCCTCTGAATACACCAAACACTGAAACTGTACTACAAGCAGCCCGCGAAGTGGTCGAAGATACCTCTTTTGCAACGCTCATCACGATCGATCAAACCGGACAACCCAAAGCCCGCACGGTGGATGCCTTTGCGCCGGGCTCTGACTGGGTTGTCTGGATTGCGACAAGACCCAGCAGCAGAAAAGTCACCGAAATTACCCAGACGCCGCAGGTAACGGTGCATTATTACAGCGACGCGCTGAAAAGTTATGTGTCTCTGATGGGGGAAGCGACTCTCGTGTCGGAGGTTGCAATTAAAAAAAGCATGCGCCGAGCGCAGGACTCCGAGAAGCTCTATCCGAATTTCCCAGATGATTATCAGCTTATTCGTATTCAACCAACGCGGTTAGAAGGGGTTTTGCCGGGCTTTCGAGGTCACCCAAAGACTTGGGAGCCTATCGGGGTAAACTTTCCATAACGTTACCAAGAAGCGATGAAGGGCTATGGCTCGGTTGCGGAATCTGCCATTTTCGGACGGACTTCGATCACCGAGCCAGGGTCACTATCGGTGAGCAGATAAATCACCCCATCGGGGCCTTCGTGTACCCCTCGAATGCGAGCGCCAAGCTCGCCAAATAACGATTCAGAGCTCGTCAAGCTGGTATCATCCAAGGTTAGTCGCTTCACGTCTTGATCCACTAAAGTGCTCACTAGGAAGCTACCTTGCCAGTCTTGAAACAAGGCCCCTTGATAAATCAGCAGATGAGAGGGTGCGATGCTAGGCGTCCAATAGGTCACGGGGGGCGTGATTCCTTCGGCCGAGGTTAAAGGTGTAATACGCGCGCCTGAGTAATTGATCCCAAAGGACGTGGCAGGCCAACCGTAATTATTGCCCGGTCGAATAAGATTGAGCTCGTCTCCGCCTTGAGGGCCATGTTCATGAAGCCAGATTTGGCCGGTCGTGGAGACGGCGAGTCCTTGTGGGCTTCGATGACCGTAGCTATAGACGTAAGGGTCGCCATTCTGACCATCCGCAAAAGGATTGTTTGCGGGCGCAGAACCATCGGTTTTTAATCTGAGCACTTTGCCCATCTGGCTAAAGGGGTCTTGCGCGGCTTCTCGATATTCGAAGCCATCGCCCGTCGTTAGCAGCAAGGTGCCATCGGCCAAAAACGCTAATTTCCCGCCGTAGTGAGCGGGCGTATCCTTGCTTGGCGATACTCGAAAGATTTTGGTGAGGGCGGTGAGTCCATCTGTGCCTAAAACCGCTTGATAGATGGCTGTCGCATTGGCCTCAGCTGGGCCGTCAGCAAGGGCAAGATAAACGAGCCGATTGCTTGAAAAATCCGGATCCAGAACAAGGTCGAAGTAACCGCCTTGGCTTTCAACATAGGTTTCGGGGGTGCCCAGGAGGGTCTTCCGTTCTGAGCTGCTTAGGCTTATCCGTTCCAGGGTGCCGGATCGGGTTGCAACGACGATCGTGTCGTCGTCGATGAAGGCCATTGACCAAGGAAATGCGAGATCGTCGGCAATGACTCGGGTGGTGTACTCCGCGTGAATTGGCGTGGACAACAACAGTATGAGCGCAACAAAGATAGAACGAGTCATAATGGCCCTTATGATTTCGAGATATAAAAAATCAGTATAACAGCTCAGCGAGTTTAGAGCTTCTATGCGCTAGGCAACAAATCGCGTTGATTGCGTTACACTACGAGATCAAGAATCAACGTTAAGGATCAGCGTTTATGCGAATTATTCTAGGTTATGTATCTGCGGTGCTCGCGGCGTATTTGATCGGCTGTATCGCGATTTCCCAAGGCAATATTGCGGCCATTGTAGGCATGGGCTTTGAGGTGACACTTGGACAACGACTGGAGACTGCCTGGCATGATGTGCTAAATATGACGGCGCTGTATTTGCCGATTATTGCTGTGGCGTACTTGGTCGCCCTGCCGGTTGCGGCTTTGGTGATCAAGCGCTATCCAGATCTTCGGCGTTTAGGCTTCGTGTTGGGCGGTTTTGTCGCCTTGGTCACGATTCATTTGGTTTTGAAGCAGGTTTTTGGAATCTCTGGGGTTGCGCCAACCCGGACGGTTATGGGGCTGATACTGCAAGGCATTGCCGGTTCCCTTGGTGGCTATTGCTACTATCGACTGACGACCCCTAAGATGGCCGGCTCAGAACAGCCGGCCTAATCGCGTCGCCTGTGGACTAGCCCAGGTCGCCAATTGAGTGGATCACTCGATTGACGATGCCATATTCGATGGCCTCCTCAACGCTCATCCAGTAATCCCGGTCCGTGTCTTTTTCAACCTGATCGAGGGGACGGCCGGTTTCATCAGAAATAATCTTGTTGATCCGCTCCTTGGTTTTAAGAATCTCTTCCATTTGAATTTTGATATCGGTGGCGTTGCCTCTTGAACCGCCAGATGGCTGATGGACCAGATATCGAGTGTTCGGTAAGGAAAAACGATTCTCCTTTTTAGCCGCGAGATAGATGTTCGTTGCAGCGCTGGCAACCCAGCCGGTGCCGACCACGCGAACAACGGGTTTCACGAATTTGATCATATCGTAGATCACATCACCGGATTCCACGTGGCCACCGGGCGAACTGATGTACAACGTAATAGGCTCATCGCTTTCTGCGGACAGGGCCAGTAACTGCTGGCTGACGGTGCGTGCGAGTTTTTCATCAACGGAGCCAAATACCGAGATCGATCGGGATTTGAACAGCTTCTCCTCGATGATGCCGCCGGATCCTGCCTTTTGAATATCTTTGTCTTCTGCCATAACTAGTCTCTTATCGTTAAAAAAAACCACGCTTCAAAAAGAGGGCAAGCATACCAGCGCGCCGGCTTTGTCGCTACGATTCCAAGTGAAAAATTACTCGGGGCGCTAAAAATATGCCTTCTTAACTTGAATGTTAAACGCATTCGGTGCTTGTCTGAGGTGCGATGTCGCCCCTGACTAGGGCGCCCAAGCTCGTGTTAGGATATCGTCTAATTTGTTATTTTTTACGGAGTTTTAGGCATGAAAGATCTTAAATTAGGGATGCAATTAGGATACTGGGGCGCCGGGCCTGACCCACGCATGGTTTCGGTGGCCCAAGAAGCCGAGCGTTTGGGCTATGACGCCATTTTTACAGCAGAAGCCTGGGGCTCGGACGTCTTTACGCCGCTTTCGTGGATTGGGGCACATACCAATCGAATCCGGCTGGGTACGGCCGTCGCACAATTATCGGCGCGCACGCCAACCGCCACCGCTATGGCAGCATTAACTCTTGATCATCTATCCAAAGGACGGATGATTTTAGGGCTGGGCGTGTCGGGCCCCCAAGTGGTTGAGGGTTGGTACGGTCAGCCGTTTGCAAAACCGTTGTCTCGAACCCGAGAGTATGTGGATATTATCCGACAGGTACTACGACGCGAGGCGCCGGTTTCAAGTGACGGTGCGCACTATCCCCTGCCCTATATGGGCGAGGGCGCTTGGGGTTTAGGAAAACCGCTGAAGCCCATTACCCATCCATTGCGAGCAGACCTGCCGATCTTCTTGGGCGCAGAAGGCCCGAAAAATGTCACGATGGCTGCCGAAATTGCTGATGGTTGGCTACCGTTGTATTACTCCCCCTATCGGCAAGAGGTCTATGCTGATCAGATCGAAAATCGCCCGCCGCATTTTGAAATTATGCAGGGCTTGTCCGTTAATATTTGTGACGATGTGGAGCAGGGCTTGATCCCCGTAAAGCATGGGCTGGCGCTCTATATTGGCGGTATGGGCGCAAAAAGTCGGAATTTCCATACCGAACTGATGGGGCGTATGGGATTCGAAGCAGAAGCTCGGCAGATTCAGGATTTGTTTTTGGCGGGTAAGAAAGATGAGGCCTTTCAAGCGGTGCCGTCAAGCTTCGCCGATGAGATTTCCTTGGTTGGACCGATTGAGCGGATCCGGGACCGGCTGGATGCCTGGCGCGACTCTCCGGTTACGTCACTCTTGGTCAACACAAAAAATGTGGATCAAATGCGAACTATCGCGGAACTAGTGCTAGGCTGATCTGGGGTTTTCAGAACTGTGAGGCTCCGGGCCTCTATGCGGTGAACCGATTGCCTGAGGGTTTATGACGATCGCGTATGCTCGAATAACCGAACCTGGTTGTATTCTGGATATTCTTCCAGGTCCGGCCAGGTCGTCGCAGTCTGAGTCTGCAGCAAACGGTAATGGCGATGGTTGAAATTTTTGATTCGAGAATCTGCGATTAAAACATCTGTTGCCAGCGTCGGCAGCGCGTCTAAAAAATGCAAGTTGTCGCGATCGTAGAGCACATCAGCAGCGATGATCAGGTCAATCGGTGTTTGAATTGCATTCAGGTCAGGCGCCAAAGTGAGTTGTACATCGTTGATTGCCGCATTGACCGCGCAGGCAGCGAGCGCTGCAGGATCGAGGTCAACGGCTAAGACCTCACGTGCACCGGCAAGCATCGCGGCGATGCCGACAACCCCCGACCCCGCGCCAAAATCAATGATCGATTTACCTGCGACCCGCTCGGGATGCGCCAGCAAGTATTGAGCAAGCACCTGACCACTGGCCCAACAAAAACACCAGTAGGCTGGAGACGCCAAAACTTGGCGCATTTCATCGTCCGGTAAGGGCGTTTGGGGCAGTTCGGCTTGCAGCAAGGCAAGCTCGATGCTCGGGCATAAGGGGATGGGTGAGCGTTCAAGCGCGCAACTGGGCAGGGTTTGATGCAGAATTGTCTCAAGATGTTTAAAGGCGGCGGTGGTGGAAATTTCTTTCATACAGGAACTGGCTGGTTGATCGCTTGGGTCTAAATGGGTGACACTCGAGCCTAGGCTGACGGTCCTGTCATGGAGTATACGATGATCTGTTAGGCCTATGCGTTTAACTTTCTGGGATTTTGATCCCCTTTTATCTTTCCGGAGCCAACCGAACAAGGAGCGACCCTATGCCAATTGATTTTAGCTTTAGTCAAGACGTGGAAGACGCGCGCCTAATGATGCGCGGATTCTTGCATGACACAGTGAAGCCCGCTTTCGCGGCGCTGCAGGCCGATAAAGAGGCGCAGCGCGCCGATTGGTCGGCGCTGGTTAAGTCCTTGCGGCAAAAGGCCAAGGCACAGGGATTTTGGTTGCCTCATATGCCCCAAGATGTTGGTGGCATGGGGTTGGGTGTAACGGCATTGGCTGCGGTTTCGGCAGAAGCGGCGAAGATCCCGATGGGGCCTTATATTATTAATGCCCAGGCACCTGATGAAGGCAACATGCACACGCTTTACCATTTCGCAACAGATTATCAGCGCGAGCACTTTTTAAATCCGTTGCTGGAAGGCACCGCGCGATCCTGCTTTTCGATGACGGAGCCGGACGTTGCAGGCTCAGATCCGACGCTCATTCAAACCAGTGCGGTTGAGGAAGGCGATGAGTGGGTGATTAATGGACACAAGTGGTTTACCTCGGGTGCTGAGGGCGCAGATTTCGCCATTGTCATCGCTCGAACGGATCCCGATGCAGAAATTCCGCAAGCGCGTAATTCTGCGTTTATCGTCCCGACCAACACCCCAGGATTCGAGATCATTCGCGATGTGGAAACCATGGGCGGACGCCACAATCATCCGGAAATTAAATATACCGATGTGCGGGTGCCGAAAACGCACCTGTTGGGTGAGCGCGGTGGTGGGCATAAATTGGGTCAGGTGCGTTTGGGGCCAGCACGGCTTGCGCATTGCATGCGCTGGCTGGGTCAAATTGAAATGGCGCTGGAAATGCTCGTGGATCGTGCTCAGAAACGGTTCGCGCACGGCAGCTACTTGTCCGAGAAACAGAGCATTCAATGGATGATGTCGGATTCCGCGATGGAGCTATATGCTTCAAAGCTTATGGTGTTGCATGCGGCGTACAAAATAGAACAGGGTCTTGAATTTAAGCAGGAAGTCTCGATGGCCAAACATCATGTGGCCAATACGCTTTGGCGGGTGATAGACCGAGCGATGCAGGTCCATGGCGCACTGGGCTATTCGACCGACACGCCGCTCGCGGGCATGATGCAACAGGCGCGCTGGGCACGGCTCGCTGATGGCGCCGATGAAGTGCATCAAATGCGGATTGCGGAACTCCTGATGCGTGCCTACAACGAAGATGGCAGCATTAACCAGGCGGTGGGTGGACTACCGCTGTGAGTGCGGACAGTGTTGAGACGCTGGGTGAAGATTTGCCGCTCTTAGAAGGCATCCGTACTAACCGGGCAATCCGACGTTTGAAGCCCGACGCCGTGCCGATTGAATTGATTCGAAAGGTTTGTGAAGCGGGGACCTTCGCGCCGAGTGGCGGCAATCGTCAGCCTTGGCAATTTGTTGCGGTGACAGATCGTGAGCGCCGAGCGCATATCGCAACGCTCTATCGAGAAACCTTTAAAGCTTATATTGCGCCCGCTATTGCGGCCGCTCGAGATCCGGATTATCCAGAAGCAAAGCGGCGTAATATGAAGGCGGCCATCTATTTGGCAGAGCACCTCCATGAAGCGCCGGTGCATTTATTTGTGGCGGGTTGGACTCGGCGTGGTCAACCTCAAAGTCAGGCGCTATTTCCAGCGATTCAGAATGTTTTGCTAGCGTGTCGGGCAGTGGGTTTGGGCGCATCACTGACTACGGCGCATAGAGCTCATGGCGAGGCGATTGATCGGTTTCTGGGATTGGATCCCGTTAGAACGCCGAGCATTGCCCTCATTCCGATTGGATGGCCGAAAGGCCGATTCGGCACGCCGACACGGCGCAGCATTGACACCTGTTTTTTTGAGGATGCGGTGCCGGAAGGGGCGTTGTCTTAAGGCCGTGCGTAACGATGATTACAGCCTTGTCAGCTGACTCAGATGCCGCACGAGGGTTCGCGGGTCAAACAGAGGCTGCGGGTCTTTGCAGGGTATGCGTTTTTAAATTGTCGAGCGACGTGCCTTCAGATTAAAAGATGGCGCGTCCGGTCATAACGTCGTGTATCGATAGACCGCGCCGTCTAACTCTCGCTTTATCTTGCCCCGGGTCATCAGGCAATGGATGTGGGCGATGCCCTCGCCAAGCGCCATAAACAACGTGTGGTTTTCTAATTTTCGGTCGAATAAGGCCGGCAGCAGGTCAACAGCAACGGTCGGGGTTTTGCAGCCATCCAAAACGATCTGCATCCGATGCTCATGATGAGCGGTCAGCTCGTCGAGTCGTTCGCTTGCGCCGTAAAATGGATTGTTGTGAGCCGGCAAGATCAGCGTTGTATCAGGAATCAATGTTTTAAATTTTTGATGTGAGGTTAACCAATCGGTCATCGGATCCGCTTCAGGTTCTGTGGGGTGAACCGACACGTTACTGGTGATAATCGGCAGAATCTGATCGCCCGATAATAGGAGCCGGTTGGTTTCAGAGTATAGACAAACGTGTTCCGGGGAGTGGCCACTGCCGACAATGATCTTCCAAGTAGTCGCGCCGATGCGCAACTGATCGCCATCGCGCAAACGCTGATAGCTTTTTGGCATTGGTAGATCATCGGCTTCAGGTGCAAATTGACTCCTGGCTTCACTCATCGCATCCATCAAGGCTTGGGAGATTCCGCCACGCAGGAAAAAGTCCGACATGTGCCATGAGCCTTTTTCCTGCATCGAGTAGTGCATCATGCGCGCTTGATAATACTCGCCGTAGCTCATCAGTAACGGCACTCGGAAGTGTTCTGAAATAAACCCAGCTTGCCCTGTGTGGTCTGGATGCATATGGGTGCAGATGATTTGCTCGACGGGCTTACCGCCCAGACAGTCCTCAAATATGGTCAACCACAGATCTTTTGTTGCTTGGCCGCGGATTCCCGTGTCGACCACGGTCCAGCCCGTCTCACTTTCTAACAGATAGAGGTTGATGTGATCCAGCGACATTGGCAGCGGCATGCGCAGCCAGAACACGCCTGGGGCAACCTCAATCGTTTTGCCGGGCGCGGGAATTTCTTTGAAGGGGTACTCAAGCATGGTGTTCAAGCCTTAATTTCGAGGCTCGATGATACATGAAAGGGCTTAGTCGTGCTGCGCGACGGTAGTGTCTAGGTAATGACCCGTTTCGGTTGATCGCAGGTACCCCGCTGTGGGGGTGGCAAAGTGGGTGCCAATGATGAGGGTCGGCTGATCCGCGTAGGTGGATAAAAGATCTTCTCGGGTTGCAATCGCCGCGCTGGCGTCGAAGTCGGCGCTGCTCGACCATTGGGTTTGCTCGATTTGGCAAGGATGGTGGATGCAATCGCCAGTGATGAGCGCCTGCTCTCCCCGAGAGCGGATTAAGATACTGACGTGGCCTGGCGTATGCCCGGGTGTTGAGACGAAGCTGACTTCGTCTGACACCTGATGATCGGCTGCAACCAGGTCCATCAGTCCGGCATTCATAACCGGCTGCACCGAATCTTCGAAGATGCCGTCATTCAAGTCGCTTGCGTCTGCTGTTTGCCAATGTTCGTATTCCGTTTTGCCAATGAGGTAGCGCGCATTTTTGAAGGTGGGGACCCAGACGCCATCGATCAAGCGAGTATTCCAACCAACATGATCAACGTGGAGATGAGTGCACATGATGGTGTCGAATTGCTCGGGTTCATAACCCGCCTTTGCCAGGTCTTCCAAAAAGGGTAACGACAGTTGCTGCCAGTTGGGGATCGATCGAACTTTATCATTACCGATGCAGGTGTCGACCAACATGAGTCGGCCGGGCGTTTCGATGACGAGGGCATGCACGCTCATGATGAGCTTGCCCTCTGGAGTCGCAAAATGCGGCACCAGCCATTGCATCGGTGAGACGGCCTCGGGTGTTGCCTGAGGTAAGATGAATCGCGTACCGCCTACAACTTCCATCTCAACGATACGGGTAATGCGGACGTCTCCGATTTGCCAGCGATTCATGGCGCCGCCTGCTTTTTTTGGAGTGGCTTACCTGATTCTGCTAATTCCTTAGGTATCAGAGGATGCTTCCCTTTTTAATAGAGCCTCAAAGCGTCGCGTACTGCATTCAGCGCTGCAGTACACCTCCCGGGGTAAACCAGCATAAGGTTGATGCAGTTCCTTTATTTCTGGTGTCGTGTAATACATCGGTGTGATGACGTCAGCTTCACAGAATGCGCATTGTTGCATGAGGGTTGCTCCTACTTAATCAACTTTCGTCGACGGGTCCCTGGCGGGGGACTACTGAATAGAATGAATTAAGTCTGTTGCTTCAGCGAGTGTCTCAGTTCGTTCTCGCCAGTTTCGACCAGAGGTGCTAATGCGTAGGGTTGTGACACCGGCGGCGGCATAGGCCTTTATTCTCTCTACAATCATCTCTCGAGTTCCGATCAGATTCGTTTTAAGAACCATCTCATCGGGTACCGCGCGAATCGCCGCTTCTTTATCGCCGCTCACCCATAGCGCTTGAACTTCCTCGGCAGCCTCTGCGTAACCAGCGCGTTTAAACGCATCATTATAGAAATTGGTCTTTGCCGAACCCATCCCGCCTAGGGTAAAGGCCATAGCGGGCCGTCGGGCTTCGATAAGACGCTCAACATCATCATCAATTTCTAAACTTCCGCCCACTTGTACGTCGATATCGGCAAGCGTTCGGCCGGATTTCGCGAGACCTCGTAGGAGCGGCTCCAAAAAAATATCGGCTTGTTCTGGCATAAACGACGTGCCCAGCCAGCCATTGGCAAGCTCGCCCGTCATTTCCATCGCTTTTGGGCCAAGGGTCGCTAAATAGATGGGGAGATCGGCCTGCGGCGGTTGAGACAATCTAATCGGTTTACCTTCACCACCAGGTCTGGGCAACACGTAGTGCTTACCCTCATAAGCGATACGCTCACTGGCAAGGCCCAGTTTGATAATATCGACGCACTCACGCAACCTTGATAAGGGCTTGGCAAATGACGCGCCGTGCAACCCTTCGACGACTTGTGGGCCAGAGACGCCCAAACCCAGAACGAATCGGTTGTTGGAGACCGTTCTGAGACTTTGAGCGGTCATCGCGATCATCGGAGGTACTCGGGAGCTGATTTGCATAATGCCCGTGCCCAACTTGATGTGTTGGGTCTTGGCCGCAAGATAAGCAAGCGGCACAATTGCGTCCATGCCCCAGGCCTCGGCCGACCAGACGTAATCGACGCCCATTGAGTCGGCGGCGACGGTGTAGTCGACCAATTCATCCCAGTCATCGCCGTTGTAGTAGGCGCTTCCAATTCCAATGGCAACTTTCATTTAGACGCTCGCTGTGAGAAAAAGAGGAATATACCAAATTCCGAAGTCGCAAGTCGTGTACAAAATCGTGAAGGCGTCCAAAAAATGCTGAATCGAACACCGAACCGCGAATGCATCAGGGTTTGTGTGATTGCCACATCATTTTGATTACGGATCAAGGTAAGGATTGTTGATGCCAGAACAACTACCGGAAAGTTATTT
>JAQWWC010000036.1 GCA_029249645.1 Pseudomonadales bacterium
CGTGAGGTTGAAGGCTTGTAACGCGTTACAACGTCTGTTGATCGATCATGCGATCGCGAGGGTGGCTTGGCCCCGTCTTTGTTTGGTCATTATGGCCGTTAAGGATGCTTATAAGCTGCGCGCGTGGTTGAAATCGGTTGGGATAAATTAATTTGTTTTTATGGGTCATGGGGAGTTAAATAACAAAGTGACAGCAATTGTTTGTAGTAGCAAAACCCCAGAGTCGACTTGGCGCGGTTTTGTGAAACGATTCCTTGCGTCGATGCTTGAAGTTTGGAGTTGGTTTAAGAAAAAGGGTCAGGAAAGAGACCCTGCAGCACCATGGATTGAGGTGTTTCACCGAGTGTAAAAAAGGCTATAAATGCCTTGAATTGAGGCCAGCCGTGTTACCGAAAGAGTCGACATCAAGCCGCATGCAAACTTCTGAAGTAGACGTTGATTCAGTGCAATCTGGCGCCCTCGAACATCTCTTACCCGATGCGTCTTTTTTGCTCTACGGCGTCTTTGCGCAGTCTGGTTTCGACCTCGAAATCACTAATCCAGATGGCATCGCCCACGTTGTGCCGGATTATTTCAGTTTTCCAACACCGCCGAATTTAATGATCGAAAGCGGCGCTGGGCTATCGCCCGCTATGGTCAAAAGTTTGTTCCCGCGTGCGTTTGGTCAAGACGTGCTGTTTGCAGGCCCTGCCCCCTCGGGTTCTGCACTGGTTGAAATCGGTTCGGTCAAGCTGGTGGTGGGCACGGTTACCGTACGGCATGCCGATGGAAGCCAAGAAACGGTTATTAAAGGTGCCATTCTGTATCAAGGCGATGTGCTTGTGACGGGCGCTGGCAGTTTTATTAAGGCTGAAATGCGCGATGGCACCAAATTTCAACTGGGCCAAAATGGTGAAGCTGCATTAGATAAGTATGAGTTTGATGAAGCCGCCGATGTTGGGCGATTCGAAGCCACCGTTCGGGTTGGCGGTTTTTACTATAAGAGTGGCAAGATCGGAGAGTTGCCCAGCGCATCGGCTCAAGCCCATACCCAGCTCAACACGCCAACATCCATCATCGGCGTGCGCGGTAGTGAACTTGAAGGCGTGGTAGACCAAAGCGGCGAAACGGTTGTTGTGCACCGTTCAGGGGTCCTCGAGATTACAGATATCAATGGCGAAAATGCTGTTACCTTGGATACGCCAGGTAACACGGCTGTCGTGGTGCTCAATGGTCAGCCCGCATTTACGACTGAGCCCTCCCAGCAGGCCCAGCAGGCCCTGCAACAATCGTTACCACCGCCGGATGGCAGTACGGCTGAAGATGAGGCGGTAGAGGCAGATGCGGAAGAGGAGGTAGTAGAAGAAGCGGTAGCCGAGGCTGAGGAGGCCGTTGAAGAAAGCACAGAAGAGGAAGTTTTAGAGGAGGTCCTCGAAGAGGTCGTCGAAGAGGTGGAGGAAGCCGAGGAAGCCGAGTTAGATGAATCGGATGATGCGGAAGAGGAAGCGGAAGAAAACAGCGATGAGGAAGATTTAGACAGTCTCGGCGTTGATGAATCGGGTGTTGATAGTCAGGGCGATGCCGAGAGCGCGGAAGACGGATCCCGTAATGAAGGTGAGGTTGAGGTTGTTGAGACGGGCGATGATGAGGCGTTATCTACTTCTACAAACCCTGACACGAGCGTGGAATCAGCAACCGATGACTTGGATACCACCCTTGAGACGTTACAGAGTCAAGATAGTAATGTTGAAGGTCAAGATTCAGGCGACCTACAAACGCTTGATGTCGCCTCGTCTAACGTAGAAGAGTCTGTCTTTGAGGTAGAAGATGTCGCGGCTGAGGAGCCTCAGGAAGTGATTGCGCCGGATAATCCGCCTCAGGCCCTGGCAGATGAGATAACGGTGGTCGCGGGCAATGCAATAGATGTAACGGATCAATTGCTTGGCAACGATTCAGACCCCGATTTCGGGCAAGTGCTGGTCATTGTTTCAGTCAACAGTACGCGACCGGATGCTGTGACTTTGGTAGACGGCCGGGTGCAATTTCAGCCCGATGAAAGCCTATTGCAAAGTCTTGGCGCGGGTGAATCGACAACGGAAACCTTGTCCTACACGTTAGAGTCTGGGAACTCAAGGGCCGACGCGGACGTCGTGATTGTGTATCAGGGTAGTAATGATGCACCGATTGCCAACAATGATGTTGCCGAAACTGACGAAGATGCGCCGCTCGTGCTAACTGTAGTTTCAAACGACAGTGATCCAGACCTGGCCGATACACTGGTGATTGCGTCGATTGACAGTAGCACCGCACTTGGTGTCGTTACGATCGCAGAAGATGGGCAATCACTATTGTATGAGCCCTCTCAATCCTTGAGTGAAGGCTCGATTGATGACGTTTTTAGCTACACGATAAGTGATGGCACTACGACCGCGACGGCAACTGTGACCGTGACCGTGACGGGCCTTAACGATCCACCTGTGCTGGTTTCAGATCCGACGGGATTTACGCTGGAGCTGACACCGGAGGCCGGTGAGATTTCGATACCGCTTGATGCGATTTTTTCAGACTCTGACCTTGGCAGTACGCTGACCGTGCTGGCTTTAGACACGGAGTTAACGCGAGGTTCAGTGCGCATCGGTTCGGTTTTATATGATCCAGGTGATGCTTTCGATTATTTGAAAGAAGGTGAGATCGGCATTGAGCAGTTTGGCATCACGGTGCAAGACGAGCTAGGTCAAACAGGACAAGGGGTTTTTTCGTTTCAAATCGAGGGCGTAAACGACGCGCCGGTTGCGGTGGGTAATACGAATGCGGTGCTTGAAAACGGTTCGATTGATCTTGCGTCGGCATCAAGCGTGTTGGGTGATGACACGGATGTTGATGGCGATGCGTTAACGATATCTTCAATCCGGACGGGCGAGATAGCGGCAACGAATGGCGCGCAAGGCGCGGTAGGCAGCATTTTGGCTGGGACCTATGGCGTCTTAACCTTGAATGAGGACGGGCAGTACAGTTACGCGACGACGGCCAGTGCAGTTGATGGCCTGGCGGCAGGGGTGACGGCGGTTGACGTGTTCACGTACACGGTCACGGACGGCGCGGAGAGCACGAGCGCGGAACTGCTCATTACGGTGACGGGTGTGAACGACGCGCCGGTTGCGGTGGGTAATACGAATGCGGTGCTTGAGAACGGCGAAATTGAACTGGTTGTGGACCAGAGTTTACTGCTGGATGACACAGATGTAGATGGTGGCGCCTTGTTGGTTTCCGGAATCCGTGCCGGTTCACTTGATGATCTGGGTACGAGTGGCTCGATTGGCGCACCTTTTAGCGGTGCGTACGGCACGTTGACCGTAAATGCCAACGGGAGTTACAGCTACACAGCAAATATTGCAAGTTCTGTGGCGACTGACGAGGTGGTGGAGGACGTGTTTACCTATACCGTATCAGATGGATCTTTAAGCTCGAGTGCAGAGCTTCGGATCGAAGTGACGGGGGTAAGTGACGGACCGTTAGCGATCGGTATTACCGATGCACTCCTTGAGAATGATGAGATTGAACGGGTTGTGGATACTGGCGTGCTTTCAAACCAGATTGAGGGTGACACGTTATTAATTGCAGGAATTCGAATCGGCACGTTATTGGAAAGCGGAGTAGAGGGTGCGATTGGAGAACCGCTTGTTGGCGTCTACGGCACTTTAACCCTTAATCAGAACGGCAGTTATAGCTATCTTGCGAATGTCGCTGACTCGTTATCTGCCGACGAGGTGGTGGAGGATGTTTTTACTTATACCGTGTCAGACGGATCTTTGACGTCGAGCGCTGAACTTCGGTTTACAGTCACCGGCCTAAATGATCGGCCGATCGCCGCAAGTAACCAGGATGCGGTGCTCGAAAATGGCACGCTTGAGTCGGCTGCTGATAAAAATCTGTTGCTGGATGACGTTGATGTTGATGGTGATACGCTTTCAGTGTCTGCGCTGCGATCTGGCTCGATAACAGGGACTGGATCGAGTGGTACGCTTGGGGAAAGTCTTACGGGTCTCTATGGCTCCCTAACACTCGATGCTGATGGTAGTTATCGTTACACGGCTAATGCAGCAGAGGCATTGGCATCGGGTGAGGAAGTTGAGGATGTTTTTTCTTATACAGTGTCTGATGGAACTTTAAACTCGAGTGCTGAGCTTCGAATTTCGGTAACGGGCGTAAATGACCCGCCAGTTGCTACTGATAATGTCGATACAGTCCCTGAGAACGGCGAGATTGCGTCAGTTGTTGATAAGAGCCTGCTGTCAAACGATGAAGATGTTGATGGGGACGTTTTATCTGTCACGGCGATACGCGCAGGAGCGCTAGATGAGGATGGCGCAAGTGGTACGATTGGCGTTGCTCTGACAGGAGCCTATGGCACGCTAACGCTAAATGCGAATGGTAGTTACAGTTATGTTGCGAATGCGGCCGATTCATTGGCTGCTGATATTGTGGTGGAGGATGTCTTTGCCTACACGGTATCAGATGGCGCTGCAACGTCGATTGCAGAACTTCGCATCACCGTCACCGGGGCGAATGATGGGCCGGTTGCTGTAAATAATACTGACTCCGTTTTCGAAAACGGTGAGATTGCCTCAGATGCCGGCAAGAGTTTACTTTTGAATGATGCTGACATTGATAGTGACACGTTAACCGTGGTGGCGGTGTATTCTGGCACTTCAAACAATGTCGGAACCACCGGTGCGGTTGGCACGGGGCTAGTCGGTGACTATGGCACGTTAACCTTGGATGCCGATGGTATTTATAGCTATGCCGCAAATGCGAGCGCGACTGAGGCATTGGCTGCGGGCACTGTGGTTGAGGATGTGTTCACCTATACCGTGTCCGATGGACTAGTAGAATCGAGTGCGCAAATTCGAATTTCGGTGACAGGGGTAAATGACGCGCCGGTGGCGGTCGCCGATCAGGTGAACGCAATTCAGGGCCAATCTGCCGTCGATATTAATGTTTTGATTAATGATCAAGATGTTGACGGCGATGCGCTGAGCTTGACCTTGGTCGGTGCGAGCGCGGGCGGCACGGTGATCGTGAACGAAGATCAGACACTCAGCTATACGCCCCTGCCCAGTTTCTCAGGCGAAGAGTTGATTACCTATAGCATCAGTGACGGTAATGGCGGGTCTGCAACGGTTCAATTAGCGGTTGCAGTATCGGCTTCAGAAATGGGTCCGATCGCACTGAACGATGTCGCGAGTATTGAAGAAGACACGCTTTTATTAAACTTCGATGTACTGGCCAATGATAGTGCTCCCGTTGGAGAGACATTGACACTGACCTCCGCCACCTCCGAGTCTGCGGCAACAATCACGATTAATGAAGATGGCACGTTGAGTTATCAAGGACCTTCTGATTTTTATGGCTCTGATATTGTTTCGTATTCGATTCAAGATAGCCAAGGGCGCGTATCTCAGGCCGCTGTTGAGATCACGATCACACCCGTAAACGATGACCCAATTGCAAGCAGTAATGTAGATGCCATTGCCGAGAATGGGCTCATTGAGTTCGAAGAAGATAAGAGCCTGCTTTCAGATGACTTAGACGTCGATGGCGATACGCTCGCGGTGTCGGCCATCCGCGCTGGCGCGTCATCAGAGCAGGGCGCGAATGGCGCGGTCGGAGAAAGTCTGGTTGGTGCCTATGGCACCTTAACGCTAAATGCTAATGGCAATTATAGCTATGCTGCGAATGCGGGCGCGGTCGAGGACTTGTCGGCTGGGACAGTGGTTGAGGACGTCTTTACGTACACTGTTTCGGATGGCGCTTTAAGTTCGAATGCAGAATTACGTATTTCTGTAACGGGTGTCAACGACGCACCAATCGCGGTTACGAATGTTGAAGCAGTGGCTGAGGATGAACTGATTGCTGATAAAAATTTGCTCATCGATGATAGCGATATCGATGATGATGCCCTGTCAGTATCGGCTGTGCGCTCCGGCGCATTAAATGCCACTGGTACAACCGGCACCATTGGTTCAGCGCTTTCTGGCACCTATGGCACGTTAACGCTGAATGCTAACGGCAGTTATAGCTATGCGGCCAATATGGCAGATTCACTGTCCTCGGGTGAGATTGCAGAGGATGTATTTTCTTATACAGTGTCTGATGGATCTTTAAACTCGAGTGCTGAGCTTCGAATCACGGTAACCGGCGTAAATGATCCGCCAGTTGCTATTGATAATGTCGATACAGTCCCTGAGAACGGCGAGATTGCGCCAGTAGTAGATAAGAGCATGCTGTCAAACGATGAAGATGTTGATGGGGATGTCTTATCTGTCACGGCGATACGCGCAGGGGCTCTAGATGAGGAGGGCGCAAGTGGTACGATTGGCGTTGCGCTGACAGGAGCCTATGGCACGCTAACGCTAAATGCGAATGGTAGTTACAGTTATGACGCGAATGCGAGCGCGGTTGAAGCGTTGGCTACGGGTTCGACTGTTGAAGATGTGTTCACGTACACCGTGTCCGATGGGTCTTTAACCTCAAGCGCGGAGCTTCGAGTAACCGTCATTGGCGCGAACGATCGACCCGTTGCCGTCAGCAATGTTGATTCCGTTGTTGAAAACGGCGTGATCAGCGAAGTCGCGGGCATTAACCTGCTTTTGAATGATGCGGATATAGATGGTGATACCTTGGTGGTCTCCGCCGTTCGAGCTGGCGAGATCGCGCAGATTGGTACAAGCGGAACAATTGGCGAAGGCCTTACCGGCGCTTATGGCACATTAATTCTGAATGCTGATGGGACCTACCGCTATACCGCCAATTCGAATGCAGTTGAGGCGCTGGCTGCGGGAACAGTGGATGAAGATGTGTTTACTTACAGCGTCTCAGATGGGGCTTTAACCGCCAGTGCAGAGCTTCGGATAACCGTCACTGGGGTGAACGATCCGGCGGACCTTAGTGTCACGGCATTGGATGCATCCGTTACGCGCAATGCCACGTTTGATGGTTCGGCCAGTGGCCAGATTACCCTTACAGATGCTGATCTGGGAGAAGCATCAATTGCTTCAGCCACGGCATTTTTTGGAGTTGTTACTGTTGCAGAGGATGGCGGTTGGGTTTACGACCTTGACGATACCAACGACGCGGTTCTGGCGCTCGATGAAAATCTGGCTGAGACATTGGTTGATACGATTACGTTCACGAGTGTTGACGGCAGTGAAGTGAGTCTAGACGTTTCGATTTTTACGGCGAACTTGCCCGCGACCCTCACGCTCACCCTAGATAATCCAAGCGGTTTAGCGCTGACAGCCGGGGATTTGGCCAATCAAACGATCACCGGGCAAATTACGGTCACCGATAATGAAGGGGCCATTTTATTACCGATTACGGCCAATTATGGGGACGTGACCCAAGTTGGTGATGAATGGACGTATAGTCTTCAAAACGAATCGATCTCGGTGCAAGGCTTAGATGAAGGTGAGGTGGTCACCGACACTATTGTGTTTTTAACGGACGATGCACGGGACTTGAATGCGGACACTGTAATTCTTGATGTGAGCGGCTCCATTGAAGGTCGTCAAACATTAACGGTAACAATTTCTGGGGTAAACGATGCCCCGGTTGTGACGCTTGCGGCGATAGAGACGGATCAATTTGATGATGAGATTATGGTCGGTAGCGCCGAAGGCGTATTGCGCTTCGCGATCGATCCTGACAATGCAGATGGTAGTGTTACTGATACGTTAACGGTGGTTGGGGCTCGTCAAGGCGGCTTATCGTCATCGTCATCGGTGGTAGCCGTAAATCAGCTTGTCTCAGGCAGTTATGGGACGCTGACGGTACAAACCGACGGCAGTTATAGCTACTCTGCCGATAGCGGTGTTCAAGACTTAGCATTAGAAGATACAGATCTGATCGAAGACGTTTTCACGGTTCAAGTCAGTGATGGCACGGAGACGGTTGAGGCTGAACTGCGTTTTAACATCGATAACGCGGCGCCCGTTGCGGTCAATGGCGCCCGGATGCACCAAGTGGTAACAACTGGCTCTAGTGGGTTACTGGTCAATTACGCAGACTTCGACGACCTCACCATCACTCTGAGTCAGGCTGATGCCTTACCCAGCGGCTTTGTGGTGACAACGCCGAGCAGTGCTATTGGTCGAGATTTGAGCGTTACGGGAAGCGCCGATACGTTGCCTGAATCCTCTGTGTTCTTCGGCAGTCTGACCAGCGTGGTGGGTGATTATCGATTGATCTCTTCGGTTAGCGACGGCGATAACCCGGTCGCAAGCGATCAATTCATTCTAAGTGTTCGCAGCCCCACGATATTATCTAGCATTGACCAAGTTTATGAGTTCGTTTCTGGGGAGTCGGACTATGCAGCGGTATATCTAGATCCGGCTGAGAATCCTGGGATTCTCTCGGTTTATGCTTGGGCGCCTTCTGAGGCGGGTGATCGGCTCGCAGTCTTTGGCAATACCTCTATATCTGTTTATTCTGAAACTGGAACTGGAACAAACCTAACGCTCGAGGGTGCAGCTTTAGTTGATCTTAACAGCAGTCCAGGAGCTGATGTCTTAACGATAAGAGGCAGTGTCGCGGGCCTGAATTTTGCCGGGATATCGGCCATAGATACCTTGGTGAATCAATCTCTAATTTTAGCGAGCCCAGGTGCGAACCAGTTCCAACTTCAAAATGAAGGCATTGTTCAACTTACCTCCAGCGGGGTCGGGGATCGATATTCGTTTGAAGACGCCAGCGGCAACCCAATAACCTCGCCGATAGTCGGAATTGCTCAAAGTGATAGCGTGAGTTTTGGGGATACGGTTCAAACGGAGGCGGGTCAAATATTATTAACGCCGGATAATCAACCGGCTGCACCTTATTTGGTGTTGGCGAGTCTTATCACTGACGGCATAGTTGAGATAACCGGTTATAACCAGGTAAGCATCTCCCAACCTGCTGAGCTTGAGGTTTCTACGACCTCTGTCAACCCACTGTCCGGCAGTCTGATCCAAAGTGCATCAGGAACGATTTCAATTTCATCTGGGGGGCAGATTACCACCGAGACGCTGTCCAATAGCGGGACCATTACGCTAACCAATAATAATTATGACGGTTTGATTTCCGGTGGCGCGGGATCTGCTGGACACCTGGCGGTCACTGGTACTTACACAGAAGCCGGCGTTTTGATTTCTCAAGTTTCAGATAGTTTTTACATCCCCGCAAGCGACCTAAACGAGCTCAGCGTGGTGGATATGGTGCTAACTGGCGAGATCAAGGCGAATGCTGATCTGTTATTTAGTAATGTGAGCCAGTCCCTAGATTGGCGTGCCGGCAGCATTACCTTGGCACCGAATGCGGATCTCATCATTGCCGGTGGCAGTGTGGTCCTTAGTGCTGAATCGACGATAATCGGTTATGGCGACCTTATGTTTGGTCAGGCATCGGCCTCGGTTGAATCAGATAGTACGATCGTTATCGATGGTGCTGTCTCCACCGCGCAATTTGATTCGGGCTTTAATTTTGATTCGTCTCGAGTGACGATTGCCGCGTTAACCAACGCCGCGGCCGACACCTTGACCATTGCGAATCTGGATCAATGGACCCTTGATAACGAGGTGGTAAATACCAATCTTCAGATTGCTGGCACCTTTGAGGTTAACGGCGGTCGTAGTGCCCTGAATGGCAGTACAATCATTGCGACCTCTGGGGTGATTCGGTTGAATGAGTCCCTTGGCGTCGACACGAACCTCATCGTCAGTCAAACATTAACCAATCTTGGCAATATTGAAATCAACCTGGACCCTCTAGCTTCAGGTGAGTTGATCTACAGCCCGTCGATTTCGATCAGCGGCGGGAGCTATTCTGCGGCTGCTGGGGAGATTACGATTGACACCTCGGCGGCCCATGGGCTGGCCACCGGCGATGTGATTAGGATGCGCTATGCCTTTCCAGAGGGTTACAACTACACGGGCGAAGTTACGGTAACGTCAACCACCAGCTTCTCCTTTGCAGCGGCAAGCGACCCGGGCGCCTTCCAAAGCGGCGGTTCTATCGATGATTTTAGCACCAGCCTGATACTTTCAGGCGGCTTCACCAACTCAGGCAGTTTGGTGGTCCAGGGTACAAAGCTCGAATCGGCTGACCAAACCCTCTATTCCGATGCGCGGGTTTTGATCGATGGTGATATTACGAACAGCGCCGGCGGCTCGCTAATTTTTCGAGAGGGCGACATTATGCTCGAGGGTAATCTCAGTAATGCTGGGATTTTAGCGGTTGATGGCGCCACTTCGGCAGGATCTACGAGCTATTCCGGCGCGAATGTAACCTTAGATGGTGATCTGATTTTAGCAAGTACCAGTAACCTGCAGCTTGAAGTCACGACAAGCAGTGGATACTACTACGTGAATGGGCTTTACCTAGAAGCCGGCGCGATCGTTCGAGGAGTAGATGCAGACGCCTCCAATCTTGGCGGCCTAACGCTTAATTTTAACGACTCTTCTTTAGGCAGCAACTTTAGTAGCCAAGATTCCAATACGCTCTCTCTTTTTTACGACAATGTTATTTCGGGCGCGAATTTTATTACGTTGACGACGGATTTAGCGGCGGGTTACGAGGCCGAAGTGCAAGCTACCGTGTCGAGCAGTGATTCGAGTGTTCAAACCATCTCGGTTGTGGTTTCTGATGATATGGAGTTTGAAAGTAGCGCAAGCGGCAGCTTTGGTGAGGGATCAACAGTTTGGGCGCGACAACCTTTGCTCGCAGACGTTGCGAGCGCAAGTTGGTCGGCAGGGGTTGCAACGCTCGTGACCAGTGCTGCCCATGGTTTGACGGATAATCAGACGGTCGATATTTATGGTGCTGAGAGCGGTGGTTATAATGCCTATAGCGTAGTGATTTCGGTTGTCGATGAGCGCACTCTAACCTACAGCATTGCCTCAGACCCGGGGACCGATCCGGGAGACCTTCAGGTCACTGATTATTACGCCTCTAATGTTGCTATTGTGAGTGCTGATTGGTCCAGCATTGATTCAACGGTGACGGTGGTGACAGACGGCAAGCATGGTTTGGCAACCGGGCAAGTCGTCGATATTTTTGGGAGTGCGCCGACAACGTTTGATGTCTATTATCAAACCGTCACAGTGGTCGATGCAACGACCTTTACGGTTTCTTTGGGGAGTGATCCAGGGACTTGGATATCGGGTGGCGCTATTGTGACGCAGTCGCCGACGATCAACGACGACGTGCGGATTGTTCATGCGTTAACGGTTGAGGCAGCCGAGACCGTCTCGTTGAATTCTTTTAGCTTAGAAAGCGAGACAACCTACGGGAGCGCAACAACCACGACAACCGTTGGCACGTTATCGCTGGAGGGCGACTTCGATGCCACGGCTGAAACGACAACGTTGAATGTGGCGGATCAATCAACGGTGGCCTACGGCAGCAGCTTGTACGTGGGTGGCGCCGAATCGACGAGTATTGACACTGTGAAGCTGGTCTTAGGTGGGGCCCTGATCGTTCATGGCGGGATCACTTTGGGTTCTGGCGCCGTCGTTGATTCAGGCGGTAACGGCAAAATAGTGATTAGCGAGATTGGTCAAGGCTTTATATGGGATTCGGCCGAGCTGAACCTTACGGTTGAAATTGAAGCGGGTGGCGGGCTGTCGCTCACGCCGTTGGACCCACAAGTCATCACAGGTTCGGGCCAGATCATCAACTCGGGCGTCATTGAGGCGGGCGTTTATAACGGCATTTCGGTTGGGGTTGATATTGTTAACCACGGAGATCTGGAACTCCGGTTTGACAACACGTCAATTGGCGCCTTTGACGTTGTCGCCGGCAGTGATACGACGATCGTCAGCGATGGTCGTTTGATCGCCTCAAGCGTAAGAAGCGGCAGCTTTAGCCTGAATGATAATACCTTGGATGTGCGTGGCGGTGAGTTGGCAATATTTGTCAATTCTGAATTACCCGATACCTATGGTTTAACGCTCGTTGGCGGCAGCACGGCTGCAAGTCCTGGCCTTATCAAATTGCAGGACACAGTGTTCAGCATACCCGGACGGGCCGTAACGATTTCTGCGGTAGAAACCAGCACCGCTGGAATATGGACGATTTCTTTTACGGTCAGTGAACCGATTTCGTATCTAGACTTGCCCGTCATTTTGGGCGGTACCCTTGGCAGCCTGAGTGATGCAACCAATAATATTGATGGCTCGGTCACATTTACCGCTGAGGCCACTAAAGATCCCAGCGGCAATATGGTCATTACCCTCGCTGACAACGTCTCTGGCGAATACCTTGGCGGTGAACTCACGATCGATAGCGGCGGCGGCACCAGTTTTACGAGTAATTTGGGCACAACGGGTGAACTCAGTCTAACGGGGTATCTCGAGTTCCAATTAACCGGCACTGTTGATTTCGGTGCGGAGGATGACACGCTTGCGCTGACCTTGCAGGGCAACACTGCCGACGGTATCAGGCTGGCCAATGGTACAACCGAAACCGCGATCTTAGTGAATAGCGAAACGATTTATTTTAATAATTTGACGGTTGATACCAATGTTATTTTAGTGAATTCGGTTGATCCAGATTGGACGGCCATCGACCCAGCGGCGATCACCCTTTCGGGGGTAAGCGTCTTTGATGGTGATCTTTATAATCTGCGCAACCCAGAAGGCTATAGCGCGGATACGACGGGCGTTTATTTACTGGATTCCGTCACGTTTAACGGGGCGGTGCTGCAACAGGCTGGCACATATCTCTATGTCGGGGTCGACGCCACGCTAATCGGCGGTCGTGCCACGAGCGTCGGTTTTACCAACGACTTTGTTAATGATGGCTTTATGACGGTTGGGTCGCCCGCTGGCGCGTTAAACCATCTCATTAAGGTTGGGAGCGATGCCGCGGCAGGCACGTTTTCCAATTCTGGGAATCTCACCATTGAGATTAACGCCACCGGCGAGGATTTTGGAACCGTTGAACTCGACGGCGTGCTGCTAAACACAGGCTCTGTTTATGCTTTGGGTCAATTAACTCTGGATGCGACGAGTTCTGAGGCGAAGCACGAATCGAGTGGCTTGATCTATTTTTCGGGGCTGCATTCGGGACTTACCCTTGGCAGTTCCGATACCCTAACGATTAATGCGGGAAGCTATTTGATCTTTGATGGCACGGTGGAAAATTCAATTATTGATGCTAGTGCCGCTGGCGCGGGCTTAGTGCTGAGCGGCACGCTCGGCATTGGTGATACTGTGACTAACTACTTAGCCGGGGTGGTTACCACCACTGCCGCAACGGGTACTTTGGAAGTTAAAACGAGTGGTGAATTTACGGTTAGTGCCGGAAGCGTCATCACGCTGGATGCAGGCTTTGGCACGATCGACAGCGACCTTTTGTCAGTTGGTGGCCCTGCCGGTGTATTACGACTGAATGGCGGGCGGCTATCGGTGAACTCGACATATTCGACAGCGACTAGTGTCGGATTGATCGGCGCAACAACCATTCTAGGCTCCTTTGATACCATTGATGGCCTGATTTTGGAAACCAGTGGCTCGAGGACCGTGGCAGACGTGGTGCAGACAGCAACGGGCATAACCTTAACGCCCGTGCTTAATAGCGCCGTCGTCCTTGCTGAAGGTGACGGCACTGGCTCAGTGTTTGACTTTGGCGGCAGCAGTGAGTTTACGCATTACTTAGCAGCGGGCGGCGACGATCTGATAAAGGGCCTAGAATCTGGTGATAGCGCTTTTGGTGAAGCAGGGGACGATACCTTTGTGTTGAACTCGGTTGCAATCAACCGGATTGATGGCGGTACTGGGATTGATCAAATTGTGCTGCCTGGTACGGTTAACTTTGACTTCACCAAAGCGGGTGGTGATAACACTTTGGGCACCGCCGACGATTGGTTGGGACACCGTTTCGAGCGAATTGAGTTGCTCAGTATGGAGGATGCGACCAGCCAGGCCATGGCCCTCGATGCCAGTGCGCTGCGCAGTATCAATGATGGGTCAAATGCGCTGTTAAACGACGAAGCAGGCTTGGTGATCAAAGGCAATATTGGGGATGTCATCAATCTCAGCGGCGATTTTGACTATACCGAAGACCGATTCGTCCAGATGCGAACAGCGAACGAACCCAGTAGCGGTAGTGCTGTTACGATGACGTATGCGCCGGAGCTGTTTACCGGGGTCTCTGACGGGGCGGTATCTTTGTTCTTTGACCAAGATATGCTCGTGAATGTTACGCACACCAACGGGGGTGTAAGCCGTTATGGTCACTCGGGTGTTGATGTGCTCGAAGGCTCAAGCGTTGAAGGCGAGACGCTCGTAGGTCGGGGCGGTGATGATCAGTTAGATGCGCTTGGTGGTGCGGACCGACAGTTGGGCGGAGATGGCAACGATTCGATTGTCTTTGATGGCGATGATCTTGAGATGGATGGCGGCAATGGCGTGGATACGCTGATGCTTTCTGGCAGTGTGGATTTCAGTAATCTCGATCAGTTAACCAACTTTGAACAAGTTGATATGTCTGGCAACGGTAGTTTGGACAGTCTGAGTTTAACCTTTGCCGATGTTTTTGAGTTGGTTGGGGATAATAGCCTCGATGCTTACGTGCCGGCCAATGACCATAAGATCTTGGTCATCAATGGCGATTCGGACGACACACTCATTCTAGATGGCGTCGATATCCGCAATCAAACCCCGGTTGAAACCGGGATTGATTTGTACGGGGATGGCACGACCTACGCATTGTTTCAAGATACGAACCTTGGCGTTGATGTCTACGTCTTGAGCGATTTACTAAGCGCTGCTAATGCCTCTGGTAGCGACAAGGTGTCCGGGCCAGTGATGGGGACTCCAGCCTTAGATCAGTATCTTTATGAGCCCGCCTTGGATCACTTCGGCGGCATCTAAATTAGGGTTCGTTGACCAGGATGTCCTGGGTAAGCCAAGCCGATTTGGCTTGCCATCGATTGTTTAGCCAGGCCTCTGGATCGGAAATGTCTTTTGCTAAAAACGCCTCCACCCGGATTCGAATGCGGGGCGTGCCACCTTGCAGGCAGCGCCAAAATTGAGCTTGGCCTGTGGCGTAAGAAATAGTCAGGTCTAGCACGGGCGTATCGGGCCGCGCGTACTTTAGTATCGTGCTAAATCCGCCTAATTTCGGCTTTAAAAGGTGGGGATAAGGTGAGTTTTGACGCTGTGATTTTTCATCGCTAAAGCGGCTACCTTCAGCAAACACGAGTAGCGCGCCGGGCGCTTGGTTAAGTGATTGTGCAGCGGATTCTATGGCCGCTAAATCCTGGGCGCGATCGCTGGCAGCGCCGGAGCGATTTAGTCTTGGGAAGTTCAAGACCAAGCAAATCCAGCCAATAATCGGTACCCAAACGAGCTCGCGTTTAATCAGAAACTGAACGATAGGGCCACGACCAGCGATGACCTCCTGCACCAAGGGGATATCGAACCAAGATTGATGGTTACAGACAACAATGGGGTTTGGGTGGTGATTGACGCTGCCTTCTATTGTGATTTCAATACCCACTATCCGTTGCATCCAAAAGCTGTTGACTCGAACCGCTGCTCGGTAGGCGCCATGTGCGAGTGGGATGATAACCTTTGTCTGAAGCCACGGCAGAGGGATCAACTTGAATGGCGTGATCAACATAAGGCCAGTCAACCAAAGCATGAGGTTGCTGAAAAACCAGATACACGAAAGGATGCTTAAACCATGTAGAAGCAGTTGTTTTATAGGGCTCATAGTGCGGCCTCAAGCTTTTGCAGTTGCAGGGCTAAGCTGCTCCGCCGATTCAACACATTGTTTGATGCGCGGTGCCACGATTCTTGTGTTGCAACCAAGGTCAGTTGACGCTTGGCGCGGGTGATACCAGTATAAATCAATTCCCGAGACCAAGTTCTCTGGGATGCATCGTCCAAAGCGTCTGGTAGTACAAAGAGAACATGATCGAATTCGGAACCCTGTGCCTTGTGCACGGTCATCGCAAAACAGGTTTCATGCTCGGGCAATGCGTTCATTGCAAAACGCCGCGGTTGTGAGTCGCTGCCGGTTTTGAAAAAAGCGATCAGTCCACGCCCGTC
Source organism: Pseudomonadales bacterium (assembly GCA_029249645.1). Classification (GTDB taxonomy): domain Bacteria; phylum Pseudomonadota; class Gammaproteobacteria; order Pseudomonadales; family Azotimanducaceae; genus UBA9926. The sequence goes on from JAQWWC010000036.1 coordinate 16,071, forward strand.
TTCGTCGCGATCTGGGTCTGACGGGTTTAGATGCTGGGTGTCGAGACAGACCCCCACATCGCCATTATACAGCCCCATTTGGTAATCATTTTTCAAAATGAGGATCGGTTGCCCGTGATAATGTTTACTGTTTAGACGTTTTAATAAACCCATTTTCTGCATTAGATGCTCAATTTTTGCATTGAGGTCATGCACGCCCAATGCTCCGTGATAGACCGGTGCCAGCAGGCGCACCGCCTCAAGAGCCTGAAGCAGCTCCTGGATGCTTGAGTGCTCGGCTAAGGCGTTGAAGTAGCCGGTAAAAGCCAACTTTAAAAGGTCATCCGTTAAGGCTCTCGGCACTATGGTCTTAATGCTGTCACCCGTATCAGGCAGCGCAAGCTGTCCGCTTAGTAGCGCTTCAGCCAGTTCATTGATGCTTGCGCCTTCGGTGAATCGAAAATTTTCCGTCAACTGGCACTGGGCCGAGGCTAAGACGGTCGTTAGCGGCCGTGCCTTTGCATCTTCCGGTGCCTGCGGGGGCAAAGGGGTTGGATTGCGCGGGGTGATATCGGTTAGAAGGCGACCTAGATTGACTGAGGGTAATTGATCTGGGTCACCGACTAAAATCAATCGGGCGGTCTCTGGCAAAGCACTGAACAGGGCGTCTGCTAGGCTTAGATCGATCATGCTGGCTTCATCGGCAATGAGTACATCCGTCGGGAGCTGGCGCATCTGATTGAACCTCGGTACGTTGCCAGTGCCAAACCCCAGTAAACGGTGGATGGTTTTGATTTCAGGACCAATCTCTGCGCTCAGGTCCTCGCGAAAACTGTCTTCCAGTCTTGCTGTGGCTTTGCCGGTAGGCGCCGTGATTGCGATTCGAAGGCTTGGGTCTAGATGGTTAAGCGCTGACACGATACTGCGAATCACCGTCGTTTTGCCGGTACCAGGGCCACCGCTAATAATGGTCAATTGCCGGCGCAATGCCGTTGCAACGGCAGCCTGTTGCGAAACCGATAACGCGTCGGCCCTGACTGTCGGATAGGGTTGCTCAAGATAGGTTTGAGACTCAGATTTGACCTCGCGGTTTCGTAAGAAAAGTTGTTGAGCAACTCGTTTTTCGAGATTGAACAGGCGCCGCAAATACAATCGGTTGTCGAGTAGAACCAGGGGGCTGTGTTCCTCTGGGCTGCCGATTAGGCGCTTGTGGGCTGGTGTATCAAGGGTCTGCGCTTGTTCTGGTGTAAGTAGGATATGGCTATGCTGAGCGTTTAGAGCATCAATCAAAGCATGAACCAAAGCAAGCGTCGTGGATGGCGTTGTCGGCATAATCCTTTTGATCAACAGGCTCATTTGATGTTTGAGCGCGCGCGTATCCGATCGTAGTCCGTTCATGGACCCAAACTCGCATCAAGCGCTTGGATGAGATCTATTGGGACCGGGTCAAAGTATACGCCTGCGTCTGGACCGCCCGTCATGCCCCTTAAAAACAGATACACCACACCCCCGAAGAGGTCTTCGAAGGCGGCATCAGGCTGGCGTAAGGCCAATATTTTTTTCACGGCGACGCAATAAAGAAGGTACTGTAAATCGTACTGATGATGATAGATTGCCGCGGTTAAAGCGTCGCCTTCATAGTCCGAGGTCGCATCGCCAAGATAATTGGTCTTATAGTCGATCACGTAATAACGCCCCTGATGACGGCATAAAAGATCAATGCTGCCTGTCATCATGCCTTCAAGCTGCAATGGCACGGACGCGATGTCGCCTAGATACCCGAATTGCTTTGCGATTTCGATCAGCTTGGGTGCGCCGCTTACTGGGAAGTGAAATTCGAGTTCGTCTGAGCGGTCACTAAAGTTGAGGCTTTGCAGGGTTAGTCCCGCTGGTGTCAGGCGTTGACTCAGAATGGCTTGTAGCCAGTGCCGGAGAAGGGGCGTATCGTCTGCCGCCAAATTTAGGCGTGCCCGAAGGCTATTTATAGCTTGATCAAAGGACGCGACCGGTGCTGAAAAATCTATGTTTTCGAGTAGTTGATGCATCAGGACACCCACATGAGGTCCCCTTGGGAAACCCTGGGTGACATAGGCTTCCAAAGTGTCCTGCTCAGATAGGGTCAGTTGTTCAACCGGCTCGGGTTCGTCATCATCAAAGCCCCTGACATAGTCTGTGGGGGTGATTGGAAGCTGAGGGGTAGGCGTCGCGGGCTGTAATTGGGTTTTCACAATCCGGGTATAGCTGTGTAACTGCCACGCGTTGTGAACCACGGGCTTTGTTAGCGCGGGTAACCAATTTTCAGCAGTGGTAGCGTTACGTCGGACTGAACTGTCGGGTAGGGCGCCGCCCAAGCACAGTCTGAATTGCGTCTCTGGCAGCTTTGATAATGCCGCAAGCGGGTCGGTCGATGGGTACCCTAAAAGCTGCGCGGCTGGAGAGGCTTGAAACCCTTTGCTGGCACCGAGCCCGAGCAGTGTGAGATACCGCGCGCGCGTCATGGCGACATAAAGTAATCGCATGTCTTCTTCTTGTTGCGCGGTGACAGCAGCTTGCTTGAGATCGTCTCGGCCATCCAAATTGACCCAAGCCTCAATAGTGCCGTCTTGATTCGCTTGGTAGCACAGTAGGGGTTTATTGGCCGCGTTTGCGGGCGGCTTTCCAAAGTGGGCAAAGGGCAAGCAGACAATATCAAACTCCAAGCCTTTGGCGCCATGCAGCGTCATGATCTTGACAAGGTCCGCATCCGTTTCTAGTCGTAATTGTTGAATGTCCTCAACGCTTTGGGTATCCCTCTGGTGGTCCTGAATCAGCCAAGTAATCAGTTGCTCTCGGCTAGTGGTTATCTGAGATTGCTGCTGCAAGAGTTCCGCTAGGTGTCTTAGATTGGTCAAGACCCTAGGCCCGTTCGGTTGGCTGAGCCAGCGCTGAGCCAAGTTTTGATCTTGGATCAGGTGAAGGATGAGCGCCGCAATGCCGCGACTTCGCCAAATCTTCTGATATGCGGTGAAGGTTTCGAAGACCCGATTGAGCGCCTGAAGATCCTGTTGTAGGGCTTGGAGTCGTTGAAGTGGTGTTTGAAGCAATTGAGTCGATAAAGCCGATAGCACGGCGGGTCGATGCATTGGGGTTAGCACTGCGGTTAAAACGACAGCCAACTCGATCGTTAGGTCCTGTTCAAGGACCTTATCCTGGGACAGAAAGACGCTATCGATACCCCGTTGTTGCAGGGCTGCTTTGAGTAGCTCTGCTTCAAGACGGTTTCGGGTTAATAAAGCAATCTGCTCGGCTCGAATCTGGTTGCGATTAATTCGGAGCGGCGCGTCCGGTTTGAGCCAGGAGGCGATTTCGCCTGCACAGCGCGCTGCTAAGCGCGCGCGATCTTGGGGCTGCGTTCTCAGAGCGAATTCAGGATCGTCGATGCAGAACCAGATTGGCGGGGCGGGCTTACCCGCCAGAGTCAGAGCATCTGGATTAGGTGCTGCATTGGCTAGAGATGGCAAAAATTCGATGCTGTTCTCCTTCGAGAACAGCTGGCGTTGATCAAATAGCCGATTGGTTGCGGTGACCAGCTCAGCTGAGGATCGCCAATTGGTTTGAAGACTATGCTGGTGCTCGCTATCGTCCTTGGCTTTGAGATAGGTATGGATATCGGCGCCGCGAAAACTGTAAATTGCCTGCTTAGGATCCCCAATGAGCATGAGTAAGTGGTCTGGGCTCGCGGCTTGATGAATGCGTTTGAAAATCGCATATTGCTGCTGGTCAGTGTCTTGAAACTCGTCAACGAGAATCGCGGGATAGTCGCGGCTTAAGGTTTCAGCCAGCAGCGGTTGCGCAGTTACAGATTGCTTAACAATCGATAAAAGATCGTCCAGGGTCAGTGCGCCTTGAGTTTGTTGGGCGATAAGGTGCGCCCGCACGGCATCCAAAGTGGTTTGCCAGAGCCTGCTGATGACCTGTCCTTGCTTGGTTAAAGCCGTCTGGATGACCTCGAGTTCATCAAACAGAGGATGGATCGGTGGTTCAAAGCCCTTTTTTATCTGAGTCTTTAAAGCACTGGTGGTCCACAAACCCCAGAGCACCTGATCTGGTCCGAGAGCGTCACTGGCGCAGAATTTCTCCATCTCCTCTAGGCGATGCCACGCTTTGCTGTTTTTGCGAATCTCACTGCGCCGAAGGAGCGCTGTGATGTCTTCTGCGATCCACGCGTCTTTTGCGGCGCGCATTTTTGCTGGCAGAGTGCTCGAAAAGCCCGTTGCCGCGGGTGCCGGCGAAAAGTGTGGGTGAGGGATTCTAATGAGCGGTGCTATCGAGTTTGCCAGGACATCCGGTGTCGGCCAGAGATTTAATGCTAAAGCTTCCTCCAGCGGCGGAAGACCCGACATAAGGTTGCGAAAAACGTCTTGTGCTGCTCGGGTCAAGGCATCATGGGGGTGGGCATCCAGTCGTTGCTCGAACAACAAGCCTGCTTCAAAGCTAGTGTCCTGAATAACGCGTGCACAAAACCCGTGAATGGTAAAAATCTTGGCTTCGTCGAACCACAACAGAGCAAGGTTTAAATATCCAATGTCCTGCTCGGGATGCGCACTATCAGCAATCAGATCTGAAATTTCAGCGTCTTTGCTAGCGCCTTGTTTAAAAGCATCATGGGCGAGTTTGATCCTGTTGCGAATTCGGTTTTTCAGCTCTTGAGTTGCGGCGATGGTAAACGTGACAACCAAGATGTTTTGGACGGGGTGCGCTATGGCGTCGGGCGTGCCACGACCTAAAATCAGTCTGAGATACAACGTCGTGATGAGATGGGTCTTACCGGTTCCGGCGCTGGCCTCGATGAGGTGCTGTTCTCGCAGTAACAGGGTGTGATCAAAGCTCATGATTGGACCCAAGCTGCAGTAATGGGATCGAGCAGTGTTCGAGCTTGATCGATGTTGAATTGACTCAGCGCCAAGGGTGATTCGATCAAGCGTGACCAATAGGGGTCTTGAGCGTCGGTTACGGCATTTGGATCGCGCCAAGTTTGATCAATCTGCTCGAGAGCATCCGGCAGTGCTCGTCCCTTGTCTAGATGAGACAGCAGTGCGCGGCAGGTCTCGAATGGGAAAACGAGTAGGCCTGAATTACCTTGCGTAAAGGCGTGTAGATAGGGTCTCAACAAGTCCTTGGCTCGGGCTTGGTCCATCGGTTCAAAGTGACCGGAGACAAGCTGCCCTTTTCGAACGCCGTAAGTCAGCGTTTTGATGGCGGTGCCAGATGACGCGAGTAACAGGTGTGAAAGCCAGGGGTGCACAAGATGCCGAGTCGTGAGATCCCCTGCTCGATAGGTGAGATAGTGGTTTGTACTGAGCTGATCGAACCGACCTTGCAAGATGAAGCCGTGGACGTTGTGCTCCCGCGTCACGCTGGGCCGACCGAGCTGGTATGCGCTTTGAATTTCTGTGAATAAGAGTTCAGCCGTCAAGGCAATATCATTCAGAGCCTGCTTACCGAGACTGAAGTTTGGAACCAGGCCCTGTTTTAAAATATTTGAGACCCATTGGCTTCTTGGGGTGCTGGTCGCTTGGGCTTGGATTGCAAGATCTGTAATGTGAAAACGGGTTAACGGGTCCAAGCTGAAGGGTTCGAGGTCCTCGACGGCTTCATGGCGCAGGGTTAGATTGATGTTTAAACGAGACTCAAAAAAATAACGCGCCGGGTTTAGCAGGAACCGAGACAAGGTTTCAACGCTCAGCGTTGTCGGTATGGGCTCGTTTGACGTTATTTCTGCAAGACTGGGTAGATCATTGGATTGGGAGGCAGGATCAATTCGCCAGTGATTCTCAAAGCTTTGGATCAAGGGGTCCTGAAAGTAACGTTGAGAAAAAGGCTGCAAAGGATGATCGAAGACCGTTTGCTGCCCGAAGACCGCCTCGCAGTAATCTAGTAGTTCGTTGACCAAAACGCTGGGCGGCTTGAGTTCGTTGTCTCGGATACCCCGGCCACAATAAGAAATGTGTAAGCGGTCCCTCGCAGATAAAAGCGCTTCTAAAAACAAATAGCGGTCATCATCGCGCCGGGAACGATCCCCGATTTGGGCTGGTTGATTCGTCATTAAATCAAAAGGGTGAACAGCATCCCGACGCGGGAAATCACTTTCATTCATTCCGACCAAGCACACCATTTTGAATGGAATACTGCGCATGGGCGTGAGCGTGCTGAAGGTAATACCGCCATTAATAAACCGCATTGCTGGATTCGGTCGATTCAATTGCGCCTCAAACCATGCGGTCACAAAATCCAAGGTAACGCTTCGATTAAATTTGGCGTCAATACAAAGCTGTAAAAACTCTTCGTTTAAGTCTAGCAACTTCATAAGATCTTGGCGTTCTTGATCGACAGGATCGAACAGCCGTTCGAGGAGGATGCTTACCGCATTTGCCCATTGTTCGGGTGAACGGGCGGTCTCGAGCTGGGTTTGTGTTTCAAATACAGTCTGGCAAAAATCGAGAAAGGCATTGAGAACCATGAGATGGTCCAACGGAAGGGCATACGGCAAAACATTAAGGTCCGTGATCGCCTCGTCGGTCAAAATGCCCATGAGGAGCTGATCGAGTCCAAATTGCCAAGTAAAGTGCGCCTCATCGGGCACCGACCATTGTTGTTTGCTGGCACCATCCCGCCCCCAACGAATGCCCGTTTCTTTGATCCAAGCCTTAATAAAAGTAACGCCATCATCATCAATGCCAAAGCGTCGTGCAATGCTTGGGACTTCTAGGTAGGTAATCAGCTCAGAGGCGGGCAGTCGGCTATTGGGTAGATTCAGCAATTGGTTGAAACTGCGAAAGATGTCAGAATTTTGGTATTGGTTTTGATCGGCGATGCCATAGGGGAGGGCATCGCCAAAGACGGCTTGAATAACCGCAACGTATTTTTGAATATCTGGGGCCATGACCAAAATATCGGTGGCTTGAATCGATGGGTCTGCCAGCGCTCGATAGATTCGATCGAGTAAAACCTCCATTTCACGAAGGGGCGAGTGACAGCTGTGAAACTCAAGGCTTGAATCCTGGGTTTCGGGGAGCAGGTCATCGACCAAAGAATCCTCGGTTGCGCGAGCCCAATAAATATCATCTTGTAGAATTCCCAATCGATGCGTTCGATGTCGGGGTACAAAGTCTTCCTCAGAAATTAGATCCGCCTGACTTGTGAGGAGTTCATGAAACTCTTGGCCCTGGCGACCTAGGGACGCCAATATGGGGTTGCCGAGAAACGCATAGTCATCGCTTGGCGCCATGGGTGCTTTAGACAAAGCCGCCAGTCGCGTTCGTTGCGCGTTTTTTTCGGTCGTAATATCTCCCCAGTAGGTCTCGCTTGGATTCATAACATAAAGATCCACAGGGCACTGATTCGCAAGATGCTTGAAGGTTTCGAGGTGTAACGGGGCAAGGCTTGATAGACCAAAGAGGCTGATTCGTTTGGGCAACTGTGTGCTGTGATCTTGGGTTTTTAGCGTCTCCAACAACTGTTGGTGAAGGTAGGCGCGGTGCGTGGTTCGAAGGCGTGGGTCTGCTGCAATCAGAGACCGCCACAACTCGGCTTGCCAGGCGCTGTTGGGTGCAGCGCTGATGGGGTTCTGACCTTGTTCGAAGGCCATAATCCATTCTGGACGGTACAAAAGATAGCCTTCAAAAGCGGAGCTGATTCGCGTCGCGAGTTGAAAGCACCTTAGATCGAGGCGAGGCCCAGCGTTCAAGTACTGTTGAACCGCAGGTGCCTTAAACGTGGGCAGGCGTTGCATCAACTTGAAGGTTAAAGAGTTTGCTTCAACCGGCTTTTGGCTCCCAAGGCCGAGAATGTTTTGGTAGAGCCGCCAAATGAACTGAGCGGGCAGTTGGCAATCAAGGTTGGCAGAAATGCCCAGGTACTCGGCAGTTTGCAGTTTGAGCCATTGGCCGGTGCCAACGGACTGTATGATGACGATTTCAGCCGCCAAAGGGTCTCGCGACTCCGCGGCTGATACCGCGCTGAAGTGCTGAGCAAGCTGTTGTAGATCATTGGATTGAATGAGGCGTAACATCGAGCTAGGTTTCTCAATTTGTGTCATCCTACCCGAGGACGGCTTGTGAGAAAACCGATCAGTCCCAGCGGTTTATTCAAAACAAGGCCAAGGATCATGGTTCAAGGGGGTTGCTAATGCGGTCGGTATTTCAGGGTTTAAAGGTTCTGGATGTGGGTTCTTGGATAGCTGGGCCAGTGGCGGCAACGATCATGGCCGATTATGGCGCTGAGGTGATTAAAGTTGAGATGCCGGGTGTGGGCGATCAATACCGGTTGTTGTCTGCAACGCCGGGTGTGCCCGATGCCGATGCCAACTATTGTTGGCAAATGGATGCTCGCAATAAACGTAGCCTGACGTTAAATTTGAAACGCGCCGAGGGCATTGCGATCCTGAGGCAATTGGTTGAGGCCAGCGATGTTTATATAACGAATCAGCCATTACCGATGCGTCGTGCCCTGGGATTGAATTACGAGGATATCCAGGCCATCAACCCGGCAATTATCTATGCATCGCTCACTGCCTATGGTGAGAAGGGTCCTGATCGCGATGGCGAAGGGTTTGATCTCGTCGCCTACTGGGCTCGATCGGGGTTGATGGACTTGGTGCGCGATGCTGACGCAAAGCCTGCGATGGCATTGCCAGGCATGGGAGATCATCCGACAGCGGTTTCGCTTTACGCGAGCATCGTCACCGCCTTGTTGCACCGTGAGCGAACCGGTGAAGGCTCGATGGTTCATACCTCGTTGTTAGGTAACGGCCTTTGGAGCGCTGCATGCATCGCCCAAGCTGGTTTTGCTGGCGGTGACTATGAGCGTTATCGTGAATTTAAAGCCGAGGCCGGGTTTGGGCGGTTTCTCTATGAATGCCAAGACGGTCGGTTCGTGCAATTAACCATGATTCGTACGCAGGAAGAGTTCGAGCAGTTTCTGGCTGTTACTCAGTTGGCATCGGTTCTAACCGACCCTCGCTTTTTGACGCCGGAATTACGCATTACTCACGGGGCTGAATTGGTCGAGCTCGTTGCTGCGCGATTAAAGAATGAAAGCGCTAGTGTCTGGATGAAAAAATGCGAAGCGGCAGGCGTGCCCATGAACCGAGTTCAAACGATCGAAGAAACGCTTTCGGATCCCCAAGTTCGTGTGAATGAGATGATACGGCCAGCGCCGGGTGATATGGCTGGCATGGCGATGTTGTTGAATCATCCCGTCAATGTAGAGGGTTTGCCGCGCGCCGAGGTTCAGCCGGCGCCCGATTTAGGGGCCGATGCGACTGCGATATTGAGCGAGCTGGGCTACGCAGCTGGGCAAATAGAAACCTTGCGCGCGTCCGGCGTGGTTTAGGATTGCTGGGGTGTAACCGTGGCGCAAATTCAACAACAGCCGAGCGGTCAGTGCGTGAACAAAGAGCGCAGCAATTCAGAGAGCGGCAATAGGAGCAGCAATACCATGACGAGCGAGACAGAGTGGGCCGACCCTTATGATTTACCGATTGAGTCGTTGAATGTTGCACAACCAGGCTTGTTCAAGGCCGACGGTCAGTGGCGATATCTTGAGCGCTTGCGCAACGCGGCCCCGGTGCACTATTGCGAAGACAGTGATTTCGGACCCTATTGGTCCGTCACGCGTTATCAAGATATCTTTAAGGTGGATACCGACCCAAGACGCTTTTCTTCGGCGCAAGGCATCACCGTCGGCGGGGCAGGCGGAACGCCGGTGCCGAAAGACCATCAGCTACAAGGCCCGGAAAAGCAAAAAGTACAACAGCAGTTTGATGGTTTTGGCATGTTCATCGCGATGGATCCGCCGAAACATGATTTGCAGCGCTCAACCGTTACCGGCGTCGTCGCACCGCCGAACCTGGCGGCCATGGCGACGACCATCCGTGCGCGCGCTGGCGCGATTTTAGATTCACTACCAGTTGGTGAGCGCTTTGACTGGGTCGATCGTGTTTCGGTTGAATTAACGACTCAGATGTTGGCGACGCTTTTTGATTTTCCCTTTGAAGATCGTCGAAAACTCACTCGTTGGAGCGATGTGGCAACTAATCCGCCTGGTACTGGCGTGACAGAATCAGCAGAGCAGCGACGAGGAGAACTGGTTGAATGTTTGACTTACTTCACAGCGTTGTGGAACGAGCGAGTTAAAGCGCCAAAAAAGGGTGATTTAATTTCGATGTTGGCACACGGCGAAGCAACAAAAAATATGGTGCCCTTTGAGTTTTTAGGGAACCTATTGCTGTTGATAGTTGGTGGCAATGACACCACCCGGAACTCAATTTCTGGCGGGGTGCTGGCATTAAATGAGAATCCGGCTGAGTACGCCAAGCTGCGCGCTGAGCCTGGATTGATTCCAAATATGGTCTCGGAAATCATTAGATGGCAAACACCGCTCGCGCACATGCGCCGCACGACCACGCAGGCGGTTGAATTAAACGGCGTTACAATCCCTCAGGGCGAAAAAGTGGTTATGTGGTACGTCTCGGGTAATCGAGATGAGCGGTCGATTGACCGGGCCTCCGAATTTTTGATCGATCGGGACAAGGCGCGCCAGCATCTATCCTTTGGCTTTGGCATTCACCGATGCATGGGCAACCGACTGGCCGAAATGCAGTTAAGAATTCTTTGGGAAGAAATTCAAAAACGGTTCGCCTTTGTGGAAGTCATGGCGCAACCCACTCGAACCTATTCAACCTTTGTCAAAGGCTTTACTGAAATGCCGGTGCGATTGCATCCCTTGTAATGAGGCGATCGTCCTCGCTGGGTGTAAGGAACATTTGCTCGACAGTTGTCGGTTGAGATTGTGTGTTATTCAACTAATACCCTAACCAAAAGGAGACATCTTCCAATGCAAGAAGGCTTTCATCATGTGGCATTTGCGTGCCGAGACCCTGAAGCGACGCGTCATTTCTATGAAGATTTATTAGGATTCGCTCTGACCCACACAGAACTCGAAGGCGATGAGAAGGCGCGCATGAAGCATCTCTTTTTTGACGTGGGTGATGGCAGTTCAATGGCCTTTTTCTATTTGGAAGGGCCGGGCTTCCCGAGCGGGTATCCAACGGATATTTCGACCGGCATGGGACTGCCTGTTTGGGTGAATCACGTAGCCTTCAAGGCCGATGCCGATCGAAAACGGCAGGTAAAGGCAACGCTCAGTGATGCGGGCGTTGAGCCGCTCATGGCGGTGGATCACGACTGGTGTCAAAGTCTGTACTACCTCGATCCGAACGGTATCATGGTGGAGTTTTGCGAAGATACGCCGGGCATTATTCCGGATCGCGCAAAAGCCTTGGCATTGCTTACAGCCTAGACTGTTCGGGTGAGCGGGTTGATTTCGGTCTGCCGATTACGGATTAAGCTGAAGCTGAAGCCTGTAGTCACCAGGCCGGGCTGTTGACAGGCCGGTCTCCGGCTCCTATGGCCTGCAGAATCAAATAAAAAAACGCAGTAGCGCAGGAGGATCTAACGGAAGTCCTAGTCCGGACGCGCTGATGTTCCGGCGCCGGTATCACGTCGGTCGTCGCCTTCAGCGCCCTCAACGGCCGGGTGGCTCAAGATTGCAAGAAGCGCGCAGGATCACGGCAGATTGAAGGTGGCGTCAATTATTTGTGGTCAGCACACAACAATATTAGCCTTAAATTTATGATTGACCGGCTTGAATCGCCGGGTTTAACCTGAAGTCGAAGCTTTTTTCTGATAGTCAGTCTAGCGCAAGGCAAAAAAACGACTAGTACTATGGTGGAGATAAAATGTAAGGTGAAGAAACGAGGCACGCTGAAAATAAAAAAAACTTAAATGAGGTGGCAGAATGGGCTTAGTTAAAAAGACGCAATTCCTAGCAGTTTTGATAATGGGTGCTGGTTTAGGACTTTCGGTACCGCTGTATGCTGAAGAGGGTCAGCGCCGTATCGAAGAAGTGGTTGTTACGGCCGAGAAGATCGAGTCAACCGTCTCGGATACATCTATTTCCATCACAGCCTTTTCAGAAGAGGCAATCGAAGATTTTGGGATTCAGGGCGCCGATGAACTGGTCAACTATCTTCCTGCGACCACTCGAGATGCTTACGATATCCGCATCCGGGGTGTTGGACGGAACTTCAGAGCTCTCGGCGGCGACCCGGGGGTTGCGACGTATTATAACGGTATCTATTCGCCAGACTTTGGGATCGCAGCATCCGAGAATGGTCTGTACGATTTAGCACGGGTCGAGGTGCTTCGGGGCCCGCAGGGCACCCTTTATGGTCGGAACTCAATTGGTGGCGCCTTAAATTATGTGACCAACTCTGCCGCCTACGAGCCGGCAGGCGAGGTTCGGGTTCAGATGGGGGCGTACGACACAAAAGAACTCTACGGCATGGTCAACGGCACGATATTGGATGAGGTGTTGGCGGGTCGAATTACCGCGACCAAGCGATCTCGCGATGGTCATCAACAAGGGCTCAATGACTCTCCCGATCTGGATTCAACGGATGATCGCAATGTTGCTGTCTCTCTGTTAATCGATGTTCGCCCTAACCTCTCTATTAAGGTGCGCGCCAATGATCGCATGTCAGATCGAGCGATTGGTCAATATGGGTTTATCGATCAGGGGCCTGCGGGCTTTCGAGGTGCGGGCACGGATTACGCGGCTTACGGCTTACGGCAAGTGCCGAATGGCACGCCAGGCTCTGTGAGTTATACCAACCCTGGTAATGGGGCGATTATATCCGGGATGCCGGTGCGACCTGGAATGGATCCAGCGGCAACACACATGCCAAATGCTGCGTTTGGCCGAACCGATGTCCAGGGGCTTTATAGCACAGCGGATAAGGACAATATGCGGAACCTCGTGAACGATTCAGGTGGTGACTGCCAATGGCCCTACGCCAATACCGAGTGTAATCATTCTAAATTTGATCATATGTCGAGCAGCTTCGAGCTAAACTGGGATATCAATGACGATATGTCATTGACTTATCTCTTCGGCACCAACGATTTTGAATACACCTTTAATATCGATATCGATGGGTACGACAGCGACTTCTCTAAATATCGACAAACCGTTTTAGAGGATGTGTGGAACTATTCCCATGAACTGAGGCTGCAAGCCAATTTTGGGGATCGCATTTCGGTGACGTCCGGGCTTTTTAGTTTTTCAGAGTCTCGGAAACAGAATTATACGTTGACCAATAACACCCTTCGATACACCGAAGCCGCGGATTATGGTGACCTGGCGTTGCCGACGCCCGCAGCCTTTGGCTTGGGTGGTGCTAGCATTCTCCAAGTTTACGGCGGCTTCGGTTTAACCCAAGCGCCGGTCACTATGGATACACCGCTAGATGGTGAGCAGGTTGCTGGATTGCATGGCGGCAGTGAAGATCTTTATCGTCATCGCAATCGCTCTTTTAACGAACAGGTGGCTTTTTACACCCAGGCAACGTTCGAGCTGAATGATCAATTTGCGATTGTTGCGGGCATCCGTTATGCCAAGGACGACAAAGAGGCACTCGAGCGTCGAGTGGCTTATGCCGAGATTGCTTTGGCGAATGCCTTTTCACCGATATTGGTTGGCTTAAGTACGATCCCGTCTGCAGTTTATCCAACGAATATGGCGGTGAGTGCGGAGGGCTTCCAGGTTCCTGGTGTTGGCCAAAACACGTTGGCTTACTACGCCACGCCGGCGGCAGCCGGCGGGTTGGGTGCGATGTCTGACTTGGCATTAACCAATATTGCAGCTGGTAGAGCCGTGTTTAATGGTAATCCTGCCAACCCAATCACGCCCGTTTGCGCGATCACTGATGCAAGTTGTTCGCAGACCTTATTGCTCCAAGGCATTCCTTACAGCTTCGCTTGGCGAACCTCTGATTCTGATTCTTGGTCGGACACGAATTTTCGAATCAACCTGGATTGGACGCCCAACGACGACACTTTGATGTACTTTTCGGTGACCACAGGCTATCGAGCGGGTGGTTTTGCGCTCGGCGTCTTGGATGCTCGAGCCCCGTCGGGCGATGCGGGTTGTCTCAACCTAGGGTTCTATGTGAATTGTCTGAAGCCAGTATCCTATGATGCGGAGACCGTGACCGCCTTTGAGATTGGTTATAAAGGCACCTGGCTCGACGGCCGGGCCCAGGTGAATGCGTCGATCTACCGATACGACTATGAAAATTACCAAGATCAGATCGATTCCTACGACAGTGCGCGCGGTGCGTCGGTTGACACAGTGGTCAACGCGGGCGATGCGACTAACCAAGGGTTTGAGGTAGAGGCCACCTGGCTGGTCGGCGATTACTTCACTTTGGGCGGCAACTATAGCTATACCGATACCGAGTATAAAGAAAGCTACTTGGTGACAGAGCGTAATGATCTGAACCTGCCCAATTCACTCTTTCAATTTGCGTTGGATGAGAACGGGGATCGAATTCAGAATGAGGTCGGTCAGAATGAATTCAACCTCGATGCCTACGTCCGAGATGTGCAGGGTAATCCCTTGAAGCGCATTCCGAAGCAGAAAGCGACAATCTATGGCAGCTATGAAATCCCAACGGCTAGTGGGATGTGGGCTCTAAATGCAACCTACAGCTATACCGGCGAATACGCGTCATCAGCCTTTAAACGGGTTACCGACCTCGTACCCTCGCGTAAACGGGTCGATATTAGCGTTAGTTGGAAGGACAATGCGGATCGTTGGGTGGCGAGGTTGTTTGTTGACAATGTTACAGATGAACGGTCGTTCCGTGGGATCGGAATTTCGACAGAATCTTCAAACTATCGAACTACTGGCGAGCGCCTCTACCCGCGGTACTGGGGTTTTGATGTCACGCGTCGATTTGGTGGCTAGGAAGCTGCTTAGTTAAAAAAGGGCGCTTGGCGCCCTTTTTTTTGGATATTTTTAGGAGGCGACGCTTTATGAAAACCAGATCACTTGGGCTGATTAGGTACGGTTTGTCTTGGTTACTTGTCGTTTCAATTATGGGTCCGCCTTTCGTGGTCGCTGAACTGACGCCGGTAGAGTCCCGCTTGGCTGAAATCGCCAGGCAACAAAAAGCGCCTGCGACAGCGCTCCTCGAGCGGGTGGTCAATATTAATAGCGGTACGATGAACCATTCTGGAATAAAACAAGTGGCCGATGTGTTCGATCAAGAGTTAAAAGCCTTGGGCTTTGAGACCACTTGGCATGATATGAGCGCAGTTGACCGAGCCGGTCATCTGTTTGCGGACAATGGTGGACCTGGGGTATGCCAATTGCTCATTGGCCACCTGGATACCGTCTTCGAGGCCAGTAGTCCTTTCCAAACCTTCGTGAGGCACGGCGATAAGGCCATCGGGCCGGGCGTGAGCGATATGAAGGGCGGTGATGTGGTCATTCTGTATGCGCTCAAGGCATTAAAAGCCGCAGGCGTCTTGGATGAGGGTCGCTATATTGTTGCGCTCATTGGCGATGAGGAAAAGTCAGGCTTGCCAAAATCAATCAGCCGAGCACATTTAATTGATGCGGCAAAATCTTGCGATGTTGGTTTGGGATTTGAATATGCCACCAGCCTTAATGCGGCAACGGTTGCGCGTCGTGGCTCCAGCGGCTGGCGGTTAGCCGTGGCAGGAGAACGCGCGCATTCATCGATGATCTTTAGCGAGGCGGTTGGCAGTGGTGCGATTTTTGAGGCGGCAAGGATCTTAACCGGCTTTCATGAGCAGTTAACAGGTGAGCAATACTTAACGTTTAATCCGGGCATTATTGCGGGCGGTACTGAGGTCGATTACGAAGCGTCTCTAAATGCCGGCCGGGTATTCGGTAAAACCAATGTGGTTGCGCAATCGGTCGTTGTTCAAGGTGGCCTTCGGACGTTGAGCCGAGAACAGGAGTTACGCGCCCGCGCGACAATGCTGTCGATTGCAACCCAGAATAATTTGCCGAAAACCTCAGCGGAAATTACCTTTACGGATGGCTATCCCGCTATGGCCCCGACCGACGGTAATCAGGCACTGCTCGCGCTGCTGAGTCAGGCCAGTCAGGACTTAGGATATGGACCGGTTACCGCCTTCGATCCTGGTAAACGCGGCGCCGCCGATATTTCCTTTGTTGCAGGCTATGTCGATGCACTCGACGGCATTGGGATTGAGGGCAGGGGCGCCCATGCTTTAAACGAGGAAATCGACCTTAACACGTTGCCGATGTTGATTGAGCGCGCAGCGGTCTTGATGTACCGGATCTCGCAACAGGGGCCGTTGAACTAATCGAGCGTTTACGGTGCAACCGATTGGCCGTCCCCGGCTTTGGGCTCAATCGTGATCGATTCAATCCAAGATAAATCCGTTGAGGGCAGAGCGACGGGCTCGTAACTGATGCCAAGCTGGGTGACGGTGATATAGCCTTCGCCAAGTAACGGTCGGTCAGAGTTGGGCTCGTCGCCTGGATCCGTTTCGTATCCGGCGCGCCAGAGTCCTTGGTCGATTTCTTTGAAATCGATAGACAGGATAGAAGATGCTGCAAGCCTGGCTTGCTTGAAGCCTTTCAACTTTTTTTGGGTTGGGAAGTTTAGGTTCAAAAACCGGCCCTCAAAACGCGCTCTTGGATCTCGGATGAGGTCGGCAACCAATGCGGCGGCCCACGGGAATGTGGTCAGGGTGCTAGGAAAACCGGTAGCGGCTTCATCGAAATTGATTTCAGCGGAGGCCGAAATGGCAGGAAAGCCCAGTTGCACGGCGGTCACGGCTGCGCCAACGGTGCCCGAGACGATGACATCTTGTCCAACGTTCTGCCCGAAGTTGATACCGGATACTACAATATCAGGTGGGTTGTCCTGCATGATATGCCCGATCCCTAGCCGAACGGCGTCCGCCGGCCGGCCCGCGACGCTCCAAACTTGATTGCCGTGACTGGTGTAAGAAACGCCTTCGCTGGTGATGCTAGTGCCGCTGCCGCTTTGATTGGTTGCGGGTGCGATGAGAGATACCCTATGTCCAGCGTCGAGTAGGGCTGTGCGGAGCGCTCGAATACCAGGTGCTAGATAGCCATCGTCATTGGTTAATAAAATATTAAGTGGCGGGGCCGCTAACGCCAGATTGGTCAGTATTGTTAACACACAAACAGCAATAACGTTTCGCATAATCCACTGCCCTAAGCCGGTTTGTTAGATCCCAAAATTGCCAGCAAGTATGGCATGATCAGTCGGAAAAGGAGAATCCTATGGCTGCATTTGAAACGCTTAAGCTGGACCAGCAAAACGGGGTTTGTTTTGTCACCATCGATAACCCACCTGTCAATGTGATGACGCCGAGACTGTATCAAGAGCTTGTTGCGGTGACCGAACAGGTTGAGGGGGATGACAGTATTCGGGTCGTGGTCTTTCAGAGTGCGGATCCGGATTTTTTTATTGCACATTTTGATGTTAATGCCATCTTGACCTTTCCAAGTGATACGCCAGCGGTGAAGGCCGAAACGTTATCGCCCTTTCACATGATGTGCGAGCGAGTGCGAACT